>NZ_JBYSWV010000028.1:0-64904 GCF_058781555.1 Brevibacillus sp. FW306-2-1A-C05A
GCAAGCGATCTCGTATCCGACGCTCGTCATTGCCTTGCCTGACCAACAGGCGCAAGTCAAAGTGCAAATGCGCTAATGAAAAAAGCCGACAAATCGAGTGCCATTGGCGCTTTTCTGTCGGCTTTTTTCTATGGAGTCTGACCACTTAGGCTTGGACGCGAATCAAGGCTTGACCTCGATGTTGAAGCGCTCGGATACTCCATACGACTCGTGGTTGTTGTGGGCCAATTCGACCGTAATCTCGTGCTTGCCACTCGGGATGTCTTTCAAGACATAGCTTGCTTCAAACACTTTTGCGATTTTTTTCCCATCCAGGTACAGATGGACATGGCCTTCTCCCTGCTTGTTTTCTTTTCCCATGTTCTCCAGAGAAAAGGTAAAGTTGGTGACAGCCAGCTTGAGTTCCAGGTCATCTTGCGTGAGCGTATGCGTAACCTGGAGCGTAGGCGCAGCCTGGTGAGCCTGCGGCTGTTCTACCATGACATTCGTCTGTGCATCGTTTTTCGCATAGACGAACCACTCGACGAGCGCCGCGATGGCAATCAGCAGGAACAAGCGGAAAATCAATCGTTTGGTTTTCACCGAAAACGGCTCCTTTCCAAATTCAGTCATCCCACATTGTGCCCTGAAACAGGCCATTTATTCGCCGCGCTCTGAACCCGGTGCTCTTGAGGGGATTGACCGCAGCGATTAATGTTGCGGCTGGCTTCCGTATCCTTGTGTTTGTTGCTGCAAAGACAGCGGGACATTTGAGACGGATTGATGGACAGACAAACCCGCCTGCCTGCAAATGTTGGCGATTTGCTGCATTTGTTGAATGGCGATGTCATGTCCTTGAAGTGCTGTCTGAATCATATGTGCCGCTTGATGCTCTCTTTGCGCAATTTGTTCGAGCGCCATTGCATTTTTTTGTTCTTGCTGCAAAAGCTGTTGATACTGGGCTGATGCTTGTTGTGTCTGCTGGATCAGTTGCGCAATGAGCTGCTCGCATTTGGCCAATTGTTGTGCGATTTGATTATTGTTTGCAAAGGGATTCATTGGAAGCCTCCATTCCACTGCTTTTGTTTATGGACAAACTTATCATGTTTTCCCTGGTCGATGTTTATTCTCCAAAATTGGCTTGATCCGGTACATAATCACTTTCCCCTTCGTGAAAAGGAAAGATGCGATGTTGACCTTGCCCGTTATCGTGGATGTTTAACAAAAAAAGAGAGCTTTTCGCTCTCTTTTGCGTTCTTAGTCGTCTTCCCGCTGGCTGTTTGCTTAAAAAATCGTCTTGCGGCCTTGTTCTTCCTTCAAAATCTCCACGGCTTCACGGAAGCGCAAGGAGTGGACGATTTCTCTTTCGCGCAAAAATTTCAGACTGTCCTGCAAATCCACATCGTCTGTCATGTCGATCAGCCATTGGTACGTGGCCCGCGCTTTTTCCTCTGCGGCGATATCTTCATACAGGTCGGCGATCGGATCGCCCTTGGCCGCGATGTAGGTTGCCGTCCACGGCACGCCTGCCGCATTGTTGTAAAACAGCGCTCTGTCGTGGTTGGCGTAATGGGCGCCAAGCCCGGCTTCTTCCAACTGCTCGACAGTCGCGTCTTTGGTCAGCTTATACACCATCGTCGCAATCATTTCCAGGTGGGCAAACTCTTCCGTGGCAATGTCTGTCAAGAGACCGATTACTTTGTTCGGGATCGTGTAGCGCTGGTTCATGTAGCGCAGCGCTGCTGCCAGCTCTCCGTCTGCCCCGCCGTACTGCTCGGTCAAATATTTTGCCATTTTCACGTCGCACTTGCTGACGCGAACCGGATATTGCAGCTTTTTCTCATAAATCCACATCGGTTATTTTCCCCTCATTTCTACACTTGCCATGGCCAAGGCTCGTCATTCCACTGCCACGGATATCCGGAATAGCTGCGTCCGAACCCTTGCAAGGGGCCGTACAACTTTTCATACTCATTCGCCAGCGCCCAGCGCTTTTCCGTGAGCTGGTTGAACTGCTCTATCGCGTTCATATCGGTAGGATGCGTATCGAGATACAGATTCAGCTCGACCAGGACGAAATCGATCTCTTGCAGCCTTTGCAACAGAGCGTAGTATTCTTTTCCTCGTTGTTCAGGTGCCATGGGAACCCCCTCCCCCTCTTCCTAAGTGATCCATCCTCGGGTCGTACGGGCTGTACAGAGACGGCCACAATACACCCGTGCGCAAAGCTTCGGCTGGAGAATTTTGGGGCAAATCAGGGGGCTGGAATGTGATAAACAATTGTGGCGGCACCGAGTATGTTTTCACCCGAATCGGCGGGCAAGGATCGTATGGACTTACGTAGGGAAACCAGTTACGTGTTTGCGGGTACAAGCAGGATGCCCTCCTCCATGTGATTTTTCCGGTTTGTCATGAATACGATATGCCACCTACCCAGAAGGCGTGATAAATGTCCCGGAATGCAAAAAAACAGGAGCCTGTTGTCAGCTCCTGTTTTTGCTCGTCATGCGATCAGCTTTGTGGTCATGCCTGCAAAAGCCCTGCCGCTTTTACGCGAATCAACAAGGCATTCCCCGGCAAATACGCCAACGGGATGTCTTCCATATGAACGATTTCCAATGACTGCGGATCAGCTCCTGCGGCAATTGCCTCGCGAATCGCTCCGGCTTTTGCATCCGCCAGTGCTGCTTCTCTCGTCTGCTCGTCCAGCGCGTATATTTTTTCGATTTGCCCGCTGACTTGACCGAGCGCCGCTCCGATCGCATTCGCTGCGCCAAAATGTTTCGGCCTGATCACTTCCGAGACGCCTTTCATCTGATCAGGCAGCAAGACGCTGCCGCCGCCGACGAGAATGACAGGGACCGGAGTCGGGCTCGTCTTCATCCGATCAATCGCATCCTCCACGGCTGCGACCAATTGAGCGTCTACCTGCTGGCAAAAAGCCCGGTCGATGCCTGCTACTTTCGCCCCCGGCCAGTCCAAGCGGCCCATGACGACTGCTACATCTGTCGCGGTCATCGTATCCCCGCCGACGATCAATGCCCGATTGCGCAACTGGTAGCCTACGCTGTCCGGACCAAGCTTGATTTCCTCGCCGGATCGGCGAACAATCGTGCCGCCTCCGATTGCGACGGAGAGAATGTCCGGCATGCGGAAATTGGTACGAATCCCCCCGATGTCGACGGCAAGCGAAGACTGACGTGGGAAACCGTTGATCAGAACGCCGATATCCGTCGTAGTTCCGCCGACATCGACGACCAGCCCGTCTTTTCGCCCGGACAGATGAGCCGCGCCGCGGATCGAGTTCGTCGGACCGCAAGCGATCGTCAAAATCGGGTAGCGAATCGCATACACGAGCGACATCAATGTCCCGTCATTTTGTCCGAAAAAGATTCCCGCATGTTCAATCCCGTTTTTGCCGAGCGCCTCGCGGAAACCTTCTGCCACCATTTTTGCCGTCTGGATGAGGGCTGCGTTCAAGATCGTCGCATTTTCCCGTTCCAACAGGCCGATGCTGCCGATCTCATGCGACACGGAGATCGAGATAGATTCGCCCAGCTCTTCGCGGACGATGTGCGCCACCCGCTTTTCCTGATCCGCATTGGCCGGAGAAAAGACGCCGGAAATCGCAATCGTCTCCACGTCGCCTTTCATCGAGCGGCAGGCGCTGCGGATTTCTTCCTCGTCCAAAGGAACGATTGTCCGACCGTCGTATTCGTATCCGCCAGACACCATATGCCAGTTCTCGCCTACGGCGGCCCGCAAGTCTTCCGGCCAGCCCATCATCGGCCGAACGGCTGTCGTGGCTGGCTTTCCGATGCGGATGGTGCCCACGCGGTTTAAGCGCTTGCGTTCTACAATCGCATTGGTGCAATGCGTCGTTCCGAGCATGGCGTACCGAACATGCTGCGGATTGACTCCGCTTTCGGCCACAACGCGGCGCAGCGCTTCGTAAATACCCGAGCTGACATCTGCTGTGGTCGGCGATTTCACCTCGTGGACGACTTGCAGCTGTTCATCCAGCAGCACCGCGTCTGTATTCGTCCCGCCTACGTCAATTCCAATCCGGTAGCTCATGCCTTTTCCCCTCTCTTTGCAACCAGTTGTTCCACAGGCACATAGTCAAAATCGTACCCGAAGTAGCGCGGCCCCACTGTCTCGATGCCTTTGGCCGTCCGCCATTTGGCATGGCACGGGAATGCCACAATCGAGACGCGCGCGCCGTATTTCAAGCCTTCTGTCGTGATCGGCATGCCTGTCTCTTTGTCCAGGACAGCGAGCAAGTCAGGCGTGGTCGCAAGCGGTTGACCGTTTTCCAGCGCGACGAGGTGCTCGTTTTGAAAGCCGAGAATCATTTGGCGTCCGCGATCGTGGTCGATCCCGTCAAAAGTCGCCTGGCCTTTTGTAAAGCCGCTGTCTGTCCGGCGGCTAATGTCGACGGTTTTGCCCGCAAACAATTCAAATCCGCCAAGCTTGTCCAGAAGCATACGCACCGGGCTCGTCTCCTGGCTGCGCGCGGTGCGCAACAGGGCGCCGATCTCCTGCGCCAAGGTCAGCGTGCCTGGAATGGCGCTTTGTTTCACCTGTTTGCCCGACAGCGGATAGTCGCACATCGCCGCAGAGCCGCCCATCTGGATGGTCACGCTGCGCGCGAACCTCTCCGACATGACGCCGTCTACCGGATACATCACGATCCCGTTGCCGCGCTCATCTGTCATCGCGGTTGGAGCCGGAGCCAGTCCGTCCAGGTAAAAGGTGACCATTTGCGCCTCCGGAAAAGCTCTGCCCATCGCATCTGCATCGAGGACGGGGATGCCTTTTTCCGCCGCAACGACCAGCGGAATGATCGAGTTGACCCCGCCGACCTCAATCGGCATCGTTACCGCCACCTTTTTCCCCAACGCTTGCTCGATAAATTCGAGGGCTTGCGTCACCATGCCTTCCGCCGGAATTTTCTCCACCATGACCGTAGGTGCCCCGATCATGCTGGAAGGCACGACGAGCGCGTCGTCGTCCAGCTCATCTACCGTCATGAGCGGAATCGGGCCGTACTTTTCAATCGCCTGCAACGCCATCATTTTGCCGATGTACGGATCGCCGCCCCCTCCTGTTCCCAAAACGGCTGCGCCTGCTGCAATGTCCTCGATCGCTTGTGCGTCAATGTATCTCATGCGTATCTTCCTTTCTGCGTGTACGTGTGCATTATCCTTTTGTGGCTGCTTCCTCGGCTTGTTGCTTCCTGCGGCTGGCTACTCCAAAAGCAACCTGGAACAACACGCCGCACAAAAAGCCGTCGAGCGCCGGAACCGTCGTCAAATGAAACAACCCCAAGCCATCGGGAGCCGCCGTTGTGCAGTAAGCGATGAACGAAGCGAGCAGCCACGACACCAGCGAGCGGGCAATCAACATGCGATGCGCTTTGTCAAAAGCAAAAGCCGCACGGTTGACGAAGTAATATTCGGCGATGCAAATTCCCCCGACGGGCGCAATCAGCATCGTGATGAACGACAGGAACGTAATAAACCGATCGTAAATGCCCATGTAGGCAAGAGCCGTGGCAAACAGGCCGGCAATCAGCGTAATCCATACCTTGGGCGTTTTGCTGAAGACGACGGAAAAGCCGAGCGATGAGGAATACAGGTTGCTCGTATTCGTCGTCCACTGCGCGAGCGTGATGACCAAAATCGCGGGGATGCCCAACCCGAGCGCCAAAAAGATCGTCGTCAGGTCGCTCGTGCCCATCGCTTTCGACAAAATGATCGCCACGACGATCATGAAGCTGTTGCCGACAAAAAAACCGACGAACGAGGCGAGCATCGCATCTTTTCGCGTCCGCGCCCATCTGGCAACGTCAGGCGTGATAATCGTCCCGACGACGAAGATGCCGATTACGAGCGAGACAGCCATCCCGAAGGACAGCGGCTCTCCGGACAACCCAGTCTGCGCCATTTGCGAAAACGGATGATTTTGAATAGTCAAAACAATAGAAGTAACAATTAAGATGACCATTAGCGGAACAGCCCAGGAGCTGAGCTTTTCCAATGCTCGATAGCCGTATATGGCGGTAGACATCATGAGCAGTCCGCCAATGACCGAGAGAACTGCCTGGTCCATTTCAATGCCCAAAACGGAAGAAAGCGCTGTCTGGGCATTTTGGGCAAAAAATCCGGCCTGTACGCCAAACCAGCCCAGCAAGGAAATGCCGATGATGGCGGAAATCAGGCGCGCCCCGTACTCCCCGAAGGCGTAGCGGGTAATCATCGCAGTCGACAAGCCAGTGGCTGCGCCCATGTAAGCACATACGGCCCCCATGATCCCCAAAAGCAAGGAGCCGAGCATAACCGCCCAGATGGCGTCCCAAAAATTCATTCCAGAGCCAAGCTGCGCGCCGAGCAGCATTGATGAGATATCAATGCCGATGGCGATCCAGACGAGGCTGAGCGGAACCCACCCTTTTCGCAAGGCGAGTGGGACCGGCTCGCGTTCGTAGTCGTTTTTCTTGTTGTTCGCCTCTTCCATGTCATCTAACCCCCAGGTTCGGTATCTGTCTTTTTATGATCCGGCGATTCCACTCCAGAACAGCTTCCAGATGTTTTGCAGCTTGTGCTCAAACTTCGACTCGTCATAGTAGAGCAATTGCAAAAACAGTCCATCCATCAGGCACAAAAAGCCGTCCAACAGATCGTCAAGCGGACGGTCTGCGATTGCGCCCGCCGCGATTCCTTCCGCAAGCAAAGCGCGGATTTCCTGCGTCAGCATCTCCTCTGTCGCGCCGAAGCGTTCTTTCAGCTTGTCCTCAAGCGACGCAGGCGGAAACATCATCGCGCGTTTGTAAAAAATCGTCTCTTCTTCCTGGCTGACGTGATACGTAAAGGCGCCGCGCAAAATCTGGTACAGCCGCTCTTCCACGGTGCCGTCCTGCGCTTGTTCAATCGCGCTTTTGACCGAGTGGTAATGGTTGGACAAAACATCTTCGAAAATCGATAAAAACAAGTCTTCCTTGCTGCCAAAAAACGCGTACACGGCCGGAGTTGTCACCCCGACTTCTTTTGTAATGGCCGACAGCGGCGTCCCTTCATACCCGCCCTTGGCAAACTGGGTCAGGGCAACTGCCTTGATTTTGTCTCTCGTCGTCATGGATACCCCCCTTTTGTTTGTGTGACACTTTTACTTAATGATCGTTAATTAAGTTAATCTTATAGCGAATCGTCTGACAAGTCAATCCTTTTTCTCGGTGAAAAAACAAAGCCTTTGCTCGCGGCGAAACCGATGAGCAAAGGCTTTTGGAAGCTTGTTACAGTTGAGGTAATACTTCGTTTACAACAGGGACGTTCCGCTCTTTGCGGACGATGTTGGCCAAGTAGCCCGCCATCTGTTTCGGACTGTTCGTGAAGGCATCGCGCGTACTGCCCGCCATGTGCGGTGTAATGGTCACATTGTCGAGATGCAACAACGGATCATCCGCTGCCAGCGGCTCATTGTCAAACACGTCCAAAGCGGCTCCGGCAATCCGGCCTGCTTGCAGGTATGCCACCAATGCTTTTTCATCAATCAGCCCGGAGCGCGCCGTATTGATCAGAACTGCGTTCGGCTTCATTTGCGCAAGCTCGTGCTCCCCGATAAAATGCTGAGTCTTTTCTGTCAGCCGCAAATGCAAGGAAACGATATCGGCTTGCTGCAACAGTTCGTCGAGCGCCACTTTGCGATACGGAGCCGGCACTTGCTCGATGTACTCATCGTACACGAGAATCTCGCAGCCCATGGCGGTGAGAAATCCGGCGATCAACTGACCGACATTGCCGTATCCGATCAGGCCGACTTTTTTTGCAAACAGCTCGGGAATCGCTTCGCTGTTCGGAAAAGACTTTCGCCATTCCGCTTGCTTGAGCGCAGCGTGGGAACGGGCGATGTTGCGCACCTCGGAAAGAATCAGGCCAAGCGTAAACTCCGCTACGGCGCGGGCATTTCGGCCTGGCGTATTCAGGACGCTAACGCCGCGCTCTTTGGCAGCCTCAATCGCGACGTTCTCGGTGCCGCCGCGCAAAATTCCGATGACTTTCAGCTTGCTTGCCGCCGCGATCACTTTCGCAGAGACGGGGGCAAATTGAACGACAAGCACGTCATATTGCTCGATTCCGGCAAAGACGCTGTCTGGCATGGTCACCGCTTCCGGCCCGTGCAGCTCCACCGCCAGATTGTCTTTTTGCAATTCTTCCAGCGAGTTGTGCTGCCATTCCCGCACCTCTACCTGAAAACCGAGCTTTTCCAACTCTTGCAGTCCTTCTCCCATCTCGCGGGAAGGAATAAACCGATCGGCAATCGCCAAAACTTTCATCTCTCTCACTCCTATATCTCTTACGCTCTGCCCAGAGAACCTAGCATGCGAATTTTGTGTTCTACCGTTTGCTCCAGCTCCTGCTTGATCGGAAGGAACATCTCTTCCGGCAACGGGTCGATTCTGGTCATTTCAGCGGCAGCCCGCTTCACGCCTTTTGCCATCGCAATCCGGCAATCGGCGTACAAGTTTACTTTGCTGATCCCGTGTTTGACCACTGCTTGCACTTGGGCATCCGGCGTTCCCGAACCGCCGTGCAGGACGAGCGGAACCGGGCTTGCTTGGTTGATTTCCTGCATTCTTTCCACGTTCAGGTTCGGCTCTGCCGTGTAGACACCGTGCGCCGTCCCGATGGAGACAGCCAAGGCATCGACACCTGTTCGCTCGACAAACTCAGCCACCTGATACGGCTCTGTCAGTTTCGACTCTGTGCCGTACGCGCCGCCCAGCTCGTTTCCGCCCACATGTCCCAGCTCAGCCTCTACACTGATTCCGTGCGGGCGAGCCAAGTCTGTCACTTGCCTGGTCAGCGCGACATTGTCGGCAAACGGCAGACTCGACCCATCGATCATCACCGAAGTAAAGCCGTAGCGGATCGCTTCCTGGACGAGATCGACGTCCATCGCGTGATCCAGGTGCAAAACGATCGGGATGTTGTAAAAAGGGGCGACTGCCTTGATGTATTCCGCCAGGTAGACGAACCCTTTCGGCTCTCGCAGGTTGTGCTCCAGGCACATCAGGATGACGGGCGATTGCAGCCGCTCCGCCGTATCGAGAATGGTACGCACCATAATATCGCCTACGCAGTCAAAAGCCGGAACGGCGTATTGATTTTTTCGTGCATCGTTTGCTACTTCACGCAGTGTGGTCAACATCTTGCTTCCTCCTATCCTCTCTCGTGCTTCTATCTCATCAACATGCCGCCAGTGGCGTCCATCGTGGCTCCGGTGATGTAGTTCGCTTTCTCGGAGACGAGGAAAGCGGCGATATCCGCGATTTCTTCCGGTTTGGCCACCCGTCCCAGCGGAATCCGGCTGACGTAGTAGTCTTTTTTCTGTTCCAGATCGGCCTTGATCATATCCGTCTCCACAATGCCGAGCGCGAGCGCATTGACATTGATTCCTTGCTTCGCCACCTCGCGGGCAAGCGAAATCGTGAACGCAACCACTCCTGCTTTGCTGGCGGCGTAGTGCGCATGACCTGTCGTCGAGCCGTGGAAAGCAGCCTGCGAAGTCACATTCAAAATTTTTCCTCGGCGGTTTTCAGCGAGCAAATGATTGACGAAGCTTTGGCAGGTGAGAAACACCGACGTCAAATTGACATCCATCGTGTGATTCCATTCTTCCAGGGAAATGTCGGTCACCCAGTTTTTCGGCCATACGCCTGCATTGTTGATCAAAATATCCACGCTGCCAAATGCGGCGGTCGCTTCAGTCATCAGTCGGTCGCAGTCTGCCTTTTGGCCGAGATCGGCCTGGATGGCGATGCACTCGCCGCCTTGTTCCCGGATCAGTTCGACTACTTCATTTGCACTGTCTGCGCTGCGGTTGTAATTGATGATGACTTTTGCGCCCTCTTCCGCCAACGCCAAGGCAATCGCCCGGCCTACGCCCCTTGAGGCTCCGGTAATAATCGCGCTTTTTCCTTTGATGCCAAAATCCATGTCTGCTCCATCCTTCACGAAAGTTTTTTCCACAACGGCTGCAATGCTTCCAGCACTTCCAAATACGCCTGGTACTTTTGCTCGTAGATGTCTCTATGTTGTTCTTGTGGCGTGTACGTTTTGCTGACTTTCACCATCGACTCTGCCGCTTGCGAGAACGAATCGAAGTGCTTCGTTGCCACCCCGGCGCAGATGGAAGCGCCAAGCGTTCCCTGCTCTGTGCCTTCGACCACCTCGACAGGCAGCTGCAAAACGTCAGCGAACATTTGCATCCACTCTTCCGACCTCGTGGCCCCTCCCGCCAGGCGCACCGCCTTTGGCCGGGAGCGGTGGACGAGCAGCTTGTCGATATGCTGGCGGTGACCGAACACGACTCCTTCGTACAAGGCTCTGACCATATGCGCTTTGGTGTGCCAGCCATTCAGGCCGATAAAGCACGCTTTGGCGTTGGCGTCCACGTTGGAGCCGAACAAAAACGGAAAGAAGACGATGTGGGAATCTTCCGGCTTCGTGCTTGCTACCATCTGGTTGCACAGCTCATACACGGTAATGCCCTGCTTGAGCGCCGCGTCGTGTTCCTGGCTGAAAAATTCGTTGGTGAACCACTCCAGATTGCTCGCCGAAGTCGGACTGCCCTCCAGCGTCAGCCAATAGCCGGGGATGCAATAGATGGACGTCATGAACAACGCTTTGTCGACGACTGGCTCTTTCGTGATGTATTCGTTGATGCTCCATGTGCCAGCTACGACGCACAATTTATCCTCATCGGTGACGCCAGAGGCAATCGCCGACGCATCGATGTCGAACAATCCCCCCGCTACAGGTGTCCCTACCGCCAGCCCGGTTTCTTTCGCCGCCTGCTCCGTCACATAGCCGCAAATGTCAGCGGAGTATTTGACGGGCGGCAGCTTTTCCGCGATGCCTTGCAAACCAAATTCGGCGAGCAGTTCATCGTCGTAGGATACATCCTTGATGTTGAACAGGTTGGTGCCGGAGATGTCCGTCACCTCTGCATACGCTTCGCCTGTCAGCCGATAGCGGATAAAGTCTTTGCACATCAAAATCCAGCGTGCCCTTTCCAGCGCTTCGCGTCTGTTCGCTTGCAGCCA
Source organism: Brevibacillus sp. FW306-2-1A-C05A (assembly GCF_058781555.1). NCBI lineage: Bacteria > Bacillati > Bacillota > Bacilli > Caryophanales > Paenibacillaceae > Brevibacillus > Brevibacillus sp. FW306-2-1A-C05A. Next base: position 11,087 of record NZ_JBYSWV010000028.1, read on the forward strand.
ACCCAAGAGCGCCACAGGCTGGCCTGTCCAGATCGATTGCATCGTCTTCGGCAGGACGCGTTCCGCCGTTCCGTCCTGATACCACTGCTCGACAAGGTGCTTGGCGCGGGTATCCGTCGAGACGATGCCGTTGCCAACCGGCTTTCCTGCTGCGTCGACGAGGTACAGTCCGTTGCCGTGTCCCGTGACAGCCACGCCCGCCACTTCTTTAGGATCGATGCCCGACTTTGCCAGCACCTCTTTTATGACGGACACATTCGCTTTCCACAGTTCTTCCATGTCTCTCTCGGTATGGCCAGGCTGTGGCATGATCATGACGGTCTTTCTGCTGGAAACCGCCAGCTCCCGTCCGTCCACCGTGTAGACAGCTGCTTTCGTGACTGTTCCTCCGTTGTCAATCCCAATCAAAAATGGTGCCACGTTCTCTCCCCCTTACTGGTTTCATGCAAAAATTGAAGCTAGTTTGATGAGAATCCAGCCGAGCGGAGTCGTTGCTCCCCCGACCAGGTTGGCCAACTCGGTTGTGGCGCTGACACCCTCAGGCAGCGAAACATGGACGAGATTCGCAGCGGTTGTGTACAGCGGCGCAATGCTTGTTCCCGCGTACAGCACGAACGCGACCATGACCAGCCCTGAGACGAACAGACGAACGAGATTCTTTTTCAAATACGGTGCCGCCATCGGGATCAAGAACACGAGCGAAGCCAGATCGACAAAAGGCAGCACTTTGTTGCCAGGCAACAAAATCGCGAGGACCAGCGCCCCGGGAATGAGCAGCAGCCCAGTAGCCAGCACAGCCGGATTGCCGATCAAGAGAGCCGTATCCAAGCCGATGTAAAACTCGCGGTCCGGGAAACGCTGTTTCAAAAACTGTTCCGCCGCCTGCCGCACGATCTCCAGCCCTTCGACCAGCACGTTGATCATCGCAGGCAAGAGAACCATCACCGCCGCTACTTGAATGCCGAGTGTCAAAATTTCCGCAATTCCGAACCCGGCAAGGATGCCGAGCAACACCCCGAGAATCGTACCAAGCGTGAGCGGTTCGCCCATCACGCCGTATTTTTTGGTGATTTCCTCCGGATCGGCCTTGATGTCCCGCAAACCGGGAATTTTCTCGATGATCCAGTTCACCGCGATGCCGATGGGCACGTAAATCGCCGATGTGGCATGAGCAAAGGAGACGCCTTTCAAGTCGAACTCTTTCTGGATTTTCGGCGCCGTAATGTCCGCAATCACAATCGCGATCAGGAAGTGAATGAGTGCAGCGATCGTGCCAACTGCGATGCTGTTAGTTGCCGCATACACGACACCGCCTGTCAGCATGAAATGCCAATAGTTGAAAATGTCGATGTTGACTGTCTTTGTCCATTTCAACATTAGCAACAAAATATTCAAGAGAACAGCACTGAAAACAACGATCGGGACAATCGGCGTCCCCCAGCCAATTGTCGCACCGACAGGCCAGCCCGGGTCAACGACCGTCAGCGACAGGCCAAAGCGACTTACCATCGCTTCTGCTGCCGGGCCCAGCGTTCCCAATAACAGGCCGATTACGAGGTTGATGCCGACAAACCCGATCCCTACCAGCATCGCTGCCTTGAAGCCTTGCCCGACTTTCACCCGAAAGATCATCGCCAAAATAAAGAAAATAATCGGCATCATAACAGATGGGCCCAACTGGATCAAAAACTGAATGACCGCCATTCGGTTGCCTCCTTTGATTTGTTTTTCGCTTTGCCCTTGCACGCTCGTTCGCTGCACCACCCCCTTTCCAAAACAAAAAACCCTACACAGAGTTAGCGCCTTTTCGCACTAACTCTCTGTAGGGTTTCGCATCTACACATAACCCGTTAACGTATTTTGTTGTCGCGTATGTTCCAAAGTTCACGCTTGCTTGTTGTCACACCGTTGATTCCGGCTGCGAACAGCTCGTGAACGACTTCTGCCGAATCGATAAAGCCACCTGCGAGAATCGGGACATTTTTCACGGCGCGGAACTGGTTCACAAACTGCTTGGCAAAAGGACCCGGGAGAATCTCAATCGCATCGAGTTCGCTCATTTCAAGACCCTTCAAGCCGTTTTCCAGCGAGCGCGAGTCGAGCAAAAAGAAGCGATGAATCCCGATCAGGCCGACATCTTTTGCCCGATTGACGATCTTGGCATTCGGGGAGATGAGTCCGTCCACCTGAAACAAATCTTTGAGCAGCTTGATGCCGATTTGGTCTTTGTTCAACCCGCCGATCAAGTCTACGTGCACAATCACTTTTTTCCGCGCTTCGTGGCACTTTTGCGTCAAGCTCTTCAGATTGCCGATATGGACATCCGAGAGCAGGATGATGGGCGCCTCACTCTGCAATGCAAACTGAAAATGGCGCAGGTCCCTGACAGAAGGAATTGTGACGTGATTAGAAAAAAATGCATTCGCCATCTGGGAGGCCCTCTTTTGACATTTCGTTGTTGATTGTTAATTAAAGCGCTTTCGCCATTATTTAATAACAGAATTTTTGGTTTGTCAACCGTCTGTAATAAAAATCTTCCCACTTTTCTGCCCACAACCTTCGCCCCGTAAAAATCGAGGCCAACCCGAAATCACAGGTTGGCCCAAAGCGCACGGCAAACGCCCTCGTCGAAGTTTTTGCCGCTGAAAAGAAGCCGCCTGCCAGCCCAGCTACTTGCGACTGTCCAGAAGGCGCGAAGGCATGAAAAACATTTTCTCCACATCGTCCGCTGACAGGGGGCAGGCGAAGTAGTAGCCCTGGATTTTTTGCAGTCATTCTCCGTCAAAATGTCCAGTTGGTCTTTCGTCTCGATCCCTTCCGCAATGACGTCGAGCTTGAGGTTTTGCGCCATGGCGATGATCGTGGACACGATTGCCCGGTCGTTTTGGCTTTGCGAAATATCGGTAATGAACGAGCGGTCATTTTCTTCCGTGATGTCTTTGATGATGATGTGCGTCCCCATCAATTCTCCCGCGATGTCGACGGGAACCTTCATGACGCTCAGCTCGATGCTTCTCCCGTCCGGATGCAGCCAACGCGTTTCAAAGCTGTTCGGCAAGTCGCCGGAAGCCTCGTAAAACAGCTTTTTTGTTTTCTCCCGCTCTTCTTTTGGAATGTGCAAGCCGATCTGGGCAATATGCCGATGGATATAGTGCTTCGGCACCGGGCGAGGCGATGGGCATGCTGCAAAATTTTTCCGCGAAGCCGGCTTCGTTCTGTTTCCGCCCATCGGTAATGGTGGTCCGCCAAATAGTCTCCCCTGTATTGCTGCGACAGCCGCAAATGCCCGTCCACGGTTTCGCCAGTCAGCTCCGGCGCGCCGTCGAGCGCTGCTTCCCATTCAGACACGTCCAGCCTCGTTCCGTTCATCTCCAACAAATATCCTTCATCACAATTTACAATCTGGATCGCCAGTCCTTCTTCATTCAATATTTTTCTGATTGGGTACACGGTCGTATAGAGCTGCGTAATGCCTTTCTTCCAGTCGATGTCCGGCCAGAGCTGGTCGAGCAGCACCTGCTTTTTGACGACCGTTCCCCTGTGATGCAGCAAAAAGGCGAATACTTCCTGCCCCTTGACCGTTTTCCAGCGAATCGTCACCTGCTCTCTTCCAGCCTGCTCCATTTGCAAGGAGCGAAAACAGCGAAGGAAGCCAGTCCCAGCCTGCAGGACGCTCGCTGGCTGAGGCGGCCTGCTTTTGAAAAGCCGCTCGATCGTTTTTTACAGGCGGTCGTACTGAATCGGCTTTAACAAATAGTCCAAGGCGTTCAGCTCGAATGCCTTGATCGCGTATTCATCGTAGGCGGTGACGAAGATGATCGCGGTATCCGGATGCTCCTGCAAGATTCGTTCGGCCAATTCGATTCCGTTTCGCTCAGGCATCTGGATGTCGAGAAACACGGCCTGCGGGGGTGCTTGGACGATTTTATCCAGAGCCATCCGCGGCTCCCGGTTCTGCCCCTGAATGTTCAGACCGCCCACGCGCGCGAGCATCCGGGCCATATGGCGAAGAGCAAGCGGCTCGTCATCCACAATAATCACGTTCATAAAAATTCCCCACCTTCCCTGTCGGCAAACGAATCAGAAATGCGCTTCATCCAGCGCCCCGCTCATGCGGTATGTCGGCGAACTGCTCTTGCCTCTCTTCGGGCGCCTTGCTGGATGGTCGGGGACATCCGCTCGCTCCGGCAGCCCCTCGCAGACAGCAAACCCGCCTAGCGTTTGGGAGCGCGAAACCCGGCAGCTTGCGCCTCTTCTTCTGTTGCGAACCACATCTCGGCCTTCGTCTGCTCGTAGCTGGCGGAGCCGGGGACGTGATAAATTTTTTCGCCCTTGGCGTTGATGTTGCCTTTGATCGCTTTGCCTTCTGGCGGCGTATCGCGGTCACTGTCCGTTGGTTTGCCAGGCTTCGCGGCGGACTTGCCCGTTTCTTTGTCTGCTGATTTTTTGTCCGCTGGCTTTTTGCCCGCGTCCTTGCCGTCAGGATCTAGGCCCCACAGCCCGCGATTGGCTTCCCGCGCCTCGCGCTCCGCTGCCAGAAACACATCGGCCTTGGCGACATTCGGCGGAATCGTCATGATGCGCGCGTAGCCGTCCCGCACCAGCTTTTCATTGACGAACGTCCCGTCTTCCATATACACATAAGCGAGCAGCCGCTGATATTTGTCGTACGGCTCCACGTCAAACTTGAGCGTCACTTTTTTCCCTGTCAAAAGCTCTTTGGTGTAGTTGCTGGCTTCCTTGCCATATGGCTCGACCGGATGGTTAGGCTTGACCGTCTCCGGCGTGTCGACTCCAATCATTCTCACCTTTTCCCCGCTCGCCAGCTCAAACGTGTCGCCGTCCACCACCCGTTTGACCGTAGCGGTCATCTCCCCGTTTGCCTCGGGCTGTCCCGAAGCGGAACAGGCGGCCAAGAGAAGCGCCAGAGCGAACAAGTAAAGTACGATTCGTTTCATTGATTCTTCTCCTCTTCTTTGCTGCATTGATTCTCAGATTATTGAGATTCCCACTCCTAAAAGGGCAAGCTGACACCTTTGGTACCAGTGGGATTCTTGGGTGGTAGTCGGAAGTGCATTTCTGCTATCCGTAGTTCCCCCAAGTTCAGGGCTGTCTCATCAGCCCGTCCTAAGACAGTGCGTCTAGCATCTTAGGCTGACAGACTGTTACCATCTGCCACAGGTTGACGCATGATATTGATGGCTCCAACCCGATCACGATGCGTGTTGAATCCGCATGAACATTCGTACTTTCTGTCTCTCGCTTTGTTCTTCTCCCCACAGACAGGAAAGAGTTGAGAAGTATAGGCTGGATTCACTTCCACAACTTGTATCCCAACAAGATTTGCTTTGCAGGAGATGAATTGCTGAAGCCTACCGAAATTTGAGCGTACCATTTCCCTGACTTTTCCATGATACGCATCAACCCACATTTTCCTTTGCGTAACCGTTCCCGATCTCGGCTCGTCATCCTAGCATCAAACGCTGTTTTCTTCGTCTTTCCATCTACCACGATCGGGAAAGCAACTGTATTTTCGGATACCGTGTAGTTTTGATTGTTGACGAAATAGACAGGTTTTTTCAGAATGGGGCGAGTACCCAACTTCTTGATTTTTCGGTATACACTCTTGGCATCACGTATGGCTTGATTACAGACGGCTGATGGTAGAATGGTTTCTACATTTTTCGTCGTTGTCTTTGGAAACGTACCAAGTTGTTCAGCTTGTTCCGTTAGCTGATTGACTACACGAATATATTCCTTTCCTAAATGACGAAGAAGATCTGGTGATCAGGAGATAGGCGAACCGTAACCGTTAAAGCTTGCATGTGTTCACCCCCTTTTCTTTTGTTCTTCCACATAACGCTTTACGGTTTCGCTTGATACGTTTCCTGCTGTACTTACGAAAAAAGAGCGTGTCCACAGACTCGGCAAATGAGCAAGATGCTTGAACTCCTGCCTTATGATTCGAGAGGTCACTCCTTTCACTTTTGCCATGATGTCTGATGGAGAATCGGTGGGAAGACAGTTCAGGAGCAGATAGACATGATCTGGCATCACTTCCATGGCTACTATATGCCAGTCATTCTCTTGACATATTTTTTCAAGTAGTTCCTTGAATCGAATTTCCACCTGGTTCACTAATACTTTTCTTCGATAACGAGGGCAGAAAACAAAATGATAGTGGATGAGAGATACTGTGGTAGCTGTACGTCTATATTCTTGTCCCATAGGGTCATTGTATCAGTATAAAAAACAAACTTCAACGATGAATAACAAAAGAAAAACACTCGCACATGTGCTATGTGTTTCGTAAGTCCGCCGCTGCCTGCGCAGCTTGACGGCCTCGTCTTTTCGCTCGTTCCGCACGCGGCTTTGCGTGAAGCCCCGCCAAAAGAACAGATTCTGGCGACAGAAGTTTTTTTCGCCTAAACCGAAAAAACGACCTTCCACAAGGTCGTTTTGTCTATACGTACAGACTTAGTCACGATCGGCGCTAAACAAGAACAGCAGAACGACCACGACAATGATAATCCACAGAAACTCCTCGTTATCGCGATCAAAAAAGCTATCGAACAGACCCATAGTGGAGTCCTCCTTTCCTTCTCGCTACAGCCTATGCAGAAGGCTAGGCACGTGTCAGCGTTTGGAAGAGCCCAAAAGTAAAGGAATGTTCTTCTTATTTCAGCCTCGCGACGATCAGATGCGTGTACGTGGTGAGCTGTCGCGCCTCTGCGGCGAATCCGAGCGCCGCAAGCTCCCGGAGCAGCCGCGAGCGGTCGGCGTAAAAGCGGTCCTCGATTTGCGCAATCGCCTCGTTCTTCCCGTCTCGGGCCAATGCAGCGAGATGCGCCTGTCTGGCAGCCTCGTCCACAAACATCAAATCCGCGATCGCCAGGCGTCCCCCCGGCTTCAGCACCCGGCGGCATTCGGCGAGCGCGAGCAGCTTCTGGTCGTCATCGAGAAGGTGCAGCGCATAGCTCGTCGCCACAAAGTCAAAGCGATCCTCGAGAAACGGAAAGGCGAAAAAGGTTCCGAGCTTCGTCTCCATCCCGGGCAGCTTGCTCCGGCAGCGCTTCAACATTTGCGGCGACTGGTCGAAGCCGCTCATGCTCGCCCCCTGGCGGACGAGACGGCTCGCCAGGTTGCCCGTGCCTGTGCCTGCGTCCAGCCCGCTCTCGCCTTTCACGGGACCGAGCGCGGCGACGACTTCATCCAGCACCCGCTCGTACGCTTGATGGGCGTTCGTGCTTTGCGACTCTCGCTGCACCCACTCGTCGTAACTGTCTGCCATCTGGTTGAAATTCCAGCGATCCACCCAGTTGTCGCGCGTTTGCCGCAGCCGTTTGTTCGCTTCTGCCAGCTCGAACAGCTCGCCCGGGTCGATCGTCTGGCTGTTGCCGATGCGCTCGATCATCGCCTCCGTCGTCTGGATGACTTTGGCCATCTCCACCCATCTCGTGTACATGAAAGAGCGCTGCAGTTCCAGGTAATGCAGCAAGGTACCTTCGTGCTCCTTCATCTGCGCCAGCAGCTCGCGAATATCGTCAATCGACATTCCGACCTCGCGCAGCGTCATGATCGTTTGCAGCCGCCAAACATCTTCTTCGGTAAACTGGCGATATCCGGAATCACCTGCCTTCGCCGGCCGGATCAGCCCTTTTTCCTCATAATAGCGAATGGCTCGCGGCGTGATTTGCAGCCTGCGCGCCATGTCCTTAATCAGCATGCGTGTCTCTCCCTGTCAGCTTCTTTATCGGTATCATATACCTTACCGCTGCGTCAATGTACAGAGAAAAAACGAAAAAGCTGCCCGGCGTTGCTTCCGGCAGCTTTTCATGCGTGCTTTTGGTTCAGGCAGCCATTAGTGATGAGCAGGCTCGGAAATTTCTTGGAGCGCGTCGCTCGCCTCGTCGTGGTGCACTTGCCGGATCGCCATGTCTGCGAGGGCGACAATGCCGACGAGCTTGCCGTTTTCCACCACAGGCAGGCGGCGGATTTGGTGCTGGGCCATGATCTTCGCCGCTTCATCGACTGTCATGCCCGGCTGGCCGAGAATGATGTCCTTGGTCATGACTACTTCTGTCGCCGTGGAGCCTTCATGCTTTTCCGCAAGTCCGCGAATGACGATATCGCGGTCGGTGATGATCCCGATGACGTCGTTCTTTTCGTCGACGACAGGGATGACGCCTACGTTCCAGTCACGCATTTTGCAAGCTACTTCGTACACATTATCCTTAAGCGTCACGGTTGCGACATCTTTGGTCATAATTTCGCGCAGGGTACGGTTTTCCACTTTGGCCATTTCGTTCTCCTCCTTTTGCTAATTGAACGATTGTAGTTTGTCCTCTCCGCTATCCTTTCATTCGCGAGAAAGGGCAAGCTAAGATCGCGGCCGAAATGGAGTTATGCATTGCGCTTCTTCCAAAAACAGACTATCATTAATAAGTGAAAATCTCACCATTTGTAGGAGGAAAAAGAATGGTTATCAAGGACACTGGGCTTAGCACGAAAGAAGTCTTTTTCGCCGATCTGGAGCATTACATGAGCGAGCTTGGCTTTGATCGTGGCGCCTGGGATTACAAGCACGCTACATACGATTATAAGATCCAAGATAAAGGAAACGTCTTCTACCTGCGCATCGAAGCAAACGTGATCGAAGGCAAGCTGGAAGACACCCATGCCGTCCTGAAGCTGGAAGATCCGTACATGGGCAAACACCTTTTCCCGCACGGACTGGATTACGACTATCCGATGCCTGAATCCGTTGTCAAAACGGCGAAGCTCAAGCTGCAAATGCTTGGCGAAAAGCTTTCCTCGCACTAATTCCAAATGAAAACGCACTGCGGTACAGAGAGGTATCCCCTCTCTGTTTCACGTAGAAGGGGGTATTACCGTGAAGACTAGGGGCGTACCTGACTTCCTGCTCCTGTTTTTAACCGCCCTGATCGTCGGGTTTGGTATTACCATGGTGCTTAGTGCAAGCTCCATTTTCGCCCTGACCAGCTTCACTAGCAATGGCTGCTCTTATTGCAACGGGGACGAGCTGTATTTCGTGAAGCGGCAAATCCGCTTCCTGCTGATCGGAATCGTCGGCATGTTGGTCGCCATGAATATTCCCTTCTCCTTTTACAAGCGCAATTTCTTGCTGATTGCGTTAGGAAGCTTCATCATGCTTGTGCTCGTGCTGATTCCGGGAATCGGGGAGGATGTGAAAGGAGCGCGTTCGTGGTTCAGGATCGGATCATCCAGCCTGCAGCCCGCAGAGTTCGCCAAGCTAGGTCTGATCTTGTACCTGGCGGCGATTCTCGCGAAAAAAGGAGAGGGGGTACGCAAACTCCAGTCTGGTTTGCTTCCCCCGCTCATGGTTACCGGTTTGTTTTTCCTCCTGATTGTCGTGCAGCCCGATCTTGGGTCAGCCGCCATTCTTCTGGGCAGCGCCTTGATCGTGATGATCTGCGGCGGAGCGAGACTTCGTCACCTGATTGGCCTCGGCGGCCCGGTTGTGACCGTGGCTTTTCTCGGATACATCACGTTGAAGCCGCATGCCTTGAATCGCATTAACTCCTACATCAATCCATGGAACGATCCGAGCGGAACCGGGTACAACATCATTCAGTCGTGGATTGCCATCGCCCACGGAGGACTGTCCGGGACGGGCTTCGGGAAGAGCATCCAAAAGTATTTGTACTTGCCGGAGATGCACACCGACTTCATTTTCTCCATCATTACGGAGGAGCTTGGGTTTATCGGTTCTTCTCTGTTCCTGCTGGTCTACCTGCTGTTCCTGTTGCGCGGCATCCACATATGTCTGCGCGTCAAGGACACCTTTGCCAGCCTGGCCGGGATCGGGGTCGTCAGCATGATTGCCCTGCAAGCGATCTTAAACATCGGCGGCGTGACAGGACTGATTCCGCTCACGGGCGTACCGCTTCCTTTCATCAGCTACGGGGGCTCTTCCTTGCTCGTTTGCTTGATCTCGACAGGCTTTTTGCTGAGCGTGTCGCGCGAGGTCAGCCGCCAGAAGCTGGAGGAGCAGCTCAAGAAGCAGCCTTATTCAATGTAGCATCTCGCTTTGCCCAGAAGCAAAAAAACGGCCTGCCGATGCGCAGGTCGTTTTCATTTGCCAAGCTCGATTGTCTCTACACGCACATTGACCGCTTCCACAAACAGTCCGGTCAAGCTCTCGACGGCTTCCTTCACCTTTTCCTGCAACGTGTGGCACACGCGATGAATTTGCGCGCCATAGCGGACTGACACGCGCATGTCGACGATGACTCTGTCCTCTGTGACCGCCACGGTGATTCCTTTCGCCCCGCCATTCAGCTTTTTCGCCAAGTCCTGATACAGCCCACCCGACCGCACCGTAACGTCCAGCACTTCCTCCACGGCTACGGCAGCAATGATCGCGATTACTTGATCGGCCACTCTGATCTCGCCAAGTCTGTCAGCCATCAGGATGCCCTCCTCTTCGACCGAATGATATCTGCTCCCCCGTTTTATCTGAGTTTTCTTTCATTATAAACAACTCATGCTTGGGCTTGGAAGGGAATTTGTTTTTTTCTCTCGGATAATGTCGGCGCTGTGCAATGGATGTCAAGCAATGTCAAGCGCTCGCCCGTGAGCGCTTGCCGCAAGACAGGCTCCAAGGCCGCACCCGTGCGCACCACCTGGGAGTCCACCCCGCACGCCTTGGCCCACAGGGCAAAATCCGGGTTGTGCAGTTGCACGCCAAACGGGCGAAACCCTTCCTGCTGCATTTTCAGTTCTTCCAAACCGAGCGTCCGGTTGTTCACGACCACGACCGTGATCGCGAGTTGCTGTTCGGCTGCCGTCATCAGCTCCGCGAGATTCATTTGCAGGCCGCCGTCTCCGGTTATGCAGACCACTTGCCTGCCCGGAAAAGCGAGCTTGGCCGCAATCGCCGCTGGCAAACCGAAGCCCATCGTGCGCCACTTCCCGGAAAAGAGCGGCTGCTGTCTGCTTGCGCGAAACGCGCGATTGAACCAGATCGTATGCTCGCCGGTATCGAGCGCGACAATCGCATCGTCTGCCACCACCTCGCCCAATGTGTGCATCAAGCTTTCCGGCCTCACTGCCTCGTCAGGCGACTGCGCCTGACTGCGCTTTGCGTTTTCCGCCCAAAACCGAGCATGCCAGCTCTCTACGCTCTTCTCCCAAGCATCGCCTGGCGGACGGGTTTTTAAACGGTGGCTCCACATCGGCAGGACGTCCAGCAGATCGGCCGTGACAGGCAGAAGCTGCGAATGCGCATGCATGGATGCCGCCGCGTGATCGACCTGGATGATCGGCAACTGCTTCGGAATGAACTCCTTCGGAAACCAGCTTGCGCCCAAAATGACGAGCAAATCTGCCTTTTCCAGCGCTTGCAGGGAAGCCTCGCTGCCGCCTTCGCCCAAGCCGCCGAGCACCAGGCGATGCGACTCGTCGATGGCCCCTTTTGCCCCGAGCGACAACAAAATTCCCGCGCCCAACTGCTCCACGAACCGTAAACACAAAGCTGCCGCCGGACGCGCTCCTGTGCCAAGCAGGATGAGCGGCGCTTTCGCACGCATGATCTGTTCTGCGGCGGATTCGATCTCCACCCGGTCGCCGAGCACGCGCGGGATGCGCGGCAGTTGCGGCAGCACGACCGCTTTCGTTTTTTGCGCAAACACGTCCTTGCAAATCGCCAGATGCGCCACGCCTTTTTGCTGGGCAGCCGTCACGAAGGCGCGGTGCAAAGCTTCGCCCACGGCGTCCGGGTGACTGACGGTCGTCTGGTAGGCGCTGATCGGCCGAATCATGTCTTCCTGGGCGACAAACTGCTTGTAGCCCCCGCCCAGCTTGTGCGTCTCGACCTGTCCGGCGATAGCGATGACGGGAACGCGATCTGTATGCGCATCCGCCAGCCCGTTCAGCAGGTTGACGAAGCCCGGTCCCATCGTCGCTGCGCACACGGCCGGCTTGCCCGTCAGCTTCGCTTCGGCGCTCGCCATCATCGCCGCCGCAGACTCGTGCCGGCACGAAATGTACTGAATCTCCGACTGTTTCCCCAGCGCGTCCAGCCAGGCGAAAATGCCGTCCCCGGCCACGCCGTAGACGCGTTTTACGCCCCACTCTGCCAGTTGTTTCGTCACGTATTGCGCCACTCTCATTTGCTACTCCTCCATTCAATCTACAGCCATGAAAAAGTCAATGGTAGTGTACGCATTCTCCAGTATTTTACTAGGGCGTTGTGTAGAAAGTTGGAGAACCTAACAATTATCATCAGTTGATTAGCACATTTCCAAAGGAGGAGCAAAAATGAAGCAGCCTGTGAAATGGCTGATAGCACTGGCAGCAATAGCGCTCGTTGTCACAACCGCGATCATGATCTCTCCCATGCGCTCCGATGCGTTCAGCCAGCAAATCGTCAAAGTGGGCGCAGAAGGGAGCGACGTCCGGGAAATGCAGTATCGCCTGAAGCACCTCGGATTTTATACCGGGACGGTAGACGGGATCTTCGGCTGGCGTTCGTACTGGGCACTGCGCAACTTCCAGTACGAGTTCGGACTGCCTGTTGACGGCGTGCTCGGAGCGAAAACGAAATTGAAGCTGTACAACGCTACGAAAAACTACAAGCCGACCGCGGCAGACTTGGGCGTGTCGCCATCAACTCCGAGCGCACCTGCGGCGCCGAGCAGTCCGAAAAAAGAGACGTACCACGCCGCCAACATCTCGGCCAACGACCTGCGCCTGATGGCAAATGCGGTTTACGGGGAAGCCCGCGGTGAGCCGTACATCGGGCAGGTAGCGGTGGCAGCGGTCATTTTGAACCGGACGAAAAACCCCGCCTTCCCGAACACACCTGCCGGGGTGATCTTCGAGCCGCGCGCTTTCACCGCTGTAGCAGACGGGCAAATTTGGCTGACGCCAAACGAGCAGTCGAAAAAAGCGGTCAACGACGCCTTGAAAGGTTGGGACCCGACCGGAGGGGCAATCTACTACTTCAACCCGGATACGGCTACGTCCGGTTGGATTTGGAGCCGTCCGCAAATCAAAAAGATCGGCCGCCACATCTTCTGCCGATAAGCTTTGCAAAAAAAGAACAGGCACAACAGTCGAGCAGACTGCGTGCCTGTTTACGTTTTCCCGTCCTGTCAGGTGGAGCGCTGGGACTGCATATGCTGCGCCATCTTGACGAACCGCTCTTCCGATTCGGTCGTGCCGCATACTCCGCACTGAATCATGTAGGATTCGCCCTTGTACGGCTGATGAAACAAGTCCAGTTCCTCGCTGCCCATCTGCTGGACGACTTCTCCCGTTTGCGGGTCCAGCCGTATGTAGCGCGGGATTTGTTCGATAATGGTAAAGCGCATCCGGTTTGACTTGCACGTGGGACACAACAAAGGCTTGGTCATAGTAGCACCTCCCTGTCTTCTTTCATCGTTTAGTTTCTGCCAGAAGAGGAACTCTATACCTATCGTCCTGGTTTCCAGGAGAGCATCAATTTTTTGGTACAAAAAGGAAGACTTTGCTGGTATGATTCAATAGGTAGGTAACTAATGGATATTTGCAATTGAGGTGATCGCATGAATTTACGACTCTTTTTTTCTCTCGTCGGGGCCTCTGTGCTCTTGGCGGCTTTTGCGCACTACTTTACTGATAACGAATTTTTCCAGTTCGCGACCTCTGCCCTGGCCATCATCTTTCTCGCGGCCTGGCTCGGCAAATCGACGGAAAGCGTGGCTCATTATGCGGGAGACCGGATTGGCGGCTTTTTGAATGCCACCTTCGGCAACGCCGCCGAGCTGATTATCGCGTTTTTCCTCGTCAAGGAAGGCTTGTTCGACATGGTCAAGGCGTCGATCACCGGGGCGATCATCGGCAACATGCTTCTCGTGCTCGGGCTAAGCGTGCTCTTGGGCGGACTGAAGTACAGGGAGCAAAACTTCAACAGCCGACTGGCTGGGCACAACGCCTCGCTGATGACACTCGCGATCGTCGCCCTGTTTATTCCGGCTGTCTTCATGAGGGAGCTGCCGCCAGTCAAAATTGAGACGCTGAGCATCGTCATCGCGATTTTGCTGATCGTCGCCTACATCCTCTGGCTGATTTTCTCCATGATTACGCACAGCGACTTTTTGTCCGACATCGAGCCTCACGGAAGCGACGCTGTCTGGTCGAAAGGCGTCTCGATCCTGATGCTCGCCGTCTCGACCGTGTTTGTCGCGGTCGTCTCGGAATGGCTCGTGCACGGCGTCCAGCATGTGTCGCACTCGCTCGGCTGGTCCGAGCTGTTCGTCGGTGCGTTCGTCATCGCCATCATCGGGAACGCCGCCGAGCACAGCGCAGCGCTTTTGCTCGCGATGAAAGGGCGGATCGGCGCTGCCGTGGAAATCGCCATCGGCTCGAGCTTGCAAATTGCGCTGTTCGTCGCTCCTACGCTCGTCTTGGTCAGCCTGCTGCTCGGCAATCCGATGGACATCGTGTTCACGCCTTTTGAGCTGGCAGCGATCGGGGTTGCGACCTTCATTACGATCTCGATCACGAAGGACGGGGCGACCAACTGGTTTGAAGGGGTTCTTCTGCTCACGGTCTACATCATTCTCGGAACCGCCTTCTTCTTCGCCTGATCCCCGCTGCTTTGGGAAAAAGCAAAAAGGAGCGCCGCGGCAGTCGTTGCCGTTGCACTCCTTTTTTAGTTGGCCGGCTCGCTGCCGCTACCAGATTCCGAGCATCTGCATGAAGACGAGCACGATCGCCAGGGGCGACACATATTTCAGCAGCAACAACCAGACGACGAACAGACGCTTGGCGAGCGGCGATTGGTCGGCGCGCAGTTCTTCGATCAGCACTTCCCGCTTCATTTTCAGCGGCACAAAAATGGCAATCAGCAAAGCTCCGAGCGGCATCAAAATGTTGCTGACGAGATAATCGAATGCATCGAAGATCGACTTTCCAAACACGGTCACCTCGCTCCAGACGCCAAACGACAAAGCAGACGGCACGCCGACGACGAAAATGAGCAGGCCGACGATCCACGACAGGCACTTGCGCTTTCCTTCCCCTCCTTTGGCCAAGGAAGCGACGATGATTTCCAGCATGGAAAAAGCAGAGGTCAGCGTGGCAAACAGGAACAAGGCCAGGAAGATGAACAGGAACAGTCCGCCGAGCGCAATTTTTTCAAAGACAGACGGCAGGACGATAAACAGCAGGCCAGGACCAGCCGTTGGCTCCAAGCCGAGCGAGAAGACCGCCGGGAAGATGGCCAGTCCGGCGAACAGGGAAACGAGCAGATTCAGGCTGACAATCGAGCCTGCGGAGCGCACCAGGCTTTCGTTTTTCGCCAAATACGAGCTGTACGTAACCATGACCGATACGCCGACGCTGAGCGAGAAGAACGACTGGCCGAGCGCGTACAGGATCGCTTCTGCACTCAGTGCGGAAAAGTCGGGCCGGAGGAAGAACGCGACGCCTTCCATCGCCCCAGGCAACGTCAAGGAACGGAACATCAACACGAGAAACAGAATGAACAAGGCCGGCATCATGTATTTGTTCGCCGATTCGATCCCGCTCTGCACACCGCGGGCCACCACCCAGGCCGTAATCAGCATGAACACAAACTGGGCAGCGACTGCGCCTACCGGAGCGGAGATGACCTCTCCGAAAAGCTGCTCATACTGCGCACCGATCAACTGTCCCAACAGGCCACGCATCAGGTAAGTGAGAATCCAGCCTCCGACCACACTGTAAAACGACAACAGCAAAAAGCAGGTCACGACGCCAAGGCGGCCGATCCAGTGCCACATCGTCCCCGGTGCAATCGCCCGGTAGGCGCTGATCGCTTCTTTTTGCGTGCTGCGGCCAATCGTAAACTCGCCTAGCAACAGCGGCAGCCCGATGACGAGCGTAAAGATCAGGAACAGGCAAAAAAACGCGCCGCCCCCGCTCGTCCCTACCATATACGGAAATTTCCAGATCGCTCCCAAGCCAATGGCGGAACCTGCTGCGGCCAAAATAAAGCCGAGCCGGCTCGTCCACTGTTCTGCTTGATTTTTCATCATGATTCACTCCTCAACTATACAGATTGCTGCCACACATAAAAAAACTCGCCCCAAAAAGGGACGAGTTGTTCGTTTCTCGCGGTACCACCCTAGTTAGACATCGCCTTTGCTTATAAAGACATGTCTCTCCTCGTCATTGATAACGGGTATGACCCGGACTCTCTTACTTGCGGCGCCTTGCGTTCAGAGGTCAGCTCCAGAGGGAATTCGACGAAGGCTGTCCTGCGGCTGCTCTCAGTCTATGGCAGCGGCTTCCCTGTCAGGCAGCACATTTCGTTTACTGGTCTCTTTCGTAGCTATTTTCCTATGCAGGGAGGCAGGCGAATAAAAAAACCCGTCCAAAAAAGGGACGAGTCTGTTCGCGGTACCACCCTGATTAAGCACCAGGAACATTCGCGCTCCCGGCACTTCACTTGCTCATCGTTAACGGAAATGACCCGTTTCCTCCTAGTTGGCTCTGCCGTTCAGAGGGCTGCTCCGGAGGGAATTCCACGGTTCGCGCTTCAAAGCTGCTTGCAGTCTGGGGCAGCTTCTCCCTGTCAAGCGGTGTCTTCCGTGTACTGGTCTCCGTCATCGCATTTTCGCTTATATCAAATACTTGTGTATAAATTTAATATATACAACACAAATAGGCAAGACCTTTTTCAAAAAAACGAAAAGCGAGGATAATCGCCGCTCTCCTCGCCTTACTTTTGATTGAACAGTTCATGGAGAGTCGCCAGTTTGCGTTCCAATGAACCCATGATTTCACGACCAATTTCTTCCGCAATCAGTCCAAGGCGAACTGCATACTCTACTTCCCGAGAAAGCCCGAACATTTGGGTATCAAGCACTTCTTCATACAGTGGGCACTGCGGCATGGTCAGGTTTTCCATCTGTACGTCGATGAGCTTGTAAATCTTGTCTGCGTCTGCTTTGAGCAGTGCTAGCGCTTTCTGTTCCAGATCAGGAACTTTAATTTCTGTCAAAACCTATCCCTCCGTTTGCCTCCATCCTTATCATACATAGTACGCGATTCTGGGCCATTTGAAAAGGGGAGAAGCTGGATCAACTGCAAGAAGCTAAAAGATAGCAAGATTCCATTCCTTTGCGAGAAGCTCAAGCAGCTTGACTCCGGCGACCGAATTTCCTTTTTCGTCCAGGGCAGGACCGAAGACCCCGATCCCCATCCGCTGCGGGACCGCAGCCATGATCCCTCCGGCTACGCCGCTTTTCGCAGGAATCCCGACGTCAATGGCAAACTCTCCGGAAGCGTTGTACATGCCACAGGTCACCATAAAAGTTTTACAGATGCGGGCGACCTCTTGCGGGATCACTCTCTCGCCCGTCTCGGGAATCACGCCGTCGGCGGCAAGCACCATGCCCAATCTCGCTACCTCTTTGGCTGTGACCTCAATCGCGCAATGCCGGAAGTACAAATCAAGCGTCTCTTCCACGTCTGTCGCAAGAACCCCGCTGTCTTTCAAAAACCAGGCGAGCGCCCGGTTGCGGGCAGCCGTTCGCTTTTCCGAGCAGTAAACCGCTTCATTGATGGACAGCGCGGGATTTCCTGTCATTTTGCGCAGCAGGCTAAGCACTGCGTCCAGGCGCTGCTCCACTCCATTGCCCTGAATCATCCCCGCGACGGCAATCGCCCCGGCGTTAATCATCGGGTTCAGAGGCTTGTGCGGCTTGATCGTCTCCAGCTTGATAATCGAATTGAACGGGTCCCCTGTCGGCTCCTTGCCTACCCGCTCAAACACATGCTTCTGTCCGTTTTGGCACAACGCGACGATCAGCGAGCATATTTTGGAGATGCTTTGCAATGTAAACGGAACATCTGCATCTCCCGCCGACAAAATCGTCCCGTCGGGCAGGCAAACAGCGGCCCCGAGCATGCGCGAATCTACTTTTGCCAGCTCGGGAATATACGCCGCCACCTTGCCTTGTCCTGTATAATCGCTGGCCGCTTTCACTGCTTCGGCCAGTTGAATCGACGCTCGCTCGATCTCCATCTGCTATCCCCTCTATCCATATTCACGATGTATATGAATAGATTGTAGATTTGAATACGGTGGCTGTCAAATTGTGGGACGCATCGCCACTCTTTTTGCCACCCGCCCTACTCCGTAATGGCCCGCTTCAAACGCTCCATCGCTTCTTCGACGACAGCGCGCGGGCAGGCAAAATTGATCCGCTGGAAGCCTTCCCCTTCCTGTCCGAACACGACGCCGTCCTGAAACCCGAGCTTTGCTTTTTCGCGAAGCAGGCGATTCAGCTCCGGCTGTTTCAGGCCCAGACGGCGAAAATCCATCCAGCCCAAATAGGTTGCTTGCGGCACAGGCATACAGACGCCCGGTACATGCTCAGACAAATAGCGCTGGATGTACGTCGCGTTTTGCTGCAAGTACATAAGCAGTTCGTTGAGCCATGGCTCCCCGTGCCGATAGGCCGCGATGGTGGCTTCCATGCCGAACAGGTTCATGTTTTCGTAGCCCATCCGGGAAGCGGTCGCGGTAAAATCGCGCAGCAGTTGCCTGTTTTCCGTCAGCAGATAAGACGTGAACAGCCCTGCCAGATTGAACGTCTTCGAAGCCGCCAAAAACGTCACGCTCTGTCTGGCCAGCTCCGGGGGAAGCGAATAGTACGGGGTGTGGCTGCCTTGCTCGTAGACGAGGTCGGCGTGGATTTCGTCAGCCACGACGATTACGCCATGCTCTAGGCACAAGGCTCCGAGCCGCTCCAGCTCCTGCCTGGTCCATACTCTGCCGACAGGATTGTGCGGGCTGCACAAAAGCATCAGCTTCACTGCGGGGTCGCTCAGCTTTTTGGTCAGGTCGTCCCAGTCCATCTCATAATGGCCGTCTTGCTCGCGCAACGAGCTGCGCACGACTTGCCGTCCCCGGTTTTCAACCGCATGGAAAAACGGATGGTACACCGGCGTCTGAATCAGGACGCGCTCCCCTGGTGATGTATATGCCTCAATCGCGACATGGATGCCAGGAACTACACCTGGAATGCCCGCCATCCAGCTCGTTTCCACCTCGACTCCAAACCGTTTGCGAATCCACTCCTGCAAGCTCGCAAAAAAAGCGGCGCTCTTCAGCGAATAGCCGTAGATCGGGTGCGCCGCCCGCTGCACAATCGCTTCCGTCACTTCCGGCGGGCAGGCAAAATCCATGTCGGCCACCCACATCGGCAGCATGCCCTCTCCGTTCACCTTCGGATTGTCAATGTCCCATTTTACGCTGTCCGTTCCTCTGCGCTCGATTCTCGTCTCAAAGTCGTACATGGTTTTCCCTCCCGCGATTTCCAAAGCTTCCGGCAGCCTGTCCGCCCTGTTCCCGCTCGCTCCTGTTGTCCGTCTCCAGGCCAAGCCAAGCTTTCCTCTCTATCGTTCAGCATAACCGCTTCGTCGGCAATTGTCCAAGGCTGCGCCTGCTTTTTGACGCACAAAAAGCCGCGACGAAGTCAGCGGCTCTTTGGCACCGTTTGTTAACGCGGATAGACACCTGGCCCGACTGGCAAGCCTGCGTAATACCAGATCGCCATCTGAATGAGCCAGATGACCAAAAAGACGATCGCATACGGCATCATGGTGGAGAAAATCGTCCCCATCCCCGCGTTCTTGTTGTACTTCTGGTAAAAAGCGAGGATGAGCGGCAAATAAGGGTTCACCGGAGAGATCGTGTTCGTGGCCGAATCGGCAATCCGGTAGGCCACCTGAATGAACGCCGGGTGGTAGTCAAGCAGCATCAGCATCGGCATGAACACGGGAGCCAGGATCGCCCACAGCGCGGAGCCGCTCGTGATGAACAGGCTGCAAATGCCTGTAAACAGGCTGAAGGCAATCACAACAGGCAGCCCGGTCAGCCCGACGCTTTTCATGAACTCTGCGCCGTTTACCGCCATCAGGATGCCGATGTTGCTCCAGTTGAAAAAGGCAATGAACTGAGCGGCTGTGAACGCGAGCACGATGAAGCCGGACATGTCCTTGATCGCCTCTGACATGTAGTGCGGCATGTCCTTCGACGTCTTCATTAGCCCCATGGCTCGTCCGTACACATACGAGACGGTGACGAAGAACAGCAAAATGATCGGAATGATTCCTTTTAAAAACGGCGAGGTCAGAAAATCGCCTGTCTTCGGATCGCGCAACAGCGCTCCTTCCGGTACCACGAGCAGGGCGAGAATGACGACAAAGACGAGCGCGGCGATCCCCGCGTGACGCAGCGCCTTGTTTTCCTGCAAAGTCAGCTCGTCGAACTGGACGTTCCGATCCCCCTGGTATGTGCCGAGGCGCGGCTCGATGATTTTGTCGGTAATCCAGCCTCCGGCAAAGGCGAGGAAAAAGACGGACGCCGACATGAAAAACCAGTTGTCCACCGGAGTGACGACGGCATTCGGATCAATCGTCCGCGCTACCTCTGTACTGATCCCCGACAGGAGAGCATCGGTTCCCGCGATAAACAGGTTCGCGGTAAAGCCCGAGGATACACCCGCCATCCCGGCGGCAAATCCTGCGATCGGATGGCGCCCCATCGCCAGAAAAACAAGCCCGCCAAGCGGCGGAATGATGACCATCGCCGCATCAGACGCGAGATTGCCGAGAACGCCCACGAATACGACCGCGTAGCTGACAATCGCCTTTGGCACACGGGCCATCATTTTTCGCAACACGGAGGTCAACAGCCCGACTTTTTCCGCAAGGCCGATCCCGAGCGTCATCGCCAGCACCAGTCCGAGAGCCGGAAACTCGATGAAGTTTTTCAGCATGCTCGTCAAAATCCAGTGAATGCCTTCGACGCTGAGCAGGCTTTTGACCGCGACTGCCTCTCCTTTTCCGGGATGCACGACGGACAAGTTCATCGCGGACAAAATCGCCGAGATGACCATGAGTGCCAAACAGAGGATGACAAAGAGCATGAACGGATGCGGCAGCTTGTTGCCGACGGTTTCGATCCATTTGAGAATGCCTCTTTGCTGCTCCAGTTGCGGTTTCAGATTTGTTGCCCCATTTGCCATAGTATGCCCCCTCATGATGTCCAAGTTTTTTGACCTGAACGTGTTAGCGCGTCCAGTCAGGCGTCCGTTCAAAACCGCGGCTCGTTCCTTCCCCTGCCGTCCTGCGCCAAATATCTTACTTATAAGAATATTTTAATATAATTATATAAATTCAAAAATGTGTGTCAATAATTTTCAGACTGATTTATGAAATTTTCGTTATTTTCATTGTTTGCCCTTTCGCGAACAGGTATAGTAAAATGCTAGATGATGTTGAAAGATTACGGAGGTATGCTTCATGTCTGATGTTATCGTGTTCAAAGGGGCTGTCACGTACCCGATCACTTTGGACCCGACTGTCTGGGTTTTCGACGAGCGCAAGTTTGATTTGAACACGTATGCGGGCGAAGAAGACCCGTCCTTGTCCAAACAGATGCAATATTTGCAAGGAACAGGAACGCAGTGGGACAAGGAGCTGAAGGAAGGCGCGCAACTGCCGTCCGAGCGCAAAAGCCTGGCAGAGGAGCGCAAAGTGCTGGACGGCGACTACGGGATTCGGCTGGATCCGTTTATTACGAATGCGGCACCGCTGCCAGAGGCGACACACGTCCGGCTGCATCGCGAGAACGCGGACCCGGTCGTCCTCCCTATTTCCGAAGCGAGACGGGCCATCCTGCAGTTTTCCAAAGCCGGCAAGCCGATCAAGGAAGACGGACCTGTCTACTTTTACTTGCCGGAAACTTTGCTGAAAAAAGAAGCGCCGATTACGGGAATCACGGCGTTGGAGTTTTTCACGGCCTGATCTATGGATTTGGGCAGCATGGAAAGCAGTCAAACAAACGAACGACAGAAAAAGCCATCCTCTAACTGAGCGGCCCCTTCCCATTGTCAGGAGAATCTGACAATCCGGAGCTGTTCGTCGCCAAGGATGGCTTTTGTCGTTGGTTCTTATGTGTGTTGCTCTTAGGCGCTGGCCTGTGTGATGCGAATGTTGCGTGTCTGCAGCTCTGCGCGAAGCAATTCAATAAAAGCGGAATCTAGCTGAAGGTCGACAGCACGATGATATACTTCTATCAGCATCTGGTCACTCAAGTATTTCACCCTTGCTCACCTCCATCCTCTCGTATGCGTTCATTGTACCAGATGATAGAGTATCGAACAACCGTTCTGATATCCACAAACGATGTGGAAATGCTGTGAGTAACTTGTGGGCAATCTGTGTGTAACAACAGAAAACGCCGCTATACGTATGTGGATATTTATTCCACTTTTATCCACAGACAATCGAAATTTGTCGAACGATTGCGACTGCTCTTTCCTTTTTCCCTTTCAAACAAAGAAACAGCCCTCCTGAATCGGAAGGCTGTTTGTGTTTGTTACGCGTTTGCTGTTTCGGAAACGTGCAGTACTTGCTTGATGCGCTCGATCGCCCAGTCGAGGTCTTCCTTGCTAATTACGAGCGGCGGTGCAAAGCGGATGGTCGTTTCGTGCGTTTCCTTGCACAGAAGACCCAGCTCTTTCAGCTTCTCGCAGTAAGGACGGGCAGCAGTCGTCAGCTCCAGGCCGATGAACAGGCCGCGGCCGCGAATTTCCTTGATGATCGGGTTGTTGATTTCCTTCAGTTTTTCCATGAAGTACTCTCCCATCTCCAGGGAACGTTGGACAAGACCTTCGTCAGCGAGAACGTCCATCGCCGCTACGGCTACAGCGCAGCCGAGCGGGTTTCCACCGAAGGTAGAGCCGTGGGAGCCTGGTTCGAACACGCTGAGAATTTCTTTGTCCGCTGCAACGGCAGAGATCGGGAATACCCCGCCGCCAAGCGCTTTCCCCATAATGTACATGTCTGGCTTGACGTCTTCCCAGTCGCTTGCGAACAGTTTGCCTGTACGTCCGAAGCCGGTCTGGATTTCGTCGCAGACGAGCAGGACGTTGTTTGCTTTACATACTTCTTGCGCTTGTTTCAGGAAGCCCTCTTGCGGAATGATGATCCCCGCTTCGCCCTGGATCGGCTCGAGCATGAACGCGGCTGTATTTGGCGTGATCGCTTGCTTCAGCGCCTCGATGTCGCCGTAAGGGATGATTTTGAAGCCAGGCGTGAACGGTCCGAAGCCGCGTCTGTACTCTTCTGCGGAAGAGAAGGACGTGATGGTCACGGTGCGGCCGTGGAAGTTGCCTTCACAGACGATGATTTCCGCCTGGTTTTCCGGTACTTTTTTCACGTCGTAAGCCCAGCGGCGAACAGCTTTGAGAGCGGTTTCCACTGCTTCCGCGCCTGTGTTCATCGGCAAGATCATCTCTTTGCCTGTCAGTGCGGACAGCTTCTCGTAAAATTCGCCCAACTGATCGTTGTAAAAAGCGCGGGAGGTCAGCGTTACTTTGTCTGCCTGATCTTTCAGCGCCTGGATGATGCGCGGATGGCGGTGTCCCTGGTTCAGAGCGGAGTACGCGCTCAGCATATCCAAATATTTATTGCCTTCCGGGTCTTCTACCCATACGCCTTCTGCCTTGGAGATGACGATCGGTAGTGGATGGTAGTTGTGTGCGCCGTATTTTTCGGTTTGTTCAATGACAACTTTTGTTTTCGTCATGCTGATAGCCTCCTTCGATTTCACTTGCTAATCTTATCCAAGCAAGAATGATGCCAATTTAAAAAACAAAGGAAATGACGGGGAACGGGCCGTTTTTAGCAAAAAAATTTTGCAGGTCCTTCCCGTATTATTTTGCAGGTGCATAATCATTTTGCACGCAGTCGTTTGTATGATATGATACTGTCACGAAGAAAGGCTGGTGAACCATTGTGTCGTCTTCAAGGCAAGAAAACTCCCTCGAAACGCTACTTCGCATCTACGAGCATATCCTAGACAGAATGAATGAGGGCGTCCACGTGATTGACGCCACCGGAACGACGATCGTGTACAACCAGAAAATGACCGAGCTGGAGTCGATGGCACGCCAGGACGTCCTGCACAAGCCTCTGTCAGAGGTGTTCCAGTTCCACAGCGGACAGGAGAGCACGCTGCTCACCTGCTTGCGGACAGGAAATAGCATACGCAATACGCGGCAAACGTATTTCAACGACAAGCAAAAAGAAATTACGACCATCAACAATACATACCCGATCATCGAAAACGGGCAAATCATCGGCGCGATGGAGATCGCCAACGATGTGACAAAGATGGAGCGGCTCATCCGCGAAAACTTGCTTGCGAAAAACGGCTCCCGCTACACGTTTGACCAGATTATCGGAAAAAGCGGAGCGATTCTCGACGTGATCGAAAACGCCAAGCGGGCAGCGCGCACCTCCTCCTCCGTGCTCGTCGTCGGCGAAACCGGAGCAGGCAAAGAACTGTTCGTGCAAAGCATCCACAATGCCAGCCTGCGCTCATCCGGCCCGCTCATCTCGCAAAACTGCGCGGCGCTTCCCGACAGCCTGATTGAAGGCTTGCTGTTTGGCACGGCCCGCGGCGCTTTTACCGGAGCAGTGGAAAGACCGGGCTTGTTCGAGCAGGCAGAAGGCGGCACGTTGTTTCTTGATGAAATCAACTCGCTTAGTATGCCTCTCCAAGCCAAATTGTTGCGCGCCCTGCAGGAGAAGTCGATCAGGCGCATCGGCGACACGAAGGATCGGGCGATTGACGTGCGCATCATCGCCGCTATCAACGAAGACCCGGTAGAGGCGATCGCCAATTCTCATTTGCGAAAAGACTTGTACTACCGCCTTGGCGTCGTCACCCTGTTCCTGCCTCCGCTGCGCGAGCGCAAGGAAGACATCCCGATGCTCGTTTCGCATTTTATTGAAAAGTACAATGAGCTGTTTCAAATGGAAGTGACAGGTGTCGCGAGCGACGTCCTGCAATTTTTTCAGGAGCACGACTGGCCCGGCAACGTCCGGGAACTGCAGCATCTCATCGAAGGGGCGATGAACTTGATGGTGGACGAGACGACGATCCGCTACGAGCACTTGCCGCTGCACTTTTTGCGCCGCTCCCCTGCCAGCGCGACCGCAAGCGAGCAAGCGTCTCCCCGCTCTCTTCCGTTTATTGAGGAAGGCAAATCGCTGAAGGAAACGATGCAGGAGTTTGAAACCGCCTATATTCATCACGTCGTAGACCGCTACAACGGCAACATCTCGCGCGCGGCCAAGGAACTGCACATCAGTCGGCAAAGCTTGCAGTACCGCCTGCGCAAATTGGGAATCAGAGGATAAGCGGCTTGCTTCTTCATTTTACGACGCCAAAATTTTTGGCGTTTTTTTATTTTTTTTGCACAGAAACGCCCATTTTCTTTGCACTTTCGTCCATAAACTACCTGACAAAGATGATTTGCTTGCGCTGATACTTTTGGTATCATTCTTGCAAAACATATAGCACGCCTGAAAACGCATTCATCAAATCAATATTTCTCGCGTGAAGGAGAGGGTTTTATGACACCAAGCAGCAACGAACAGCACAATGAACTAAAACGCAGTATGAGCAGTAGGCACCTCTTCATGATTTCTCTTGGAGGCGTGATCGGGACCGGACTGTTTCTCGGTTCTGGCTATACGTTAAGCCAGGCTGGACCCGTTGGCACGATCCTTTCTTTTCTGGTCGGCGGCTTTATCATGTATTTGACCATGCTCTGCCTTGGCGAGCTGACTGTAGCGATGCCGGTAGCTGGTTCGTTCCAAACGTACATGACCCGGTTCGTCAGTCCGTCCCTTGGCTTCGGCGTAGGCTGGCTGTACTGGCTCGGCTGGGCCGTAACCGTTGCCCTCGAGCTTTTGTCTTCCGGTCTGTTGATGCAGCGCTGGTTCCCTGACTCTCCGGTCTGGATGTGGTGCGCCATCTTCGGTGTCCTTCTGTTCCTGTTGAATGCGCTTTCTGCCCGTGCGTTCGGTGAGTCCGAATTCTGGTTTTCCAGCATTAAAGTAAGCGCTATCATCCTGTTTATCATCTTGGGTGGAGCGGCTATGTTCGGCTTGATTGACATGAAAAATGGACAACCTGCTCCGATGTTCTCCAACTTCACCAGCAGTCCGCTGCTTCCGTTTGGCATTACCGGCCTGTTGATGACGATGATTACGGTGAACTTCTCCTTCCAAGGTACCGAACTGATCGGTATCGCGGCCGGCGAGAGCAAGGAACCGGAGAAAACGATTCCGAAGTCCATTCGCGCTACCGTGTGGCGCACGCTCGTCTTCTTCATTTTGGCGATTGCCATCGTGGCCGGGATGATTCCGTACCAACAGGCTGGCGTGATCGAAAGCCCGTTTGTCGTCGTGTTTGACAGCATCGGTATCCCTTATGCAGCAGACATCATGAACTTCGTCGTCCTGACTGCGCTGTTGTCTGTAGCCAACTCCGGCTTGTACGCCGCTACGCGGATGCTCTACTCCTTGTCCAATGAGCGAATGGCTTCCCGCAAGCTTGCGATCGTCAACCGCAAAGGCATTCCGATGAATGCGTTGATTATTACTTTTTCCATCTCTCTGCTCTCGCTTCTGTCCGGCTTTTTTGCAGAAGATACCGTGTTCATGGTGCTTCTGTCCATCGCTGGCCTGGGTGCTCAGGTAGGCTGGATCTCGATTTCCGCGTCCCAGCTCGCTTTTCGTCGCCACTACCTGAAAAATGGCGGCAAGCTGGAAGACCTGAAGTTCCGTACGCCGCTGTACCCTGTACTTCCATTGGTTTCGCTGATTTTGAACCTGAGCGTCCTCGTCAGCCTGGCCTTTGATCCGGAGCAGCGCATCGCTCTCTACTGTGGCATTCCGTTCATGCTCATTGCGATTCTGATCTACCAGCTTCGCTTCAAAAACAAGCTGGAGCCGCAGCCAGACACTGAACTGGGCTCCTATCGCAAAGCGAACAATCTGTAAGCAAATATAAAAGAAAAGCTTGCACTCCTGTTCAAAGGAGGCAAGCTTTTCGCTTTATGGTCATGATTTTTTGGCCATGCTACAGGGAGATTCGCACAATTTCCGTTATGACTACCATGGCAAAGACGGCAAATCCAAGGGAACTCGTCACCAGCAACATCCGTTTCAGCTTTTTCATATCTTCCATATCAGATTCCCTCACTTTCCTAACGCCCATCGTTTTCGTTTCTATCGTTATATACGCACCACCCATGGAAAATGTTTCAATGGGCGCCCAATAACATTTCGTGTTTTCTCGTCAAAAAGCTTACGGTTGCGCGATTTTTGTCAAATCGTTGCCGAGCTTGAACGTGTCTTGCTCCATCAAATGGAGCATCCAGGCAACCAACAAGCCTACGGCGAGACAGATCGTCCACGGAAGCCACGCCGCCTGCAGCTTCAGCCCGACATCGTACACCCAGCCGCCTGCGACCTGGCCGAGCGAGCCGCCGATGGCAATCGAGTATCCGTTGAAGCCGTAATAGGCTCCTACCAAATCTTTTGGCGCAAAACGCGGAACGACATCTACCAGATTCGGCACGGCGATCATCGTGCCCAGCGCGAACAGGAAGACGTCGATGAGCAGCATCCACAGCGAATCGGCAAAGGTAAACAGGAACAGCCCCACGCCCATGACCAGCGTGCCGATGCCGATCAAGGTCAGCCGATGCGGATATCCTTCCAGCCATTGCGTCACCTTCATCTGGAAAAGAATGACGAACAGCGACATCGCCGACAGGACAATCCCGACAGAAGTTTTGCTGTGTGTCACATGCTCCACGAGCAGCGGTATGGTCAAAAATACTTGCATATTCAAGTAATAATAGCCCATCAGGATGAACGTGAAGCGGACAAAACGCTTGTCCCGGATCACCGTGAACATGCTCTCCCAAATACTGTGCCGTGTATTGGTGGCACTGATCGGGGACAGAAAAAAGAAGGAGACAAGCGCGTTCACGCCAAAAATCGCTCCGGCAAACAGCGACAAGTACGTAAAATCAACGGCCGAGAGTGCGGTGCCGACGATTTGCGAGCCGACTACCGCAATATTGCCGAGTACATTGCGAAAGGCAAACACTTCTTTGCGAATGGAATCCGGCGTCAAAATCGCAAACGCAGCCGAGCCAGCCGGGTCAAACAGCGCCCCGCCGAGGCCAGACAAAATCGCTGCGATAAAAAAATGCCACGTCTCTGTACAGAATGCGAACATCGCAAACCCGACAGCCCGCACGGCCATGCCGAGAACCATCGCACCTTTGTAGCCAAAGGCGTCGGCCATCACTCCGCCCAAAAACGCAAAGCCTTGCTGGGAAAACTGCCGCACGCTGAGCACGAGTCCCGCCATCGCCAGCGTCCATCCAATACTGCCCGTCAAGTACAAGGTCAGATACGGAATCAGGGCATAAAAACCAAGGTTCATCATAAAGGATGTCGTCAAGAGCAGCTTGACAGAAAACGGTGTTTCTTTCCACATTTCCCTCTTCATTTGATACCCCTCGCTCTCCCGCTATCTCTCATGATTTGGGGATATCCCCAGCTTAAAGAACAGGGTATAATTTGGGAAACGAACGTTTTTGTATATGGTTATCAAATATTTAGATAAGAGGGAAACACACGCTATGGACTTCGAACAACTGCGCGCCTTCTACACGTTGGCACAGACGAAAAACTTCACCAAGGCTGCGGAAATGCTCCATCTCGTTCAGTCTACGGTGACGATGCGAATCAAGCAACTGGAAGAAAAAGTCGGGAAGCCGCTGTTTATCCGCGACAAGCGGAGTGTGGAAATTACCCAG
Organism: Brevibacillus sp. FW306-2-1A-C05A; assembly: GCF_058781555.1. NCBI lineage: Bacteria > Bacillati > Bacillota > Bacilli > Caryophanales > Paenibacillaceae > Brevibacillus > Brevibacillus sp. FW306-2-1A-C05A. The sequence goes on from NZ_JBYSWV010000028.1 coordinate 39,808, forward strand.
GCTGGCTTGACGCTTTTGCCCTATGCCGAAAGAATCCTCAAGCTGTCTCACGAGGCACTGAGCGAAGTCGCTTCTCTCCAGCCATATGAAGATTACTTGTCCATCGGCAGTCTGAACGCCATCTGGACCTCTACCCTCGAACCGATCTTGAAAGAGTATCATTACCGTTATCCGCAAATTGCCATCAGCACCAAAACCGGGCATTCCTCCGACGTCATCCAGTATTTGCTCGACAACGTCATTCAGATCGGAATCGTATATGTGCCGCCGTCTTTGCCGAACTTTGAGGTCATTCCCACCTGGGACGATGAAATCGTCCTCGTCTGCTGTCCGCAGAGCAGCTTCGCCCAGTCGACTCATGTGGACTCGCGCGAGCTTCGCAACCTGCCGCTGCTCTACATGAACTGGGGACCGCCCTTCAACGAATGGATCAGACAGACGCTGCCGCGCAACTACGTGCCCAAGCTGACCGTCGACAAGGCGGAGCTGGCCATTGATTTGATTAAGGAAGGGCTGGGCGTCAGCCTGCTGACCCGCTCCGCCGTCAAGTCGGAGCTGGCTGCCGGAACGCTCAAGGAACTGCCGATTACAGGAAACAAGCCTCCGAAGCGCTCCGCCTACATCGTCCTGCCGAAAGACAAAAAAAATAAACCCAGCGTGGAAAAATGGCTGAGTCTCATGAGTGAATTAGGTTATTCTACCACTTAGCGAATCTAGCGCGATTGCGGTATGGGGTCGACGACGGAATCTCGTCTCCCCAGCCTTCTTTCATAGCCCCAGCGGACGAGAAAATACCAGCACAGCGACAGGCAAAATCCCGTAAGCACGTCGCTCAAATAATGCACACCGAGGTAGACGCGGCTTGCCGCGAGCAACACCACGACGACGAGCGCAATCGGCTGTATGTACGCCGACCAGCTTTTCTCCTGATACCAGCGCGCAATCAAAAGGGCGAGCATGAGGTAAAAGCAAGGAGCGATCATGGCGTGGCCGCTCGGGAACGAAAACGAATCCGGTAGCTCGATCAGATTAAAGCCACTAGGCCGGGGACGGGCAAACATCAGCTTCAACAGTTCATTGGCGACCTCGCTTACCCCCAATGTCAGCAGGACGACGACCGCCTCCAGCTTGTGCCCTTTGAAGAAAAAGGCTGCAACCAGCACGACGCCGAGCGGCGCTAAGGTCGTTGCGTTCCCCAAAAGCGTAAGCATCTGAAAAAAGGTCGTTGCCGCCTCCGAGCGAACGTCTGCGAAAAACGCAAAGGCCGCCTGATCCATCCCCGCTACCTCACCTGCTATGTACTGTCGAAGCATCCATGCTCCAAGCACCGCAAAGACGATGCCGCACACAATCAATCCACTTTCCTTAGCCGTCCACTTCATACGTTTCTCCTCTCTCCAACAGCGAGCGCAGCGCAGCCGCAAAGCGCTGGTCATCTTCGCGCGTACGCGCCGCCGGGCCTCGCGTTCTTCCTCCCCCGCGACGATAGCGGGCTTTTTCGTTTCGCTCCTCCAGATGAAAAGCAATTCGCTCCGGCTCAAAAACAAGACCGTGCGGCGTCAGCGGCCGCGCCTTTTTGCCGAGGATGAGCGCAGCCAGTCCAATATCTTGCGTCACGACCACATCACCCGGACGGGTTTCGTTGGCGAGCTTCATATCGACCGCCTGTGGCCCTGCATCTACCGTTACGTGATGTTCAGAGCCGATCTGATGATTGTAGCTGGCAAAAGTCAGGCAAAGCCACCCGAATTCCTTGCACAGCTCCTGTGCGATGACGAGAGCCTGTCGTGGGCAGGCATCGGCATCGATGAGAACGCGTCCTTTTTCCATTCGCCACTTCCTTTCGTGCGCTTTTCTCTCTCCCCGCGCTGCTCCGTTTTTGGTATGATGGAAGTGGAGAGGAGTGAGATCACCTTTGCGCAATTATTTTATTTTCGATGAACGATTAGGTATTCGCCTTCCTGCATTGGATATGCCATGGGAGGAGTATTCACATACGGAACGAGCCGACATTTTGATGGAGTGGGAGGAAATCCGCGCGACCATCCCGGATCAGATCCAACGGGTGGAAGCTGTCATCATCGAAAAAACAAGGCAGATGTCGGAAGAGGAAAATTTCGCCCGTTCTTGTGAGCTGAACAGCGAGATCCATGAATTAGCAAGCGTCATTAATGATCTTAATATATGGTTTCGCGTCCAGCAAGACCATGACACCAAAGTCCATCAATAATTTTCCGATGGAAGGAACACGAAAAAAGCTCCGCGGCTACCTCGCTGCCATGGAGCTTTTTTTCGTCCTCTTCGGACTATTTCTTTTTGTTTCGCTTTCGCTCGATTTCGAGCGCCATCAGACCAGAAACGTGCGGGGCAGCCATGGAGGTTCCGTTCAACTTTTTGAACTGGTTTCCGGGCCATGTTGACAAAATTTCCACGCCAGGCGCTTTCATGTTGGCACCTTTGCCGCGCGCGCTAAACGACGCCAGTTTGCCCGACTGATCGATCGCGCTTACCCCCATCACGCCTTTGTACCTGGCCGGATACTCTACTTCTCCCCCGCTATTTCCCGCAGAAGCTACCAGGACGATGCCGTGCTCGTTCGCCTTTTCCACCGCTCGCGCCAGCGCCTCACTGTACTGCGGCATGCCGAAGCTCATGTTGATGACATCCATTTGATTGGCGATCGACCACTGCAAAGCCTGCAAAATCGTCGACAGCGACGATTTGCCTTCGTGGTCAAAAGCACGCACGTCGTACAAGTGGGCTTCGGGAGACACACCGACAATCCCGCGCTGGTTCATCTCCGCGACGATGATCCCGGCCACGTGCGTGCCATGCCCGTTTTGCTTGCCGCGCACAAAATTGACGCCGCCTTTGATCCGTCCCTTCAAATCAAAATGATTGCGGGAGATTCCCGTGTCAATGACAGCGACCTTCACGCCCTCGCCCCTGCCTTTTCGCCACAGTCGCTCTGCTCCGACGTAGCGGACACCCCACGGGATTTCGTCCTCGTTCTCGGTCTGTGCATGCACGCTTACCGTCACGTTCTCCTCTACCATCGCCTCATACCTGCGAAAATGTTCGCAGTGCTGCTCGTATATGTTTTCCTTGATGCACAGGCAAGACCAGTCGTCGTAACAACGCCAAGGAAGTCTCTCCGTTTTGGTCATTACTTTTTTCTGCAAATCGGTCAGGATTTCGTGAAACGGCATCCCCCGCTGAAAGCTGATGATTTTCAACCCGCTAGCCTCCTGTCATGCATGGCGTTGCCACATCCTATGTCACATCCGCCTGTGTCTGCTTGGGCATTCGCACATCGCCCGGCAAAATAGGCGAATAGCCCGGTCGATCTGTCCAAGCGAACAGAAGGCTTCTCCCATATATTTGCAAGGGGCAGGCGTAAATACATTTGGAGAGGAGCGAGTGCTGCATGGCAAAAGCAAAAGGAAAGAAAACGAGCGATCTTCTGAAAAAAATCAACCAAAAGAGCAAGAAGAAATGGAAAATGGACGATATCAAGTCACTGGCGAAAGGGATTACGAAAAAGGACCTGAAAGATGACAAAAAGCTTGCCGACCTGATTAAAAAGGTCAGCAAAGCGGTCGGGGTCAAACTGTCCGACAAGCAAATGGCAAGCGTCAAAAAGCAGGTGCATGAAAAGCTCGGCTGACGCCGCTGACAAAACAAAAACAGCAAAAAGGGAGAGCAGCTACGCTCTCCCTCTTGCTATTGCCAACCTATGCAGCCGGTGTTACCTCGTTAGTCGCAAGAGCAAGCAACGATTGTCAGCAATACGAACAACACCAGAATCAAAGCAAAATCGTCGAATCCTCCGTTGAACAGACTCATTCGCTTTCCCTCCTTTGTCAGCAACTAATCATACTGTATGTGCGAATAGCCAATCTTGATTGGACGCTCGCCCAGTCCGTGCCCATTTCTGGTTACGTGTGTAGTTGCTGTGAGGAAAAACAGCGGCAGATCAACTCGCCCGCCGCTCGATCGGCTCCATCATGCCGTACTGCTTTTTCATGACCGATTGCCAAAACGGAATGGTCCTCTGGATCATCGGCCCCGTCAGCAGGGCGATCAGCACCGTCCCGATGGAAACGGGTCCGCCCAATGCTGCCCCGGCAATCAGGACCGCGACTTCAATAATCAGCCGAACCTTCTGAATGCTCCAGCCCAGCCGCTCGTTCATCGCCAGCATGAAGCTGTCGCGCGGCCCGGCTCCCAGCCGAGGCGACAAGTACATCCCGATCCCGATGTTCATCACCACAAGGCCCAGCAAAAACATCGCCAATCGCGACCAAACGGACGACAGCTCCGGCACGATATCGAGCCACAAAATCAGATCGAGAAAGCTCCCGAAACAGACCATGTTCAAAAACATGCCAAAGGTCGGCTTGATTTTGGCAACCAGATACGATGACAAAATCACGGCCAAGCCGACGATCTGCGACCAGATGCCAATCGTTAAGCCAAACGTTTTTTGCAAGCCGATGTGGAACGTATCCCACGGCGCCACTCCCAGGTTTGCCTTGATCGCGAGCACACAGCCAAATGCCCCGATAAACAGCCCGAGAACAAACATGGCGTAGCGCACGACAATCGACCTGCTGACCCGTCTACCGGACACAGTCTTTCACCTTTCCTCTCCCGTTGCGCTCTCTCTTTTTTCCCGGCGAAAACGCCGCCCTGGCGAACAAAATGCCAGGGCTTGCCGCGACGAGCCGGTTACTCTCTTTCCAGCAATCCGTTCTTTGCAGTCATGCCTCTTAGGCTTTGCAAAAGTTACATGCAGCTTCCTGCCTCGGCAAGCTGCCGTCTCGTCCCGATCCGCTGACGCTTTCCCGGCTGACTGCTTCTGCCTCCCAGGGACAACCGCCTTCCCGTGAGAGGGGCAACGTCATTCGCTGCATGCTCCTCCTCTTTCCTAAGTAATAATTTATTCATTATAGCAGGGTTACTCGGTTTCTCCCACCGTTTTTCGCACTCGCTTTACCGCGATACTGCCCAAATCCTCCGCGAGCTGCGTCTCCGGAAAAATCGCCTGCGCTTCCGCCAGCAGGTCGGCCATGGAAAAATCGCCATCCTCGTCTTCATAGCGCGGGCTGAAGTGCGTCAGACAGAGCGCCTTCACGCCTGCCCGCTTCGCCAGCTCGGCGGCCTCCTTCGCCGTGGAATGCCCGCTGCGCACAGCCAGCTCCTTGTCGCGATCCGCGTAAGTAGCCTCGTGTACCAACAAGTCAGCCCCTGCTGCCAGCTCCTCGACACTTTGGCACGGCTCCGTATCGCCGCTGAAGACGATTTTGCGGCCAGGCTGCGGAGCGCCGACGAAGTCTTTGCCATCCAGCACGCGCCCGTCTGGCAGCATGACCTGCTCGCCCCGCTTCAACGCGCCGAACAGCGGTCCGGACGGCACCCCCGCTGCTTTCGCCCGCTCGACCAGAAACGCCCCCGGCTTGTCTTTTTCCAGGACGCTGTACGCGAACGAAGGCACCCGGTGCTTCGCCTTGCGACATGTGACGATCACGTCCTCGTCTTCGTACACGACGCCTTCGCTGACGATGCACAGATCCAGCGGGTATTGCAAATGCACCGGGCTTATGTCCATGATCGCGCGAAAATAGCGGTCCAGCCCCGGCGGCCCGTACAGCGCAAGCGGAGGCGCCTCCCCGTTACGCAGCGATCTGGAAGCGAGCAAGCCGATCAGTCCGTACAGGTGATCGCCGTGCAAATGCGTAATGAAAATTTTGTCCAACTGGCTGATTTTCATCGGAGAGCGCAGCAGTTGATGCTGTGTCCCTTCCCCGCAGTCAAACAGCCACCATTTTCCTGCTTGTAAAAAGCGAAGCCCGATTCCGCTCACATTGCGGCGGGTAGTGGGCGCACCTGATCCAGTCCCTAAAAATGTCACGATCACGACTATTGCACCTCTCCTTTGGCGGAGCTTCCCACAAGCCTGTCACGGTCTGTAAGCATTCACCCTTTTTTGTCTGGGCGCATAACTTACAACAAACAACAGCCTAGCAAGGAGGGACTCCCGATAATGAAACGATTTTTTGCGCTGGGGCTGGCTGCCTGTCTGGCTCTGTTCGCCGCTTTGACCGGCTGCTCCAGCACTTCTGAAAAAATAAGAATTGGCGAAGTAACCCGCTCCCTTTTTTACGCTCCCCAATACGTTGCGCTGGAAAAGGGATTTTTTAAGGAAGAAGGCCTGGACGTGGAGCTGTCCACGATTCCCGGCGGCGACAAGGTGATGTCTGCGCTCCTGTCCGGCGGGATCGAGGTCGCTCTGGTCGGTTCGGAAACGAGCATCTACGTCTCGCAGCAAGGGGCGGCAGACGTCGTCGTCAACTTCGCCCAGTTGACCCAGACAGACGGTACTTTCCTCGTCGCGCGCAACAAAACGGACTCGTTTTCGTTTGAACAGCTCAAAGGCAGCGTCTTCCTCGGTCAACGCAAGGGCGGCATGCCGCAAATGGTCGGAGAGTACGTGCTGGGAAAGCACAATATCAATCCACAAAGCGATCTGGAGCTGATCCAGAATATCGAGTTCAAAAACATTGCCTCTTCCTTTGCTTCCGGAACCGGCGAGTTTGTACAGTTGTTCGAGCCGGAAGCGTCCCGCTTCGAACAGGAAGGGATCGGCCACGTCGTCGCCTCATTCGGCAAGGAGAGCGGCACCGTCCCTTACACCGTCTACATGACGAAGCAAAGCTATATCGACAGCAATCCTTCGGCTATCCAAAAGTTTACCAATGCGGTCTACAAAGGGCAACAGTGGGTTGCCAGCCACAGCGCCAAGGAAACGGCTGAAGTCATCGGAAAATACTTCGAGCAGATCGACCCGCAAATTTTGGAGAACGCCGTACAGCGCTATTTGGAGCAAGGTTCCTACGCCGCCGATCCAGTGTTGGACGAACAGGAATGGAACCAGCTTCAAGAAATTATGGATGCGGCAGGTGAGTTGAAGCAACGGGCGGATTACACCAAGCTGGTCAACACCACCTTCGCCAAACAATCCAAGGAAGGGAATTAATCGTCATGAACCAGATTCCTTCTACGCCGGCCAAGATTGAACTTTCCCACGTGACCCATCTCTATTTATCTACGACCAGGGCGTTCATGGCGGTGCAGGACATCAACCTGCGCGTGGAGGAAGGCGAGTTCATCTGTATGGTTGGCCCTAGTGGTTGTGGCAAAACGACACTGCTCTCCCTCGTTGCCGGACTGGAGACGCCGACTGCCGGAAACGTGCTGATCGATGGAAAACCCGTTCGCGGAACGTCCCGGCAGGTCGGCTACATGCTCCAGCAAGACTATTTGTTCAACTGGCGCTCGATTGAAGACAACGTTTTTCTCGGACTGGACATCCAGGGAATCCGCACCAGGGAGACGGAACAATACGCCTTGCATCTGCTCGATGAAATGGAGCTTGCCGACGTGCGCAAAGCTTCCCCGCAGCAGTTGTCCGGCGGCATGAGACAGCGGGTCGCCCTCGTCCGCACCCTTGCCTGTCAACCGGATGTGCTGCTTCTCGATGAACCGTTTTCCGCTCTGGACTATCAGACGAAGCTGAAGCTGGAAGACCTGATTTTTTCCACCTTGCGCAAGCATAAAAAAACCGCCATCCTGGTGACGCACGACCTGTCCGAATCAATTGCCATGGGCGACCGCATCTACATTTTTTCGCGCAACCCGGGCCGGGTCAGCAGCGAGCTGGCCGTCCCTGCCGCGATTCGCGACTCTCTGCCATTCGACGCCCGCAACCAGGATGGCTTCCAAGACTTGTTCCATCGCGTCTGGAAGGAGATGGAGGTGGTATCCGATGCAGCGAAAGGACATTGAAGCCATCCACCGCAACTACTTGAAGCAGGAGGCGACGGGCCGCTACTGGGTGTTTTCCACGCAATGCCTGCTGTTTCTCGCCTTCCTCGGCTTGTGGGAGCTGCTTGCGCGCACGAACACGATCAATGCGCTCATTTTCAGCTACCCTTCCAAAATCTGGGCACAGTTTTGGTCCCAGCTACTGGACGGCAGCCTGCTTCCCCACGTAGGCATGACGGTATGGGAAACGGTCATCGGCTTTCTTTTGGGCACGCTGCTCGGGGCGGTCATCGCGACCGTCATCTGGTGGTCCCCGTTTCTGTCGCGCGTGCTGGAGCCGTATCTCGTGATCGCCAACAGCATGCCGAAAGTCGCGCTCGGCCCGGTCTTCATCGTCGGCTTCGGGCCGGGGCTGATGTCTGTCATCGCCATGGGCTGCGCGATCTCGATCATCATCACCACGATCAACGTCTACTCCGGCTTTCGCGAGGTCAACCAAAACTACGTCAAGGTCGTCCAGACGCTCGGCGGCAACAAACGGCAAATTTTCCGCCTCGTCATTCTCCCTGCGACGATTCCGACCTTGCTTGCCACGTTGAAGGTAAATGTCGGCCTTTCCTGGGTGGGCGTCATCGTCGGCGAGTTTCTCGTTTCCCAGCAAGGGTTGGGCTATCTGATTATTTACGGATTCCAAGTGTTTAATTTTACCATGGTCATGATGAGCCTCGCCATCATCGCGGTCGTCGCCACGCTGATGTACCAGGGCGTCGCCTTTCTCGAGCGGCGGCTCACCAGCCAGTTTAAATAGATGGAGGTACGAAACAGCGCGATCATCATCCGGGGATGGTCGCGCTGTTTCGCTGGTTGTGTGTCTTGCCGGGGCGCTTTCGCCACTCTCTTACTCCGGCGCTACGATCTCCACCTTGATCCGATCCGGGTCTTCGCAAAACAGCGCGTAATGCTCCCGGCCGCCCGCGTGTGGATAGCGGTCCTCGTAGAGCAGCGGCACGCCTCGCCGCCACAGCTCCTCGCGAATCGCCTCCACCTGCTCCCGGCTGCGCGCGTGAAAAGCCAGATGGTTCAATCCGACGCGACAGCGGTGATACGGCACATCGAGAAACCGTTCCTCTGCCTGCACGAACACCAGATACGTGTTGCCGTGCTTCCAACTGATCCCGCTCGCCCATTGCTGGTAGCGCTCATAGCCGAGCTGTTCCTCCAAGAGCCACCCCCAAAACTCCGCGGATCGCTTCAAATCCGCTACATACAACTCCAGATGGTGCAGCATGCTTCGTCCTCCTTTTTGCTCGCGGTCTTTTGGCGCGGGCGGCCCCGTTCGCTCGCGGCTTTTGCGCCAAGCGCGCGTGGCTGTCCCCTGCCGTTCGCCGCACAGGCTGTTGCAACCGCATAGAAAAACGCCCGACAGCCAGATGTCGGGCGCTATGTACGCGTTTTCGGCTACTTCCAAAACTTCCACCAGCTCTTTTTCGCCGCCTGATCGCCAGGCTGGCTGTTGGCTGCCACTTTTTGCTGCGCCGCCGCTTCCACTTCCAGCGCACCGGGAACCCGGGCGAGGAAATGGTCGACCATCGGCTTGTAGTTGTCCGGCAGATGCTCCTGCATCGTGCGCAGAATCGCAATCGCCTTTTCCTTCTGGTCGGTCGCCAGCAAGGCGTTGGCATAGTTGAAGCCGGCATACGGATACGGAAACTCCGGCGTCCAAAACTTCTCACAGATTTGGATCAGTTGATACACATAGCCTGCCTGTCCCAGCTCGCCCGTTACCGTCATGACCACTTCGAAGCGGTCTTTGGCTCCTTCGATAGCCACCGTGTACCATTTCATCGCGTTCAGCAGATCGTTTTCGGTCAGAGCGAGGCGGGCCAGATGCAACTGCGGCCTCCAGGCGCCTTCCTTGACACAGAGCGCTTCCAGGCGAGAGCGCAACTCCTCGCGCTTGCCGCTCTGCAAAAAGCTCTCGACGTACATGTTCAGGCCGTTTTCCTGGTTCGGGTCTTTGTGCAGGCCCGTATTCAAGATTTCGAACGCTTTGTCTTCTTCTCCCTCATACGCGTAAATCTTCGCCAGATTGGTGCAGGCCGTCCCCGACGAAGGGAAGCGCTCCAGGCAATCGGTCAGGATCGTTTTCGCCCGCTCAAATTCTCTCGCCTGCATGTGAACAACCGCGCGGAAAATGAGCGCAGACTCAATTGGCCCGTACAGCTCAAGCAGCCTGTCCGCCGCAACAGCCGCCTGCTCATGAAATTGCTCCTTCACCAACTCCATCGCAAAGTCACGAAGCTTTTCTTTTTGGTCCCAATACATATCCAGATTGTGCGGAATCACTTTTTTCTGGTAGTCCTCCCGGGACATCTCGATGGTTTGACCAAATTCATTGGTAAACGTCACAAATTCAGACATGAAACAGCCTCGCTTTCATTTCCTTCACAATAGTATCAAGGGACAAGCCCCGTCCTGCAAAGAAGAACGATTTTCCCCAAAAGGAAAACCGCAGATCGTTATATCCAGGCTTTCAGATTTACTTTACGGATAAAATCCTCCATTGATTCCTTCGCTGGTTCGTCATTTGCCTCTTCTGCATCCGACATGCCCATCAGTTGCCTGAAGAGGGCTTCGTTGCGCGTCGCCAGAGCGTAATCAAGCAAAGCTTCCTGCGAGACACGCTGCGCTTCCTCCTCCAGCAGTTTTTCTTCCAGGGCGATGTCTTCTTCTACCACTGGAATATGCTTATCTATCTTGGGTATGCGAATGACCCATGCAAACGCACTGTCCGGGTTGCGGTCGCGTGCGATCAAATACCCGTATTCGCCTATCGGCAAGCCTTGCTCGAAGGAGTCGGCAACAATGACGACGCGTTGTCCAAGCTTGAACATGAGCGTCCACTCCCAATAAAGATTAATTCTAATCATACTAAATTGTATGTGTACTTGGGAAGAGAAAACCAGCAGGATGGGCAAAAGCACAAAAAGTTTGTTGCTCGACTGAAAATAAGGTACACTTTACCTATATGCGCATTTTTATGGATTACGGTTACGAGGTGTACGCACATGAGTGAAATGTCGACAGGGTTTTCCCTGTTTATTGTCGGGTGGACGTTTGTGCTTGTCGGGTTGATGGGGATCGGCGGCTACTTCATGTTTCGCAAATTCCTCAAGTCCATGCCGAAACAGGACGGGAAGTCCGATCTCGACTGGCAGGACTACTACATCGAGCAGACGCGCTCGCTGTGGACAGAAGAAGGCCTGACGCTGCTCAACGAGCTGGTTGAGCCTGTTCCGCAGCTATTCCGCGATGTGGCAAGACGCTCGATCGCAGCCAAAATCGGGCAGATCGCCCTGGAAGAGAAAGCGACCTCGATTACGACAGAGCTGATCGTCAAAGGATACATCGTCGCTACTCCCAAGCGCGACCACAAATGGCTCATCGCCCACTTGCAATCCAAGCAAATCGACTACACCCCTTACGAGAAATATTTGAACGCGTAAAGGCAGCAGGCACTGCCCCGCCTGCCCGAAAGCCGGCTTGCTCCGTCTGAAACTTCCTCTCTGCCCATCCGTAAGAATACTTATACGGATCACTGGCCTGCGCAAAAAGCTTTTTCAACGCGAAACGGGCTGGGCAAAAGGAGACGATGCAGATGTCAGTCATACTGACCATTTTGGGGATCGGGTTCGTGCTGTTTGTTGTCGCGGTCATCATTGTCGTGGCTCTGTTGAAAAAAGGCGCGCGGTTTTTTTGGAAAATGGGCGGGCGCGGCTACCGCAAATACAGCAGCAGCGATTATCGCCATCGCGGACCGCTGTGGAAGCTCGGTCACAAAACGTATGGCCATCGCTACTATCGTCGCAAGCATTCCAGCCACAGCGGTTTTTTCAGCAGTTAATGGACGCGAAAAAAGAGCAGGGCAGCTACCGGTCGCAAAGCCGGAAGCTGCCCTTTGTATGTTCCATAGAAAAAAAGACGAAAAGCTGCCTCATGCCTGGCAGCTTTGTTCGTTTTCGGCCTTGGGGGTCGCCTTTTTGCCGGATACCCCGCCCGAGACGAGAAACGCCATCACCTCGGCGCTGTCCATGTCGAGCGGCTGCACCTGCTCGCTCGGAAAGAGCAGCAAATTGCCCGCAAAGTTGTACGACTGCGGGAGATAAACGGCGACGTGATCGGCAAGCCCGTATGTATCCATGCTTTCTTTTGTGATGAAGCCGATGACTTTGGCTCCCGAATCCTTCGACAGCGTCACCAGAACCGGCTTGTCGAAGCTTTTTTTGTCGCCGACGAACGCCCCGATCAAGTCCTTGATCGCGGTATAAATCAGCTTGATGAACGGCACTTTTTCAAAAATGCTGTCCACGACGGCCAACAGGCCGCGCGTCAGCACGTTGGAGGCCAAAAAGCCGACAATCGTAATCCCCACAATTGTAATCAGCACTCCGACGCCGGGAAAATGGAGATGGAACCGGTTGCTGGCCAGATTGTAAAACCAACTGTCCACCGTCGTAAAAATGGTGTATAAAATGTAAATCGTCACAGCCAGTGGAATCACGTACAGCAAGCCTTCCAAAAAGTATCGGATCACACGCTTCATCCCGTTGCTCCTCTCTTCCGCCACTTTTTAGAAATATTGTACCCCATCGGATAGTCATCTGCTATGATGAAGAAAAAATCAGAAAGCAGGGTGAACCATGCAAGCACTTGTCACACCACAATGGCTCCGCGATCATTTGCACGACGAGCGGATCGTCATCGCCGATTGCCGCTTTGCGCTGTCCGCTTCCGAACAAGGCGCGCAAGAATACGAAGTCGATCATATTCCAGGGGCGCTCTACTTTCATCTGAATCGCGACCTGTCCGGTCCAAAGGGCGAGCATGGCGGACGCCATCCCCTCCCGGACATCACCGCTATCGCTGCCCTTTTTTCGCGCGCAGGAATTGATGAGCAGACGACCGTGATCGCCTACGATGACCAGGAAATGTCGATGGCTGGACGTCTCTGGTGGCTTTTGCGCTACCTCGGTCACGACCGCGTCGCCGTGCTCGATGGCGGATACGCCGCCTGGAAAAAGGCTGGCTACGAGGTGACCGCTGACGTGCCGACACCGCAGGCGCGTACGTTTGTCCCGCGCCCGCGCCCGGAGATGCTGGTCGGCATCGAAGACGTGCAAAAGCGCACGCCTGAAACCGTGCTGCTCGATTCGCGGGCAGGCGAGCGCTATCGCGGCGAACAGGAGCCGCTCGATCCGAAGGCCGGACACATCCCTGGCGCCCGCCATTTCTTTTACAAGGACAACCTGGCAGCGGACATGACCATGCTTCCGCCCGAGCAGCTCAAGGCTCGCATCGCCGACTTTGCAGACCGGGAAATCATCGTCTATTGCGGCTCGGGAGTCACAGCCTGCACCAACCTGCTCGCCTTGCACCAGGCAGGACGGGCTGACGCCAAGCTGTACGCAGGAAGCTGGAGCGACTGGAGCTCCTACGATTTGCCTGTCGCCAAAGGCCCTACTCCTGCCGAAGGAATCGAAGAATGATCCGCTTCATTCGCCTCCTGCTGCACTTCGGGTATCAGGAGGCCATGTCTTGCCTGTTTCCCGTCTTCATCTTCGCTTCGCTCGCGGTATCCAAATTCGTCGCGATCCCTGGCCTGCCCAGATACGACTTGCTTTTGCTGCTCTGTTTGGCTTTTCAGGTGTTCATGGTGAAAAGCGGGCTGGAGTCGCGGGACGAGTTGAAGGTAATCACGGTCTTTCACCTGATCGGACTGTGTCTGGAAATATACAAGGTGCACATGGGCTCCTGGAGCTATCCCGAGGCCGGGTACAGCAAGGTGTTTGGCGTTCCGCTCTACAGCGGCTTCATGTACGCGAGTGTCGCGAGCTATTTGTGCCAGGCGTGGCGTCGCCTGGACGTCAGCCTGACCAACTGGCCGAAGCCGATCTGGGTGACCTCGCTCGGTGCGGCGATCTACCTCAATTTTTTCACCCATCACTTCATCTGGGACCTGCGCTGGGTGTTAATGGTGCTCATGTTCATCGTGTTCTGGCGATCGAAAGTGTACTTTCGCGTCACCCACGAGCGCTTTTCCATGCCGATCCCGCTCGGCTACTTCCTGATCGGCTTTTTCATCTGGATCGCGGAAAATATCGCCACCTTTTTCGGCGCCTGGGCGTACCCGAACCAGCGCTCCGGCTGGGAGCTGGTGCATCTTAGCAAAATCAGCTCGTGGTTTTTGCTCGTCATCGTCAGCTTCATCATCGTGGCGGAGTTGAAGCATGTAAAAGCGCGACGGACAGGCGGCAAGTCGGTTGAGACAAAGTGAGCAGGCGGGCAATAGCAAAAAAGGCAACGGTAGGTTCGTTGCCTTTTTGCGCTGGGAATCTCTCTACTTTTTCGCTTCCGCGACCAGCCAATCCGCCAGAAGCTCTGCCTGCGACAGCACGGCGATCGGGTCCTGGAACCACGAGCTTTCCTCGCCCCAGATGTAGACCCGCCGTTTTGGACCGCCTGCAATCTGCCCCAGATCGGGTCTGCCTGGTAGTCCGCCAGCTTTTTCGAGTCGCTCGTCAACACTAGGTAATCGCCATCGTACTCGCCCAGCGTTTCCAGCGAGATCGGCTTGTGGGCTGCCAGAAACAACTGGCTATCATTATAAGTGATAATTATTCTAAATGACAGACGGCAATAAAAAATCCCAAACCGCCGCCCGCTTGCTGCGAACGATGGTTTGGGGTGTGAGTGACTTATTGTTTCAATACGTTTTCCAGCACGTTCTCGATCATCTGGCGGTTGGCGATCACGCCTGTGTACAACCAGCTTGATTCTGTCGTAAAGTCGTAGACATGTCCGTTTTTCACCGCAGGGATATTCGCCCAGACCGGCTCCTTCAGAAACTCGTCCTTGGACACGCCTTTGCTGTTTACGACAAACAGGTAGTCGGCGTCAAGCTGTGCCAGCTTTTCCAGAGACACGGAGTTCCAGTTGGCATCGCCCGACTTGGAAATTTCCTGGACGACAGCAGGCACTTTGAACCCAAGGTCTTTGTACAGCACGTCCCCGCTGGACAAGTCCTGACGCGCCATGTAGACGGCTTTCGCCGTTACCCACAGTGCCGCCGCCGATTTTTCGCCAATGCCCTGCTTCAGCTTTTCTTTGCTTTCGGCCACGTACGTATCGTAATCGGCCAGTACCTTTTTCGCTTCCTCGCTCTTGTTCAGGACCTCGCCCACGATCAGAAGCTCTTTGCGCCAGTCGCTGTTCTTTTCTTTGCCAATCGTGTACGTCGGCGAAATTTTGGCGTACTGGCTATATTTGTCTCCCGCTACCAGTTCTGCATTGTCCATGATAATCAAGTCGGGATTGTAGCTCATCACGACTTCAGGCGGCAGGTCATACGGAATCGCCGGGATTCCTGCCAAATCTTTTTGCAGATACCCCTGCACGTCGCCTTTGCCTACCGACCACTGGGCGACCGGCTTCACGCCCAGCGCCACCAGATGGTCTTCCAGATAAGAAGCGATGATCCGCTGCGGATGCGCAGGTACGGTCACTTTGTTGCCCAACCCGTCTGTCAATTCGCGTTGGGCCGCTCCGGCTTGCTCCTGTACGCTCCCCTCGGCTTGCGGTGTCGGACTTGCCGTGCCGGAGCACGCGCTCACGAGCAGTGCGAGACTGACCATGAAGAGAGTTGCCATGTGGCGCGTTGATTTTTTGTTCATGCGAACGATCCCCCCAAAGCTTCGTTGATAACGATTATCGTTAACACTATAGCTTTCCCCCTTCTCGTCCACAATAGATAATCCGGGCTTTCCATATAGACGATCCGGAACTGGAGGCGCGGCCAGGGCATGCTTGGAAAAGGCGCTCGGCGTCATGCCTGTATGCTTTTTGAACAGCCGACTGAAGTAGAGCACATCCTGGTATCCGACAGCAGCCGCTACTTCCTGCAGCTTCGCGTCCGTCCGGGCCAAAAGCTCCTTCGCTTTTTCCATCCTCAGTGAGATGACGTAATCAATCGGGCTGTGGCCTGTCTCTTCCTTGACCAGTCGGGTCAAGTAGCGGGCGCTGTAGCAAAACTGCTCAGCGAGGCTCTCCAAAGAAATCCGCGTTGTGTAATGCGCTTCCAGGAAGCGGACGACCTGCTTGGCGAGCGGCTGTTGTTCTTGGTGAAACCCGTGCTGAATGAGCTGCTGCATGACCTCGTGGACAAACTGCAAAAACGTGCCTTTTGCCCGAAGCCGCTCCTGTGCGTCCCATTCGCGGGCCATCGTTGCGGCCAGATGGTACAGTCCGGTTGGCTCATGCGGCACAAGCGCATAAGGCAACTGAAACGGCTCTTTGCCGCCATCGTTTAGCAACGCATGGTCGGCAGGGCGCGGCAGCAACGTTTTTGCTTTGTACAAGATCAGGTAAAACGCGAATAGCTCGTCGTCTGTCAGCTTCACGTCGAGCACCATGCCTTTGCCGCCGTGAAGCAGCAAGAAGCGGTCTGCCGCATATTCGCGCCCATCCAGTCGAACCGTGGCCTGTCCCTTGCAAGCGTAAAAATAGCTGGAGGCCGGAAGCCGGTAGCTGTTCCACGACTCTTGCGCCTGCAACACAAAATGCCGAACGTCGATCACCTGAACAGCCGCGTGCGTCCAATGTGCCAACAAGTCATGGATTTTCTTTTTTTCCTCTTCCTTCATCCGAGCACACCTGCCTGTTTTTGCGCAAGAAGCGTTGATTTGTTTGATTTTTATGAGAATGATTATCACAAAAACACATCGGTATTATAAGGGAATTTGGGGGCCAGATCAACCTGCGGAAAATTCCAGTTCGGGGTCTGGCCCGTGCAAGTTCGCGAGCATTCCAAAAACGTCGGCAGCATGGCAGGGAAGCGTTCCTGTTTCAATTCATGCGGAGCGGTTGCCTTTTCTTCCTTGCATTACTGTTTACTTTACTTTTACGATTACCTTTCCTTTGGCCCTTCCGCTTTCCAGGTAGTCGAATGCTTGCGCGGTATCTTTCAATTGGTACACCTTGTCAATTACAGGCTTAATCTGGCCTGCTTCGATCATTTCCGTCAGGATCTTCCATTGCGCGCCGCTCGCTTTCATAAAAAGGAGGTGATATTTCGTTTGGGTCTTCCGCTCAAGCGCTGTGATTTTACGGCTCACGATGGACAACATGGCCGTTTTCATCCAACCCAAATTGGCTTCTTTTCCGAATCTTGCGTTTGGCATGCCCGAGACGGAGACGATTTGTCCGCCTGGCTTGAGGATGCGGAACGATTTTTCCAGGACGTCTCCCCCTAGCGTATCAAAGACAGCGTCATACCCGGTAAGCATTTCCTCAAAGTTCTCTTTTTTATAATTAATGATGAGATCGGCCCCCAACGATTTGACCAGTTCATACCCTTTGTCGCTTGCTGTTGTCGCCACGAAAGCGCCCATCCTTTTGGCCAGTTGGATGGCGAAGGTGCCTACGCCGCCCGAACCTGCGTGAATCAAGATTTTTTGGCCTTTTTGAAGATGCAAAATATCGGAAAACGCCTGGTAAGTCGTAAGTCCAACCAGCGGTATGGACGCCGCTTCTTCAAAGGTCAAATTTTGCGGTTTCAGCCAAATATCATCCTCATGCACAGCAATGAATTCGGCCAATGTGCCGATCCGGCTTTTGCGGGGCCTGCCGTAAACTTCATCTCCGGGTTTAAACGCCTTCACCCGTTCGCCAACCTTGACGACAACTCCGGAGAAATCGTTGCCCAAGATCAGCGGAAACTTGTAACTCAACAGGAATTTCACTTTTCCTTCTTTAATTTTAAAGTCGATCGGATTTAAGCTGGCAGCATGAATTTCTACCAGCACATCATGTTCTCCGACACTGGGCATTGGCTGTTCTGTCAATACTAATGGAGCATTTTTTCCATAATTCTCAATGACGATGGCCTTCATGTACGATCACTCCTGTTTATGATTATTGGTTTAAACAAACGAACCAATTGTGCAAAACAATTTCGCTACCACATTTCTCTTGCATCTCTAGGTAGTCACTGCGACCCATTGCACTCGGCTTCCACGGCGGTAATTAATGCTTTGAGTTGTTCAAGCGGTTTGCGGACAGTCAATACGTAATAATTTTCTACGCCTTTTTTTTCGGATGTGATAAAGCCGGACTGCTTCAACACCTTCAAATGATGGGAGACAGCCGGTCTGGACAAATCTATATGGCTCGCGATCGCATTGACGTTCAGTCCCGATTTGTTCTGTGCCAGCAGCATAATAATCGCTTGCCGATTTTCATCGGTCAGCACTTCCAGCAGAGGAATGCAGTCTTTAAATTGTTGCAGCACATGCTCGGTTCGCTGGCTCATGCGGTTCATCCTTTCGTTCGTTCATTGGTTCTTTGGTTTAATCGTTTAAACGTAATTATAACCACTTGTTTTGTAAATGCAAGTGGGAGGTGGGGGATTTTACAAGAAGCCCCCCTTCTCTACGCAAATGCATGCCCAGCATTTGTTTTCGCTAAAAAAGGGGAGCTTGGAATTATTTCACCTTAGTCATACTTGCTGGGAGACGATCTCACGGATCATTTCTCTGTCTATCGTATCCAAATGCGCTAATTGATTGCGTGCGTCATATAACACTCGAAAGGAACGCTCATCATCTGAACTCAGAAAGCCATTCGCTTTAAAGTAATAATACCACATATGGCGCAGCTCCATATCTTCCGGGGACTGCAGTAACTTTTCAAAATTGTCCCGTTGCGGCAACACGCCTTGCAACTCGATACGGTAGCGTTCAATGAAGCGACGACGCATTTCTTCTATGATTGGAAAGACAATATGAATCTGCGCCTCCCAAATAATAGATGTCACTTTCTGTGGATTCTCAACAAGATTTCTCGCTGTCTCGTAGTCAGAGGCCAGTTCATGCAGCAATCCAAAGGCATCATACGCCGTCTCCTCAACAGCCAACATGCTGCAAAGTTCCGGATCGGTTCCGGCCATTCTTGAGGCAAGCTGCGTGATATAGTTGCGTAGTCCTAAAGTAAGCCCAGGTTTTTCCGCAATGCAATACGAAGCAAACAGTTGCATATCATAATGTGCCACATAGTCGCTCCACTGCAACAACTTCACCCCTTTACGGGCGGTAGATAGCGGGAGAGAGGCACTGTAAGTCAAAATAAGCAGACCATTTCGCTGCGAACTGAACTTGGCATATTCAATTGCACTATCAATCCATTCCGTTCGGTGATTCGTCTCTCGCACAATAAGTACCCGACCTGAAAGCAGATCATTTCTTGCCATATATTCAGACCGGGAGCCATCCATAGGATGATATTCAACGTGATGGGCGTAATGATTCATTAGCGCCTCGCCTACATCCAGATCGCGTGCCCATTCATCCGCCTGAATTTGTCCGATTTGGAGGCTGCTGTCACTTTGCAGCAGCCTTTCCTTGAGCAGATGAAAAAAGTCCTCCTTGTAAGGAGGCTCCTCAATTAATAAGACACGATAGTTACTGGTTGCTGCCACGGTATCCTGAAGATACCGTGCAGCACCAGACATATAGTTCCACCAAAGCGATGGTTTTTCCATGTTAATTCTCTCCCAATTCGTAAAGCTGATAAAACAGCTCGTCTTCGCTGCTGCCAAGCATCTGGAAGAAACTGTATCGATTAAATACATAGTGATCCGAACCACGCGTCTCCCGCCGGATGATGTTTAGCTCATCCATTTCCTCCAGCAATGCCTTGACGCTATCTTCCGACAAACTCGCGATCTTGTTGATATTGAACTCTTTGCAAATCTTGATGATGTCCTGTGCGGAAGAACTCTGACCAATTCCGACCACATAATAGCGATACGCGATCGCCTTGGCCAAAATATCATACAAATTGTCAGTATCAAGCTGCAAGGTAATGCGGAATTTATTCTCAATTTCTGTAAGAAGTTCCCTTTGTCCAAGCAATGTCTTGATATGCTTCTCGTCAAGCAAATAGGGCGGATTGGAGTTTTCATTATAATTGCCGTTGCGATAGCTGTCAGTGATCGCTTCGATCAATTTTTGGCAATAAAGATGAATCAGGCCAGGATAATAGTTCGTCTTCGCAAGAATAAGACTGATGATATCCTCGCCATTTTCTTCAATCCGAAATCCGAGATATTGCAACGGACGAAGCAGCAAGTCACGAGCATCCAAGTATTCCAACGGGCGGATTGTGATATGGCCCAGATGGGCAAGTACGCTGTTGCCGCCAAGTAGTCGCTTGTTGAATCGGACAACGTCGCGAAGTCCCGCAAGAACAAATTTGAATTGTCCATTGAACGTATCTTTCAGTTCTTTCAGTATTTCGAGCGGCCTGTTTTGTCCACTCTCACAGCTTGCAAGAAACACATCCGCTTCGTCCAGCAACAGCATCAGTTTATGAATAGGCCGCTCCCTGGCCAAAAGTCTTGTACGCAGTGCCATTCGCAACTCATCCCACGTGTTGCAAGGCTGCGTCAATACCTTCTCAATGACCAACTCTTCACTAATAATCCGAAGCGATGCATCCGTATTTTTCTCCCGTAAGTCAACAAAGACTGCATATCGGCCTTTTTCAGGATTATGTTCCCTGTTTTTTGCTTCCCTCAGCAATGCCGTTTTACCAAGCTGCCGTCCACCGTAGACAAATACCGGGCCATTCATGCTTCTGATTTTCTCCAGTTCATCGGTTCGACCAATAAACATTTCTGGTGGAATCCCGCCGACAGGGATATATGGTTGAATCTTGCTTGATGGCAAGGCAATGCTGAGAAATACATCGGCACGATCAGTTTGACTGTATCCGGCCAGAAACAGTGCCATCACTCTGTCAATGACAACTATGATTTCCGGAATGGATCGCAATTTGATTGACTTGGCCAGCAGTTTTCTGTCAGCCAGAGGGAGCGCATAGTCAAGTACAACGATTGTCGCGGCCCCATTTCCCGCACCGCGCTGTGTCACTTCATCCAGCAAGTTGTCGGCTGTCCGTACGCCAGCCATAGCCAGCACGCGAACTCCTTTTCGCACAGCCTCAGTCCCCAACTCCTTGAATGGATGAGGATACTGACCTAATTGCGCATCGCGAGCTGCTGGGAACACATAAAATTCATTTTCTCGTTCTTTCACAACTCTCTCTACCTTGTGAAACAGCAGTTGCTCCATGAACTCGCTTATTTGATGCGGCTGAAACTTGTACCATTGCTGGATTAACTTTTCCGCACTAGCCGTGTTCCGGTTGTTCTGATTCGGAAACAGTTGGCTACGGACAGACCGGCTGTATACACGATGCAGATCCTCGCGTTTATGGGCGTTGCATGATTGAAAAAGTCCGTGGTATCGCTCAAGGAATGACTTGTACAAATCACTGTCAAACATTTGAAGTGACGGCGTGTCTTTTTGGCCACTCGCAGCTAGCTGTATGTAATCCTCAGCAACTGTCATATTGCGTCTCTCAAGGGCTCGTTCAATTTTATCGAGAATCGGCCACTGTCGCAGCACTTCTTCATCGCTTGCCAGATCGTCTCGATCCGCACTCAGAAGGGTGTCCTCTTTTAACGCATCCAAACGACTGCGAGTTGCTTCCATACGCGTGTCAGAGCCTCTCACAATTTGTGCGCGGCAATGTTCAAGCAAACGCTTGAAGAACCCGACATTGAGCGTTTTCTCCGCATGTTTTTTAGCAGCTTCCGCAAGCTTGATATAGCCATACATTTCGTCATTGCTTGCCATTTGACCGTAATTTTGCGCGAGTTCCACTTCAGCCCTGAAATCATCATTATATTTCATAAGCTGCTGTGGCGCCTTGCGCCGTGTCTCACTCACTGTCGTGTCAGCCAGCCACTCGCCAGAACGCTTGGTAATCAAATCGTACATACCCATGTCGTAGTTGCGTAACGCTTGGTCAGCAGCCTGTTCCCACGTTTGAACCTTCTTGCTGTGATGACGCAATAAGCGTTCCCAAAGTGTATACCCGGCAACAGGTTGAATGGATTGGAGCCACTGCTCATCCAAGATCGGCAAATAGTCAGAATCCAGTTCGATTTCTCCGGAAAGCAGCAATGACTCATAAAAGTGATGCTCACGCTCATCACCTGTTTCTTCAAAGACAGATTGCAAATCGCGAATGGTGGAATGAAGCAGACGATGGCCTACCTTGTCCAATAAAATTGATTGCTCCTCCAGTTGCTTCATCGCTTCAAAAACGAGCTGTTGCGATTCTTGACGCGCTTTGCTAGCCATCTCGGACGAAATATAAGTTGACCCACTCATCGAAGTTTCAGCGTAACGGCATGCATAGTACCGCAATAGCGGCTCTGTCGCTTCACGCAACCAATTTCTCATCCGGTTGCGAAAGGCCCCGGTGAGCATCGTACTTTTGTCATTGCTGGACCAGTTGCTCATCCCGACCCAATGCTTGTCAAGGAATTGCTCCAGTTTTCCGTCCGTTGGCTGAAGATCAAGGCCGCCTGGATCGACGGACAAATCGGCCTCTGTGAACAATTGGCATACTTCGCGTAATTGCGCTAACGGCATCTCGGATGCATTTTGCAAATAGCGAGTCATGAGGCCACTGTTACCATACAGTTCAACAACCATCTCCTTGATCTTCGGATGGTTAATTTTAGACATCGTATTGCGAGGGAAAACCGTTTCGATTGTCTCTTTGATGCGCTCCTCTACCTGTTTCACTGCTAATTGAACGTCGAGTTGGTCGCGAACATCAGATGAAACGCAATACTTGATGCCAATATTGTAACGATCAATAAACGTCCAAAAATGACCAATGAGCCTCTTAATGCTAGAAAACGTTTCGAGTACGTCGCTCGATAAGTCGTTGTTAATTTGCTTCCAGCGAGTTTTCAAACGATAGTCATTCGGGTCTTTGGGATCAAAAAAGATTTTCAGCCACATGGCTGCTTTGACGCAGTCATCAAGCATCTCGAACTCCCCGTACGGAAGGGTGATCGGCAAATCGGCAAGCGTATGCCAGTCCTCTTCACGGCATAGGGGATCGTTGAGAGTGAATGATATTTTGTCACGCAAAACCTGGACGTCTTTTGAGAAACCGGCTACCGTGTGCAACAACAACATGCCTTCCGCCCAATGTCCTTCCGCGAGCCTACTCAGCGCGCTTTCGACAACCCGCTTCAGATCATCGGCGCTTATCAGAACAGATGGTTCAGACTTCTGTTGATCGCGTCGTTGAGTTGGCCCAGTTTCAACGATCTCGTCCTGGAAAACAGGCTCATCTGTCTGCGAATCCAATCGCTCCTGATTCCTGGCTGTCATTTGACCCTTTGGGTCCGAGACTTCTTGAATCGCAGTCATCTCTGCCAGTGGATGCTCTGCAACACTGTCGCTGGTATTCGTTTCTGGCAGTTGGAACAATACGGACAAATGATCCGAGCCTTCCTTGCCTCCAATGATGGGAAGCTGATTTTCTATCAACAAATAATAGGCTTGCCGCTCTGTGGAAGATAGCCATTCAGCCCAGCAAGAGCCCTCCTCCATCGAGTCAACTACGACGAGAGGAATGCAGTTATCCTTGTTATTTGCCATCTCGATGACGAGTTCAAGATCCGCCTGTGGATCCCTTGCATCAAGAATGCCGGGAATGACCAAATAAAGGTTTCCTGTCTTCTTATCGGAAACTTCCCGATGGGGAAAAGGCTGTATGGTTGCCCGCAACATCGACAACTGCTTGGGTACATGTTTACTCAGCGCTTGCAGCGCTCGATTGATATGCTGCAAGCGGAAGAAATCTGCAACGACTCTGTCGCTGCCAAACATCAGTTGGACTTCTTCCGTTTCGGCAAGGAGTTTCTGTTGGGAGAGAGTTTGCAACAGCCGTCTGCTGGAGTCTTTTTGAAAGGCCACTGCTCCATACGCGCTGAGCGTGTAAAAAACTTCAGATTTTTCCGCCAGCTCTACGACATGCTCAGCCACATAACCTTTTTGCGCGAGCTTCTTGAGGGTGTTTCGCACGATATCTTCTGGATTACCGGATGTACGGCCACTTTCGCGTACGGGGTCTGCCCATAATGTTTCAAGCTGACTATCGGCAACAGTCCCAGCGTTGTACAAGTAGCACATAAGAAAAGCTGCCAAACGCGGTATGACCGATACCTGCTTCAATTCTCCCTCAAATTTGTTAGACGAAAAATTGTCGATATTTTTCTTTTTGCTAATGCAGTCATACTTGACTGTCGTAAAGTCAAGCAAACTGTCCGGAACTCCGGCAAATGCATCATTTACAGGTGGGGCAGTTGTCGCTTGTTCTCTATGCGCAAGCGAACTCATGAGGCAGGATGCCAATGGCTCCTTTTCATGAATAGAGGAAGCCCCGTCAAATACTTTTGCAGTATCTGGCGTGGGACAATCCATGCGATCGGTGGAAATATCAGGGGGAATCTCTGTAATTCCGTCATCCATCGTTGTCTCAGCGGAGGCATTTGAGACGGCTGAACGGTCTTCGAAACCTTTTGACTCTTCCTCTGCTTCAGCAGTATGCCCTGTCAGAACAACATTTGCAGCCTCTTGCCTGTCGTCTGAAAAATCAGTATCCGGCCAAAAAAGCCAGCCCTGTTCCAGTGCATACCTGGTGGCGACCCCGATTGATTTTGTGATCTGTTTGTACATCTCTGCAAGGTCGTCACACTCTGCGGGATTACGGATAAACTGAACAACTCTGTCATAGACTTCTCCGGCTTCTGCCAGTTCCTCTTCAGACAGTTGGTGGAGCAGGCTCTCCGCTTTGGCTTGTTGTTGCACAAATTCTTGGGCAACTCCGTCATCCAAGCATTGCAGCCGAATGAACGCCTTGATCGATTGACGCGCCCGCTCTGCCCGCGCCAAAAGAAGGGATGTGCGTTCCATATCGTCCACGATTTCTTTTAATTCATCCATGGTAGACGGTTTGCCATACGTTGATGGGATGGCACTACATGCGTCGTTCTGGAGTTGAAGCACAGAAACTAACGATTGCTTTGTCGATTCATACGCTTCCTCTGACAGCATTTCGCCAGATTCCAGTCGGGATAGCATTTCTTTCAATTGAACAGTAGCACTGTCTCGGGCGAGTATGAACCGCTCCATCAGATGCTCCCATTTATGTCGTTGATCTGACACACGGTCCCTCCTAACTATAATCATCATGTGGTTTCCTTATTTCTGTTCATTTTCAAGCTCATTTCTACTCCTTTGTCCAGTTTCACCTCCTCTCCAAATTGTTGGAAAATACACCTA
>NZ_JBYSWV010000029.1:0-64120 GCF_058781555.1 Brevibacillus sp. FW306-2-1A-C05A
ATTCGTGGTACTCCGTATTTGACCTCACTCTCATCCCGCCCCTAAAGGGGGTGCTATCGCACCGTAGCGGGCTTTCTTGTTCGGAAAATCTGTAATGTTCAATGAGATTCGTCTTTGCAAAAAATGCTACCCAGCCACCGAATCCTAAATCAAAACTTTTTTTGCACGCAATGGCAAAAAGATGAGGGCCAACACCAACAAACTCTTTTTTTGCGCTACCTATGTTCCATAGGGCGCTTTCTGCCACATATACATCTACCCACAGTTCGTTTGGCTCCAAGGATATTAAACCTTGAACCGTAAGCTTATATACATCGCGCGAACTACTCTGAAACTCTTTGCGCCAGTTAACGCCTGCGCAGCACCCGCCCGAACACCGCCAGGATTGGCAGCAGTAGCAGCGCCGCCGTCAGCAAGGATGCGCGGATCGACAGGCGGTTTCCGATCCAGCCGACTGCTGGTCCTCCTGCCGTCTGTCCAAACGCGTTGGACTGGCTCATCATCGACAGGACGGTCGCCCGCACGCTGCTTTCGATGTTCAGGTTCAGCCACGTGTCGTACAGCGGGTTGATAAGTGACTCGATGGCTCCGATCAGCAGCAAGGCGGCCAGCGCCCAGCCAAAATCAGGAGCCATGGCGAAGGAGATCAACGCCGCAATTTTCAGCGCGGTCAAAACGAACATGCCGACAATGACGACACGCCCGTTGTTGACATCCAGCCACTTCTCGGCAAAGCTGACCGCGAACAGCCCGAGCAGGCTCGACAGGGCGGCAATGATGCCGAACCACATCGCCATCGAAATGCCCGCAAGCTGCGGGAAGCCAATCTCGGAAATCAAGTGCGCTTCCCGCAGGCGGTCGTATCCCTCGGAAGCTGCGCCCGTAAACAGCGTCACAAGCAAAATCAACAGCAAGATCGGCTGCCTGCGAATGACGTGTGCGCCAGACAGCCACGTCTGGGCCATTTCCCGCCAGTGGGAAGCGCCTCGCTCGCGCTCCCTGGGCGTAAAGCCCGTCTCCTGCATGAACAGGATCAAAAACACGCCAAGCCCCAAATAGATCAAGCCCCCGACCAGATAGGGCAAGTTTGGAGCCAGCGTGGACAGCCAAACGCTCAGCCCGATTCCGAGCATATTCGCCAGCAAAGAGTAGCGCTTCGCCCGCATGAAGATGCTCCCGAGCTTTTCTTCCCCCACCTCGTCCGCAATCCAGGCCGTATCGGCCCCGCTGACGAACGTGTCTCCCACGCCGAAAAACACTTGGGCAACCAACACCCACATAAACGCGGAGACAAACGGCAAAACACCATCAATGGCAGGCAAAATACCTTGCAGAACAAAAGCCGTCCCCAGCAAAAACATCCCGATAATGACAGACAGACGGCGGCTGTACGTATCCGCCACCACGCCCGTCACGCCCTCGAACAAGAGCACGGACAGCTCCAGCACCATGCCGACCAGCAAAAGCTCAAACGGATTCAGTCCCAGCGCCGCAATGTAGTAGAGCGCGTAGGTCGTAAACATCGTCGCGTTGGCGAGCGACGTCGCAAATCGTTTCGTCATATATACATGCGTTGCATTCATAACCATGGAAACAGTCTCCACCTCTTTGGGCAGATGACACGTTCCGTCTTTCCAGCCGTGATGCCGCTAGATTACTGCTCGTTATCGCGGAGAAAATCCGCACGTGCCACACTGCCACTCGTATTGTTTTCCTACTCTTGTGTTCGCTTGCGCCAATTTGATTGTGATTGACATTATTTAACACCTCCGAAAGTAATTAGCCTTCATTATAAAGTGATTCCGGAAAAATAGGTAGAGAAAAAATGAAAAATGCCGTGCAGCATATCGACTAGCTGCACGGCATTTCCGCCGTTTGGTTTTACGCTTTTTTTCTAAACAGGCTCACAATGGAGAGCAGAAGCGCCAGTCCGGAGAGCACCAGTGGCAATGTGTTGCTGCCGCCTGCACTTGCCGCCGCCTGATCTTGGGCTGGGCTTGCCGCCGGTGCAGCAGCGTCGTGCCCGTGATCGTGTCCGGCTTCCCCAACGCCCGCTTTCACTGTAGTCACGGACGCAGGCGTCTTGGAATCCTTGTCTCCGGTCCACTCCACTACTTCGCCATCCGCGTAAGTCTGATACGCTTTCCATGCGAGTGCACCTTCCTCTTTCGGGTTCGCGCCCACGAAAGCGAACTCCATGAACTCATGCGCCTTGATGCCGCCGTCTGTCGCGGTCCAGACGAGTGCTGTGTTCACGCCGTCCTTGTCTTTTTCAAACTCGTAGCTCCAGCCCGGAACTGGCTGTACGGTGTTCACTTTCACTCCAGCCGGAAATTCCAGCCTCACTTTTACTGTGTTGACGTCCTTTTCCACAGGTACGCGAACGGTATATTTTTCATAAGAGCCGGTAGTGGTTTCTTTCGGATAGACGTTGACGTGCGCTTGCGCCGCAGTCGCGAGCGTCAAAACTGCTCCTGCCACCAATACACTGCTCAGCCATTTTTTCATCTTCATGCAAAAAAACCCTCCTAGTTTGTCGCCGTTTGTTTTGCGGCTTGTGTGTTTGTCGTATCATTCATGTCAGTCGGATAGTTGGTCTGGCTCATCCAAAGCCCTGCCAGCACAGCGACGATACCGAAAATGATTTCCCAGCGCAGCCATTTCATGCGCAGACTGCCGTTCGCCCGCCAGCGCTTCGTTTGCCGATAGGCGAGCGCGAGCATGATGCAGACGCTGACGATTTTGGCGTAGAGCAAATAGCTCCAGGCAAGCGAGCTTTGCCAAATGAGCGCCACATCGGTCTGCACGATCAGCATGAGCACTCCCGTCACGACGGCAAGTACGGCCGCCGCGGCAACCAGGCGCAAGAAGAAGGCCTTGAACGGCGCATTGCCCCGCTCTGTTTCTTTTGCCACCAGCAGCAGGTAGACGAGCGCGCCAAGCCATAGCGCCACTGTCAGGACGTGCAACAGCCGCAGCACGATCGACAGCCAGACAGGAGCAATCCCCCAGGCATGGCCGCCAAAAGCTTGCGCGCCAATCAGCAGTACCCAAATTCCCGCGTACCAGCCAGATACCATGTTCGGAATAGCCAATAGCAGCAGGAGCAGAAAGGAGACGATCAGCATGACGGCAAACGGAGACTGCGCGAGCAAATGGCTGTCAAACCGCCACAGGGCTTGCGTCAAGGTAACGGCCGTCAACGATTCGTCGTACAAAAACCAGAGAAAAACAAGTCCCACGAGCGCAAGCGCCCAGCCGATCTGCCTGCCAATCCCGATCAGCGCCCGAAGCGTCGGCAAACCGTAGCGCTGTCCTCGATCGGCAATCAGATACAAACCGCCGCCGAGCAAAATAATCCCTTGCGCAAGGTAACGATAGACGATCAAATAATTCGTATCCGTCTGCTTTGCCCCGGGCGGCACCACGACCGCGCTTTTTTGCCCGATGGAAAAGGTCAGGCGCTCCTCAACCGGATGGCCGTCTTCGGATACGACCGCCACGATCACCGAGTACGTCCCTTCCGCCAAATCCGCCGGCAACTGCGCATTCACCTGCGAAGCATCTCCCGGCTGCAAGGTCGGTCGCTGCATTTGTATTTCCTTGCCGTCCCAGTCAAACAGGCGTACGGTGACGAGATCCGGCTCCAGCGTCTCGGTAAAGCGCATGGAAATTTGTCCCGGATTCGCCTGCAGCACCTCGCCGTCTTTCGGAGTGCTGCCCATCATGCCTGCATGGGCATAGGCCGAATTGGTTCCAATCGCAAGCACAAGAAAAAAGGCCAGCGAAAGCACGGTCCATAGTCGCTTCATGCTGTGCATCAGCCAATCACCTACTTCCTTCGCCTTTTCGTCACTAATCCTATCAAAATCGTCTGTGAATCTGTATGGCTACATCGGGCTATCTGCTGTGACGATTTTTTGAAGCAGCCGAATATACCAGCAAAAAAAGACACCTACGAGTAGTTTTTCCCGCGTGGTGTCTTCTTTTGCTGCACGTCTATGCATTACTCGTCGCTTTGCTGCTTGAGGAAGCGCAGAATGAGCTCGTTTACCACTTCTGGCTGGTCCATCGGCGGGATGTGGGCCGAATCTGTCAAAATGACCTTTTCAGCCCGCTCGATCCGCTCAGCCAGCTCGTCAGCGATTTGCAAAAAGTCGATGTAATCGCGTGCTCCCGCAATGACCAGCGTGGGGGCCTTGATTTCCTCCAGACGCTCTTTTGGAGGGGGAGTGAGTCCCACGAGTCCTTCTCCAAAAGCAGGCAAAGAAAAGGCGTTTCGACTCATGCTTGCAAACAGCTCACGCGCTTTTGCCCGCTTGGTATTCGCCGCACAGCCAGGTCCGTCAAACCACATCCGGGTATTCTGCTCCAGCGCTTCCTCTGTCTTTTTGGCTTCCAACAGTTGATGAAACTGTTCCATATCCCGCAATCTCTGCTCGCTTCTCGAATGGCCAAACAGCCCCGACGAGATCAAAACCAGACTTTTCACCATTTGCGGGTACACAAGCGCAAACTCCTGGGCTACCATTCCCCCAAAGGAAAGACCCGCCACGTGTGCTTTTTCGATGCCCAATCCCGCCAATACAGCACGTACATCATCGTATAGCGTAAAAGGCAAATTCGTCGCAGGTGTTTTGCCAAAGCCGCGGAGGTCAAAACGAATCACCTTGTACGATTCCGCCAAAGCCGCTACCTGCTCATCCCACATCCTGTTGTCCAGATTGAACCCGTGAATCAACAGAAGCGGCTCGCCTTCCCCAGCCATTTCGTAGTAAAACCGCGTTCCATTCGCTTCCAGAAAGCCTGAATCGACTGCTTGTCCAGTTTCCATATTTTTCACCTCTCCTTCCGTATACTATCTCATCTCTGCTTCTTGTTTGTCCAACCAACGCTGCACAAGCAGAGCTTTCGCAAGCAACCGCTTGCTGCTTTACAGTAGAAACAAAAAAACCGAGACGGGATTTCTCCCAGCCTCGGTCTTCGTTGTTACCTGCCGCTCTTCATCTCTGTCCAGTAGCGGTCGTATTCTTGCAGCGTATCGCCGACGTCGACCAGCCACTCGGCGCGGTCGATGTCCGCTTTGTCCAGGAAGATCATCTTGTTGGAACGGTATTCTTCGCTGTGCAGCGGGTATGCTTGCTCGTTCGGGTTGCTGTAGCCGATGGATTCGTAGTTTTTCACGCTGACCTCAGGGTCCATCAGGTAGTTGATGAACTTCTCGGCCAAGTCTTTGTGCTTGGCTCCTTTTGGAATCGCCAGCGTGTCCGCCCAGATCGTTGCGCCCTCTTTTGGAATGACGTACTCCACATCCGGGTTTTGGCCGTTGATGATCGCAGCGTCGCCAGACCAGACCGTACCGATCCACGCTTCCTCCGCGATCATTTTTTGCTTGATGTTGTCCGTATCAAAAGCCATGACGCCCGGCAACATTTTTTTCAGGTCCGCGAACGATTTTTCCAACTCGTCCTTGTTTGTTGTGCTGTTGGAAAAGCCGTTTTTAATCAAAGCCATCCCCATGACTTCACGCGGGTCGTTCAGCATGATGACGCGGCCTTTGTACGCTTCGTTCCACAGATCGCTCCAGCTTGTCGGGGTTTCTTTGACGTACTTCTTGTTATAGGCAATCCCGGTAATGCCCCACGTGTAGACGAGCGAGTACTTGTTCTCCTTGTCAAAAGGAGGCGTCTTGAACGTGGACACGATGTTTTTCATGTTCGGGATGTTCTCTTTGTTCAGCTCTTCCAACAGGCCAAGCTGAATCATGGTCGCGACCATGTAATCGGACGGCTGGATCAGGTCGTAGCCCGAGGCGCCCGCCTGGATTTTCGCCAGCATTTCCTCGTTGCTGCCGTAGATGTCGTAGTTGACCTTGACGTTGTACTTCTGCTCAAAATCTTTAATGACGTCGAGGTCGAAGTTGTCGGCCCAGGAGTAGATGTTCAATACTTGCTGTTCTTGCTCGGACGATGAGCAGCCGACTGCTGTCACCGCGAGGACGGCGGTCAGGGCGCCGATCATCATGGACTTGAAACGTTTCATTTTTTCTTCTCAACCTCCAAATCGGTATGGGATGTTTTTTTCGGTCGACTAAAAATGAATCTGACCGTTTTTGGAATCCTTGCGGCGGAACAGCTCGGCGATGATGACCAAAAGCACTGTGCTTACGATCAGCAGCGTCGAAAGCGCATTGACTTCCGGCGACACGCCTCGCTTCACCAAACCGTAAATGTATAGCGGCAAGGTGGTCGAATTCGGACCAGCCACGAAGAACGAAATAATGAAATCATCCAGCGATAGCGTAAACGACATTAAAAAGCCGGCGACGATCCCAGGCATAATCAAGGGCAGCGTCACATGGCGCAGCGTCTCCCACGGGGTCGCGCCCAAATCTTGTGCGGCCTCCTCCAGCTCCTTGCCCATATCGGCGAGGCGGGCGGAGATGATGACCATCACGTACGGCATGGAAAACGTCACGTGCGCCATAATCAGGGTCCATTTGCCAAGCTCGATGTGCGCTTGGCTGAACAAAACCAATAGGGCCAGTCCCATCATGATCTCGGGAATGACGATCGGCAAGTAAATCAGCCCGTTGACGATGTTGCGCCAGCGCAAGGAATAATGCTTGATCGCAAGCGATGCGGCCGTGCCGAGAACAGTCGCCAGCACGCTGCTGATGACGCCGATCGACAGGCTGTTCATCAAGGCCTGCATCACCTGTCGGTTGTCAAACAACGATACATACCACTTCCAGGTGAATCCGTTCCACGTCGCATTGATGCGCGAATCGTTGAACGAGTAGAGCACGAGAATGGCAATCGGCAAGTACAAAAAGACGAGCATCAGCCAGGAGTAGCCGGTCAGCGTATGTCTGCGCCATGTTTTCATGCTGCTCCCTCCTTCGCTTCGCCCGCTTTGACCGCGCGGAAGTAGAGAAGAATGAGAAGCATCGACAGAAGCATCAGCACGATGGACAGCGCCGAGCCAAACGGCCAGTCACGCGCCGAGAGAAACTGGTTCTGGATGACGTTTCCGATCAGGGCTGACTTCGCTCCGCCCATCACATCCGGGACGACGAACATCCCGATGGAGGAGACGAACACGAGAATTGATCCGGTGACGACGCCTGTTTTGGTCATCGGCAACGTCACTTGCCAGAACGCTTTCCACGGAGTCGCCCCGAGGTCGTAAGCGGCTTCCAGCTTGCGGCGGTCCATCTGCTCCAGCGACACGTAAATCGGCAGCACCATGAACGGCAAAAGCGTGTACACCATGCCGAGCAGCACCGAGCCGGAATTGTACAACAGCGGCAACGGTTCCGTGATAAGCCCCAGCGACTGCAAAATCGTATTGACGACGCCTTGCGAGCGCAGGATGATGACCCAGGCGTAGGACCGGACGAGGAAGTTGATCCAGAACGGAATCATCACCAAGAGCAGCCAAATTTGCTGCGAAGACTTTTCCAGCCGGGAGATGTAGTACGCGAGCGGATAGCCGCAGACGATCGACAAAAACGTCGTCAGGATGGCGACCACCAGCGTGTCCGCGAAAATTTGCCCGTACAAAGGGTCCAGGATGCGAATGTAATTGTTCAGCGTAAACTCATAGACAACTTGCCCGTATGTGCCTCTTTTTAAAAACGATAACAGCGCAATCAGGAGCATGGGCAGGACGAAAAGCACACCCATCCACAAAAGGGCGGGTGCCGCGAGCAGTTTTACCGGCTTTTTGTTCAACAAGTCAGGATCACCTCGTCCGTCTGCGCCCAACCAAGAGCTACCCGATCTCCCACCTTCCAGTCCAGACCGTCGCCCGCATACTGATGCGCCATTACCGTCATGTCCTGGCTGTCCAGGCGGATAAACACTTTGCGCAGGTTGCCGAGGAATACCGCGTCGGTAATCGTCCCCTGCTTCTTGTGCTTCTCAGGCTCCGTATGCGGCTGATACAGCTTGATCTTTTCCGGACGGACCGCTGTGTTCGTGCCGTTTTCGCGGAAAATGTTGTTCTCGCCGATAAACGTAGCGACAAACAGCGTTTGCGGATGGTTGTAAATCTCTGCCGGGGAAGCAATCTGCTCGATCCGTCCCTTGTTCATGACCGCGATCCGGTCTGACATCGCCATCGCTTCTTCC
Source organism: Brevibacillus sp. FW306-2-1A-C05A (assembly GCF_058781555.1). Classification (NCBI taxonomy): domain Bacteria; kingdom Bacillati; phylum Bacillota; class Bacilli; order Caryophanales; family Paenibacillaceae; genus Brevibacillus; species Brevibacillus sp. FW306-2-1A-C05A. Next base: position 8,136 of record NZ_JBYSWV010000029.1, read on the forward strand.
TGGTCATGGGTGACGTAGATGAACGTGATCCCGAGGTTTTTTTGCAGGTTTTTCAGCTCCAACTGCAAGCTTTTGCGCAACTGGTAGTCCAAGGCGCCAAGTGGCTCGTCCAACAACAGGACGCGCGGATTGTTGATAATCGCCCGGGCGATCGCTACCCGCTGCTGCTGTCCGCCAGAGAGCTGCTTCGGCGTGCGCTTTCTCAGCTCGGTCAGTTGCACGTACTGCAACACTTCCTCCAGGCGCTTCTTTTGCTCACTGGCACTTACCTTTTTCATTTTCAATCCGAACAAAATGTTTTGCTCGACAGTCATGTGCGGAAACAAGGCGTATTGCTGGAACACCATGTTCATGTCCCGTTGGTAAGGAGGCACATGGGTGAGCGGCTTCTCGTCGAGAAAAATCTCCCCGGAGGTCGGCTCCTCAAATCCAGCAATCATCCGCAAAAGCGTCGTCTTGCCACAGCCGCTCGGGCCGAGCAACGTCAAAAACTCCCCTTCTTCAATGGAGAGAGAAAAAGAGGGGACGACGATGGAACCGTGAAAGCTTTTTTCAATTGAATCCAGATGAATAATCGTTTTCATTCTGTCATCTCACCATATGTCATTATACTCATAGCAATCTAGGTAACTATATCGTGTTAGCTGGTTTTTGTAAACAGTTTCACCCGCATTGGCCCCTGATTTTTTTTGCAGATCGTCCTCCAGACAAAACCGAACAAAAACAAGACATAGCAGCACCAATGTTCTCTGCTCCGTCGCCTGTTCGGACTGCCCGCTGCCCGCTACAGCGAAGGCGATTTTGGCGTGCGCCCAACCTGTGCTGCGCGCTGTTTGTTCCCTAGGAAATTGGTCCCGACTACGCCCAAAATAATCATGAGAGCGCCGAGCAGGTGGTAGTAGGCGAGCTGTTCTTGCAGGAAAAGCGCGCCAGCCGCAATCGTCACGATCGTAGACAGGTTGTTGAATACACTCATTTTTGACGCTTCCATTTTCGAGAGGGCAAAATTCGTCATGAACGACGTCACCAACGAAGACAGCACCCCCAAGTACAAGATTGCGATGACGAACGGCGAATGGCTGAACGGCACGAAAAAGGCGGACAGCGTTCCTTCCGAGCCGTGCCGGATCAAAGCCAGCGCATTAAATGACACAAAACCGATAACCGAAACCATATACGTTACGTCTATATAATGGAAGGCTTTTGTCATCTTCTTGGCGAGCACGCTATACCCGGCCAGCGAAAGAGCCGACAGCAGGATCAAAACCGTCCCGATGCTGTCGCCCATCCCCACCCCCGCTCCTTTCATCGCGAAAATGAACACGACGCCCGCGACAGACAGGAGCGTGGACAGCTTTTGCAGCCAGGTCGACGTCTCTTTCAGAAACAAGGCGGCCATTATCATCGTGAAGATCGGCACTGTCGCCGTAATAATGCCCGCCTCCGACGATGTCGTGTAGACCAGCCCGAACGTCTGCAGCCCGAAAAAAGAGCGCCGGATAGAGCAAGGCAAGCGGCAGAATGGACAACATATCCCGCGGCTTGATCGACAGCCGAATCCAGCCGCACACAAGCGGAATCGAAGCTGCGACAAGCGCCACCGTAAAGCGGTGCGCCATCGTATCAAGCGGACTTGCTGCCGTGAGCGCCATTTTGACGAAAAGAAAAGACAGGCCGACGATCAGGGCATTCAGCAGGGCAGCCAGTATCGCTTTTGGTTGATCTTTCAAACAAATCTCTCCTCAATCGTTGCATATGCAACTGTTCTTCTTGCTTTCATAGTAATGTGGCGCCAATCGTGCTACAATGCAAAAAAAGCCGATCTGTACCGATACACAATCTCGCAAGCCTCGCCTACCAGGACGGAGACAAGCTGCCCTCCATCCGCGAGCTGTCTGCCCGGTATCAATGCAGCAAAAGCACTGTCATTTCGGCTTTGAACGAACTGGAAAAGCGTCACCTCATCTACTCGGTAGACCGCAGCGGCTTTTACGTCGTGAAATAAGAGCGGGAAGCCGAGCAAAAGGATACAGACATCATCGACTTTGCCACCTCTGCCCCTGATCCGGACGTGTTTCCCTATCTCGACTTCCAGCACTGTATCAATAAAGCGATTGAGACGTACCGCAACGATCTGTTTCTGTACGGCACTCCCAAAGGCTTGCCGACGCTGATCCCCGTGATCGCCAGGCACCTCGCGAACCATCAGGTGTTTGCCAAGCCTGCGAACATGTTCATCACGGCAGGCGTTCAGCAGGCGCTGTCCATCTTGTGTACGATCCCGTTTCCGAACGGCCGGGAAACCGTGCTGATCGAGCAGCCAAGCTACCACCTGTTTATCGAATATGTGCAGTTACACAAGCTTCCGGTAAAAGGCATCCGGCGAACGGCGCAAGGGATTGATCTGGACGAGTTGGAACGACTGTTTCGTACAGAAAAGATCAAATTTTTTTACACGATGCCGCGCTTCCACAGCCCGCTCGGAACGACGTACAGCCGCAAAGAAAAACAGCGGATTGCCGAGCTGGCGCAGCAATACGACGTCTACATCGTGGAAGACGACCATATGGCGGATCTGGAGCACGACAGCAAGGCAGACCCGCTGTTCGCCTACGACCGCTTCGGCCGCACGATTTATTTGAAAAGCTATTCCAAGATTCCCAGAGAAAATATATTGAAGCTAGACGTATCCAACGTCAAGGAAGAAGCGGTTGAAAAAGGAATCAATCAGTTGATGGCGGTATTGCATGCGATGCGGTTATAATGAAGAAAGGTAAAAATCCGGCGCGAGCTTGATTGGCGGTTCGCAACATGACTCTACCCATTTTTTCCGCCGCAGCAGGCGGATTTTGAGAGATGGACAAAGGAGAATGAAATGGTTCAGAACGTTTTAGATTTTTTGATGGAATACGGCATTTGGGGAGTCGTCATCCATTCTTTTGCAGACGCCATCATCTTCCCCGTTCCCGTGTTCTTTCTGCAGGTTTCATTAAGCCTGATCGATCCATCCTCGGCTTTATGGATTGCTACGGCAGGATATATCGCCTGTCTGCTTGGAACACCAGTCGGTTACTATCTCGGCAAACTCTTGGGTCACTCTGTCCTGTACAAACTGCTCAAAAAAGAATGGATTGACTCGGCGACGGAGATGTTTCAAAAACGGGGCGAAGTCGCCATTTTTGTCGGCTCGTTTACGCCGATCCCGTTCAAAGTGTTTACGATCTTGTCCGGCTGTCTGAACTACCCGCTCTGGAAGCTGATTGGCTACGCGGCCATCGGAAGGGCTGTCAAATTTTACGTCGTCGGCTTCCTGTTTTATTATTATGGGCGGATGGCGGAAAACATGGTCGGTCATGTCTCCTTGTACGTGTTTTTGCTGATGATCCCGATTTTGTTGATAGGACTCCTGGTGCGAAAAATTCGGGCAAAAAGACAACTGCTGCATACGGTGAACAAGCAAGCGGGAAATGACTGAATCGTCCTCAAGCAAAAAAGAACCCCCCCGGCAAAAGAGGCCACTGAAAAAGTCTTTACTTATAAAGAAGGTACAGTCCCCTCATTTTTGAGGCGGCTGTACCTTTTTCTATGTATACTTAAAGCATCACGGCGAAAGGGTTGAAGCCCCATGTTCCAGCCACAGATCTCATTTGCGTTTAGTCCCTACACCGCACTCTATGACCTTGTTGTCCCTAAAGATAACATGTTGCGCCAAATCAATGAACTTGTGGATTTCTCCTTTATATATGACGAATAAAAGGGAAATGCAGTAACAAAAAAGCGACACCTGCCAGGAAAAACGGAACAGGTGTCGCTTATTTTTTTACAAAAATCTCAAGTCACCGGCAAAACCTAAGTTCTTCAGTGGCCTCGGCAAAAGGGGTTCTTCTCGGTTCGGGACCTGCCGTCTGGCGGGTCTTTATGCTTTTTTCACGCGAATGCGGTCTTCCTCGACATCGACTACGATCGAGCGCACATCCGCTTCCTCCATCACCAGGTCGGCGATGCCGTCCTCTACGTACTGCGAAATGACACGGCGCAGCGGACGCGCCCCGAATGCGGGGTTGTAGCCCAGCTCTGCCAGCTTTTCCTTGGCGGCGTCTGTAACGGCAAGCTCCATGCCTTGCTCTTTCAGATTTGCCATGACATCTTGCAGCAGCAGCTCGACGATTTTGACCAGATCGTGTTTTTCCAGATGAGCGAAAGAAATGATCGAGTCGAAGCGGTTCAAAAATTCCGGCTTGAAGTACGCGCCCAGCGAGTCGAGCACGGTGCCAGGCTTAGGCGACTCTGCTCCGAAGCCGACGGAGATTTTGCGCTCGGTCACACCCGCGTTGCTCGTCGCGATAATGACGGTTTCCTTGAAGTTCACGGTGCGGCCCTGGCTGTCTGTCAAGCGGCCGTCCTCCAAAATTTGCAGGAACATGTGCATGACGTCAGGGTGTGCCTTTTCAATCTCATCGAGCAAAATGATGCTGTACGGGTTGCGGCGCACGCGCTCGGTCAACTGCCCTGCTTCCTCGTGGCCCACATACCCTGGTGGCGAACCGATCAGCTTGGAGACGGAATGCTTCTCCATGTACTCGCTCATGTCGAGACGGATCATCGAATCGCGCGTACCGAACAGCTCCTCGGCGAGCGCCTTGGACAGCTCGGTTTTCCCTACGCCAGTCGGCCCGACGAACAGGAAAGAGGCAATCGGTCTGTTTTTCGGCTTCAGTCCGGCGCGGCTGCGGCGAATCGCCTTGGCGACCTGTTTGACGGCTTCGGACTGGCCGATCACTTTGGCTTCGAGATGCGCCGCCAAATTTTTCATCCGCTCTTGCTCGTCGCTTTGCAGCTTGCGGACCGGAATGCCTGTCTTTTGCTCGATCATCTCCTGAATGTCTGCCACTTCGACCTGCACGCGATTGGCCGCTCCATCCAGTTGATCGAGCTTGGCGAGAATTTCTGCTTCCTCGTCGCGCAGGCGGGCTGCTTGCTCGTAGTTTTCTTGCTCGGTCGCGGCTTTTTTCTCCTGGTTGATTTGCGCCAGCCGCTCATGCAGGTGGGCGGTGTCTGCCCCGGACGAACGCAGGTTCAGGCGCGAGCCCGCTTCATCCATCAGGTCAATCGCCTTGTCAGGCAGGAAACGGTCCTGAATGTAGCGGTGCGAGTATTCCACGCAAGCCCGGATCACGTCGTCGGAGTAGGAGACTTGGTGGAACGCCTCGTACTTCGGACGCAGCCCTTGCAAAATTTCGATGGCGGCTTCCACTGTTGGCTCTTTGACCATCACTGGCTGCAGGCGGCGCTCCAGCGCAGCGTCTTTTTCGATGATGCGGTACTCTTTCAATGTGGTAGCCCCGATCAACTGCAGCTCGCCGCGCGCCAGGGCAGGCTTGAGGATGTTGCCTGCGTCCATGGAGCCTTCCGCAGAGCCAGCGCCTACCAGCAGGTGAATTTCATCGACGAACAAAATGACGTTTTTACGCGCTTGCAGCTCGGCGATGACTTGCTTCATCTTTTCCTCGAACTGCCCGCGAATCCCTGTGCCCGCTACCAGCGAAGCGACGTCCAGCACGTACACCTGCTTGTTTTTCAGCTTGGCAGGCACTTGCCCTTCGGTAATGCGCAGCGCCAGTCCTTCCGCAATCGCCGTCTTCCCTACCCCTGGCTCCCCGATCAGAACCGGGTTGTTTTTGTTGCGGCGGTTCAAAATCTCGATGACGCGCTCGATTTCCTGGTCGCGTCCGATCACCGGATCGATCAGCCCGGCGCGCGCCGCATCGTTCAAATTGCGGCCCAGTTCGTCGAGAATGCCGCCGCGGTCCGGTGCTTGCGGCTCTTGCGCTTTAGGCTTGCCGCCCTTCGCTTGCGCCTGGGCGAAGCCTTGCAGGAACTCGTCCAGAGCGGAGAAGGAGGAAAACGGAGTGAAGCCCATGCCCATGCCGATTCCCATTTTGCTGCCCAGCTTGGCGTGGCATTCCTTGCAAAGCTGGTAGGCTTGCCGGTTGTTTTGCACTTGTATATGAACGGAAACAGTTGCTTGTCGTTGTTTGCAGATTTCGCATTGCATGTTTTCATACCCCCAAAATGTTTATTTTGGAATGTTGACGTGCACGTTTTGATTCCCGGAAGGTTCAGTGTCGTTTGACCTTCTCTGACCTTCGATGACTTTATTATAGTTTGACCTTCTTTGACTTTCAAGAGGGTTTCTTTGGATTTTGCACATAAGCTTGGGAAAAGCTAAGCAGGACGCAGGTTCGCTATTGCCTCGCCGCCTCGCCGAAAAACCCTTCCTATAATGATCTTGAGATTCGTAAAAGTCAGGGGGCTTTCACTTGAACACACTCGCGTATGGACTCCTGGGGCTGGTCGCCCGCACGCCCAGTTCTGGCTACGATTTGATGCTCCAGCTTCAACCATTTTGGCAGGCCAAGCACAGCCAGATTTACCCGCTGCTGGCCAAGCTGGAACAGGAGGGCTACCTGGAGTTCACTCGCATCCACCAGACGGATCGTCCTGATAAAAAAGTGTATTCGATTACAGAAAAAGGGCAGATCGCGCTGCAAGTCTGGCTCAGTGAGCCGGCAGCAGAGCCTGTCGTCCGGGACGAGCTGGTCCTGAAAACGTACTGCCTCGGGCTCGCTGATGAAAATGCCGCTGCGACGATGTTTGTCGAGCGCATCCAGCAATGCCGCGAGCATCTGGACATGTACGAGCACTACATTCAGGAGTACCAGGCTGATGCTGTCGACCATCCCCACCCGCCCGACCACCCGGACCATCCGGCGTTTGGCGAGTACATTTTGCTCTCGTGGGGAGCGCGGCGGATGAAAGAAGACATCGCCTGGTGCGAATGGGTTCTGGAGCTGTTGCAAAAGCGCGGATAACGAACAAGGAAAAGCAAAAAGCAAACGAGCCTTTGGAACTGTTCGCTCCAAAAACCGTTTGCTTTTTCGTTTGGTCTGCATGAATTGTGGTTTCCTTAAAACGCGTGCGCCTCTACTTCCGCAAGCGTCGGGAGGGACGGCTGCGCCCCGCGTCTGGTCACGACGATCGCCGCCACTCTGCTGGCGAATGCCGCCGCTTCTGCTTCCGGCATCCCTTTGGCGATCCCGACGGCAAAAGCCGCGGTAAACGAATCGCCAGCCGCCGTCGTGTCCACAGGCTCTACCCGGCAAGCAGGGACGTGCGTCGCCCCGTCTGGGGTCACCAGCAGAGCGCCTTTTTCGCCCAGCGTCACGATAACCCGCTTGGGCCCGCTTGCCAAGAGCTTTTTCGCCGCCGCCTCGACTTCTGAAAGCGTAGCAGTCGGCATGCCGCTCAAGCTCGCAAGCTCTGTCTCGTTTGGCGTCAACGTGTGGACGTACTGCAGCAGCTCAGGTGACAGCGCCTGCGCCGGAGCCGGATTCAAAATAACCAGCTTGCCGAGTCCGGACCCCTTTTTCACGACGTACTCCACTACGGGAAGCGGAATTTCCAGTTGCAGCAGCACGACGTCGCTCTCCACAAGAATGGACAGGTTCTGCTCGATGTGCTCCACGCTCATTTGCGCATTGGCTCCCGGGACGAGCACAATGTTGTTTTCCCCGTCATCGCTCACATTGATAAAAGCCATGCCCGTCGTCCCCGAGCGTTTGATTCCTTCCACGTGAACGCGCGCCTCTGTCAAGCTGTTCAGCATCTTGCTCCCGTTCTCGTCTTCGCCCACCATCCCGATCATGGAAACGTGTGCGCCGAGACGCGCGGCGGCCACTGCCTGATTGGCCCCTTTGCCGCCTGGAATCAGCCGGAAGTCATGACTGGAAATCGTTTCTCCTGCCTTGGGCAGATGGTGGACGTGGGAGACGAGATCCATATTGATGCTTCCTACTACTGCGATTTTCACAACGTGCTACCTCCCCTGTCTCTTCGTGCTCGCTTTTTCCCCACCCATGATAACATCACCATTTGCTGGCTTCAATAAAGACCGCCAGTAGCCCATTTACGCGCTGGTGCGTCGTTGCAAACGTTGTCGGTATCCTGGCCGCTTCTAGTGCAGCGTCGGCCACACGTTTTCGTCATGTTCGTCCAGCACCGCCTCAATCTGGTCACCCTTGAGCACGGCGATGTAGCCGCACGGCAGCGCCAACGCCTGCAAAAGAGAGGGACGGCGTTTTAGCAGTTGGAAAATGTAGTACGATTCCAGCCCGTCGCTGTCCACCTCGCCCTGTACAGGCCCGAGATACCAGCCGGAGTCGCCTGCTTCTGCTTGTTCGGCGCGCTGCAAATAGACGTGCTCCTCTTCTAGCGCCCCTTTTGCCACCACGATCTTGTCCTGGAACAGCGCGGTTTCTCCTGCGAGCTGCAACGTTTGCAGACAGTGGTTTTGCGCCATCTGGACGTAGAGGGACACGGACAAGTCGCGGTTTGTTTCTGTAAACGGATTCGTGTCGTAGTCCGGTGCGACAATTTCCATTTGTCCTTCGTGTCCCTCTCGTTCATTGACAATTAAAATTGTCCAGCCTACTTGAATTTTCGCGCCGTTTCGCAGCGGCCCGCTCTCGTTTTCCACATCCGCAAACAGATCGAGCAAAAAATCGGCCTGCTTTGCCAGAAACTCCCGGCAGGTCACGACGAAGGTTCTGTTGCCGATCTGTTTGGTGCGTTGACAGAGGGGCGACTGCTCTTTGATCGGGGAGTCGCTATGGCTCATCGGTACCATCCTTTCTCATTCGCCCGCTTGGGCCGACAAAATCGTTGCTGGAGCGGAATTGGTTGACTCGTTGGCAATAGGGTACCACGAATGCCCAGGCAGCGCAGCCTTTTCCCCCTGGGACCAAAGCAGGAAAAAAGCTGCCCGGTAGCGTCTGCCTTCCGAAAAAAAGAAGAGGGATGCTTCCTGCTGTCCTGCTTTTTTTAGCACGCACAGCGGAGCCATCCCTCTCAAGACGCATTGTCGCTCTTCATTTCCCGAGGTTGCGGGCGTTTATTTTTGCGTGAACGGCGCTGCCAGCAGTTGCGCCAGCTTGCTTGCATTCGGCTCGACCATGCAACTGAAGTGGTTTCCTGCGATCGTCGTCACTTCCAGCTCGCCCAGGCACACATCTTGCCAGAATGCGAGAGTCGTATCATCCGTGCGCGGCAGGAACAAGAACGGCTCGCTCGCCAACAGGAAGCGGATGTCGCCCATGTACGGCAGCGGCGTATAACGGGCGGCCTTGAAGCTTTGGCGGAACACCTGGCACAAGCCTTCCGCCATCTCGATCGGCATCTCTTCCCCGGTTGCCTTGGCTTTCGCGCAGACGTAAGCCGCGAAGCGCTCCCGTTTGCTGACAGCCGCCATGTTGCGGAACAGCTCTCCGACCCGATCCAGCCCCGCGTCTCCGCCGATGGTCACGGCGGCGCCTTGCGGGATGCAGTCCCCATGCTGTTCAACCAGCTTCATGACGCCGCGCGCCAGGTCATTTTCATCGACCTGCCCAAAGCCTGCCTGCGCCAGCGTGATGTTCAGGTTGGGCACAAACAGCGTTTCGACGAGCAGATCGTCATCCACTTCGGTGAAGATCGGCGGAATGTCGATCAGCACGAGATCGACGACCTGAATCCCTCGCTCCATCAGTCGTCTGGCGACCTCGACGGCAATCAGGCCGCCGAGGGAGTAGCCGATCAACTGCATTTCGCTGTGGCCGCCTGCCAGCAGGCATTCGGCGTAGTCGTCAGCCACAGTCTCGATCAGCTCGGACGGCTCCAGTGAGCAGTATTTTTCCATATCGGCAATTGCCACCCCTACGATGCTGCCCGTTTTTTGCGCTTGGAGGTGCGAAAGCAGAGGCCGGAAAATGTCCATCGTGCCCAAAACGGCGTGGAACACGACGCGGAGCGGCCCTTCCTGCGCGCTGTCGTACGGAATCAGCACGGCATTGCTGGAGCCGTCCTGCTTGCCGGGCCACACAGCTACGCTCTCGCGCTCCGTAACTTGTCTGCGCGAGCGGATGAACTCGGCCAGATCGGCGACGGTCGGGTAGTTCAGCATTTGCCGCAGCAGGGCGTCGAACGGAATCGCTTCGTGCTCCGGGTCCTCCGCCAGCTTGTCGCGCAGCTTTCCTGCCACCTGCGCCATGATGAGCGAGTCGGCGCCATGTTCGTAAAAGCTTTGCGACTTGCCGATGCCAGCCAGGCCGAGCGCTTCCGCCCACAGCCGGGCAAGCTCTGTTTCCAGCGCGTCCAGTCCTTCCTCGACGAAAGCCGCCGCCACCTGTGTCCCGTTGGCAGCAGGACGCCATTTTGCCAAGGTGCGCCGGTCTACCTTGCCGTTTCCGGTCAACGGCAGCGCATCGACTACTTGCAAGTGCTGAGGCAGCATGTAGGCAGGCACCTGTCCGGCCAAAAACGCTTCCAGCTCCGTCGCCTCCACTGCCAGGCGCTCCTGCTTCATCCGTTTGGCAAACAGGTGGAACCCGAGCGCGGTCAGCTTGTCGTCCTCTTGCGGCAGCAGCAGCAGCGGCTCGTTTTCCTCTTCCTGAAGCTGGCGCAGCCAGTCGTGGCGATCGAGGTAGGACGTCTCCAGGCGCAGCTCGTCTCCCGGCTCCATCATCATGAACGCCTGCGAGGCCAAAATCCACAAATGCTCGATAGTCGGCTCGGTGAAGACGAACCAGCCGCCCGGGCGAATCAGCTCCCGCAGCCTGCGCATGCTCGCCGGGATGTCGCGGGCATTTTCCAGTACCCCGGCTGCCAGCACGACGTCGAAGCTGTTCGGCGCAAAGCCTTGGGCGCGGTAGTCCTGGTCGACGTCAAAGACGCCGAAGCTTACGTGCGGATACTGGGCAAAGCGCTGTTTGGCGCCCGGAATGAAAAACGTGGCCACATCGGTAAAGACGTATTCGATCGGGTAGCCTTCGAGCGCCTTGAGGACATGTCCTGTCGTCGCTCCGGTTCCGGCTCCGACCTCCAAAATCCGCAGCGGCTTGCTCCCTTGCTTTTCGGCGATGCGCTGTAAAAGCAGGCACATGCATTTGTTCAGGTAGTTCGCCATGATGTGCTCGATATACAGCGTATGGACGTGGTCGAATTTGCCCTCCGGGAACAGGAGCGCTACCGGGTCCTCCTGGCCGCCGAGCAGCTCCGGCAGCTTCTCGGCGTTTTTGCGGACGTAGGCGGTAAATCCTGCCGTCCCCAGCATGTTCGTCCAGATCGCCTCTGCCTCTGTCCAGTTCTCGCGGACAAGCTCGTCATTTACGGCAAGCTCGCTGCGGTACTGCCCTTTCGCCTGCTCGGTCAGCATGCCCGCTTCGGCGAGCTTCGCCACCCAGCGCCGCGCCAGCCAGTGGTATTTCGGCAGGATGCTCCCCGCTTGCAGCACTTCTTCCAGCGATTGCGCCTGGCCTTTTGCAAAAAATCCGAGCGTTTGCAGCGCGCGCAGCATCGAATGGAGCACGGCCCGATCCAGGCTGGCCATCGCTTCTTCGATTTGCCGGGCGCTGATGTGCGCCGCGATCTCCCCTGCCGCCTCGCCGATGCCGCTCGTCAGTTGTGCAAATTCGGCCGCTTCGGCTGTGCGGTCACGGTCCTTTTTGCGGGCCGTCTCCACGATTCCGAGCAAAGCCGGCTCGTCGCTCGCCTCATCCAGCACGACGCCTGCTGCGGCTACTGCCGGATGCTTGAGCAGCGCTGATTCGATTTCCCCCAGCTCGATGCGGTGGCCGCGAATTTTGACCTGGTTGTCTTCGCGGCCCAAAAACTCGATTTCGCCGCCCGGCGTATAGCGGCCCAAATCTCCTGTGCGATAGAGCCGCTGTCCATCTGCCGGATGCAGGAAAAAGCGCTCTGCCGACAGCTTCTCGTCGCCCACGTACCCTTGGGCCAGGCCGTGTCCGGTAATGTACAGCTCGCCCGTTACCCACACGGGGCAATCGCGCAGTTGCGAGTCGAGCACCCGGAAGCCCTGGTTGGCGAGAGGACGTCCGTACGGGATGCTGCGCCAGTTTGGCAAAAGTCCTTTGTACAGATGGTAAATAGACCAGATCGCCGCTTCCGTGGCACCGCCCATGCTGACCGTCTGGGCAAACGGCAGACGTTTTGCCATCTGATCGGGCAGCGTCAGCGGAATCCAGTCGCCGGAGAGCAGCGCCAGACGCAAGCTGGACAGGCACACTTCCGGGATGCCGTCCAAATAGGTGACGAGCATCTCCTCGATCCGGTCGTGGCCGATGTACTGCGCAAGCGTCGTATCCAGGTGCGAGTAGGCTCCGGCTACAAACAGGTTGCCGAGCAGCAAGTTGAGGAACACTTTGTCGGTGAAGACGATCCGCGCCATTTCGCGCATCGTTACAGAGGTCGAACGCTCGCGCAGCTCTTGCTTGAACAGGAGCATGAACACGACCAGGACGGCCGCGTACACCGCTTCCCCATTCCTGTTTTTGGTCTGTCGTGTTATCTTCAGTATATTGATCCGACAGAGGGTAAAAAGGGTAAGCTTTGCGTGAGTTCTGTCACCTTTTTGCACAGGAAGGGGGGCTTTGTACGTTACCGTTCTTTATTTTTTAAAGCTGCGCCAGTTTTTTCAACAAGAAGCAACGGCAAAGCCGTTCCCCGTCACGATTGAAAAGCTGAGCGGGCTTTGGCACTGCACGCCTCGCAACGCCAAGCTGATCGTGCGCAAGCTGGCTGAATTAAACTGGATCGAGTGGCAGTCCGGCCGCGGCCGTGGCCATGCCTCCGTCCTGACGTTTGTCGCCGATGCCGATGCGATTTTGCTGCAGGAAGGGAAGCAGCGCATGGAGCAAGGCGACGTCAAGGAAGCGATGGAACTATTGAACCGCTTCGGCAAGCCTGCCGTCAAAGAACAGTTCATGGAATGGCTGTCAGCAGGACTCGGGTATTGCACGTTGAACGAGGCGAACCGCTATCAGGACGTGTTGCGCTTCCCCGTCTACCGCACGATTGTCACGCTGGACCCCGGAAAGCTGTATTACCACTTCGACGCGCATTTGGTCGGACAGTTGTTCAATACGCTCGTTCAGTACGACGCGGACAGCCGTGCGATTCATCCGAGCACTCGCCCATTCCTGGGAGCACAGCGCCGACCACCGGGAATGGACGTTTCACTTGAAGAAAAACGTCCTTTTTCATCACGGCCGGGAGTTGTCCGCGCGCGATGTCGTGTTTTCCCTGGAACGGCTGCGCGCAAACCCGGACTTGTACGAAGCGAGCTGGATGTTCCGGGGAATCGAACAGATCGGGGCGGTCGATGCCAGAACGGTGCGGATCGTGCTGCAGGAGCCGAATTACTTGTTTTTGCGCCTGCTTGCGGCCCCTCCTGCCAGCATCGTTCCAGAGGAGATCGTCCAGGAGGCGGCGGAGACGTTTGGGAAAAATCCGGTTGGCACCGGCCCGTTCCAACTGGTCCGCCTCGACGAAGGGATTTGTATTTTGGAGGCGTTCCCGGCTCATTTTCAGGGCAGACCGCAGCTCGACCGCGTGGAAATTCTGCTGTTCCCCGACCTGGAAACAGGCAGCCTGCGGGAGCCGGACTGGACCGCTGTCATGATGTCGCACGAAGCGGCGGCGAAGGCGGAGGCATTGCGGGAGGCAGCCGTTCGCGCCAGCAGCGACTGGTGTGATCTGGAGACGCTGTTTTCCTGCTGCAACCTGCTCATCTTCAACCAGTGGCAGACAGGCCCGCAAAACCACCCGAAGTTTCGCCAGGCGCTCGATCTGTTGATTGATCGCGAGCTGATAGTGGCGGAATTGGGCGGAGATCGCATCTATCCGGCCAAAGGCTTTCGCCCGTACTCCCCCGCTCTGGCGACTTTGGCTGCGGACAGCGCTCCCCGTCAAAATCGCGCGGACATTGCCGCATTGCTGGCAGAAAGCGGTTATCAGGGAGAGACTTTGCGGCTCGTGACGACATCCTACCATGAGCCGGACGCCCGCTGGATTCAGGCGCGCTGCCAGTCCTGCGGCATCCCGGTCGAAGTCGCCATCCGCGAACCGTTCGATTTGCGGACCACGGGACTCTGCCCGCGCATGACTGTCTGCTTTTCGGAAATGCTTTAAGCCAGGATGAAATCAGTGAACTAGAAATGTACATGCAAAAAAACTACTTCCTGCCCGCCTTCGATGCCGCCCTGGCCGAGACGATCGACAAAGAGCTGTCTGCCCTCTTCCGGGAGGCTGACGAGTCTGTGCGGCGGCAACAGCTCGCACGAGTGGAAGCGCTCATCAAGGAACACCATGCCGTGCTGTATCTCGTGCAGAAAAAAACGCAAACCTCCTATCACAAATCGGTTCGCGGCGTCTCCATCCATCCGTCCGGCTGGCTCGACTTTCAAAAAATCTGGTTTGGCCCCAATGCCTTGCAGCCAACAAAAGCGTAAGCGTCGTCCCCCAAGCAAAAAGCAGTCCGAGCTGTGAAGCTGACAGCTCGAACTGCTTTTTTCACCCTTGCCTTTTCAATTGGAGCGCGCGTACACGTTCTTTCCGGCAACGAATGTCATCACCACGTCAAAATTTTCATCCAGCACCGCAATGTCCGCATCGTAGCCGGCTGCCAGGCGGCCTTTTCGCTCGCCGTAGCCGAGAATCGAGGCAGGCGTATGGGAGGCCATCTCTACCGCTTCCGGCAGCGGCACGCCGCTGAGCGTCACCATGTTGCCGACTGCCCTGTTCAACGTCAGGATGCTTCCAGCGAGCGTCCCGTCGGCCAGCTTGGCCTGATTTTCACGGACGCGCACCTCTTGCCCGCCGAGATCGTACGTTCCTTCGCCCAGCGCCGCCGCCCGCATGGAGTCGCTGACCAGCGCGAGCCGCTTTGCCGTTTTCACCCGGTACAAAATGCGCATCACCGCCGGATGAACGTGAATGCCGTCTGCAATCAGCTCGGTGCTCAGATGCTCGTGATACATCGCCGCTCCGACGACGCCCGGCTCCCGGTGATGCAGTCCGGTCATGGCGTTGAAGCAGTGCGTGAAATGGCGCACGCCTGCGTCGACCGCTTCAGCCGCCTGGGCAAACGTCGCTCCGGTATGCCCTGCCGAGACGATCACGCCCTGTTCCTTCAGCCAGGCAATCGCTTCGAGCGCCTCCGGCTGCTCCGGCGCGATCGTCACGACCTTCATCAGACCTTGCGCCAGTTCGTACAGCCGCTGTACGGCTTCCAGCTTGGGCAGCGCGATGTTTTCTTCCTTTTGTGCCCCTTTGTAGCGCGGGTTGATCCACGGCCCTTCCAGATGAATGCCGATCACCTGCGCCCCCAAAAGCCCCTGCCTGCTGACCTGCGCGATGTTTTCCAGCACAGGCTCCAGTTCCTCGTAAGGCGCTGTCATCGTCGTCGCCAAAAACGAGGTCACGCCATACCGCGCCAGCGCCGTGGAAATTGCCTGCAAAGATTCAGGCGTGCCGTCCATCGTATCGTGTCCGTCAATGCCGTGCATGTGCATATCTACGAAGCCAGGGCAAATCCAGCCTGTCCCTGTTGCCACCACCTCTGTCGGCAACGGCTTGGCGTAGCCCGCTGCGTCCCCGGCATACACAATCGTTCCGTCCGCCACTACGACCAAGCCGTCTGCGATTGCTTGCCCCTCTGCGATGATTTTCCCTTTGAGAGCGTACTCCTGTTTCATGTTGCTTTCCTCCGTCACGGCACTGCCGTAGTCTGTTGATCGGGCTGCTCTACACGAGGCTGCCGCATACCCGCTTCGTTTCCTCCACCAACTGCAAGACGAGCTCGCCCGCTCCCAGCTCTCTACCAAGTGGCGCTGCCTGCCCGGCCCACATCGACATGTACGCTGTTTGCTGCTGTTTGCCGGAAGCGGCGCGAATGTCCTTGGTCAGCGCATTTTGCACCGGATAGGTCGGCAGTTCGTGCTCCAGCGGCGCCATTTTTCGCATGAAGTCGTTCTGGATGCCTCTCGCCCATTTTCCGGAAAAGGCACGCGTCAACACGAGGCTCTCGTCGCTCGTCTCCCGGATGGCTTGCTTGTGCAAAGGATGCGCTCCGCTTTCCGCACACGTCAAAAACGCCGTTCCGAGCTGTGCCGCCTGCGCTCCCAGCGCGAAAGCGGCGGCGATGCCCCGTCCGTCCATGATCCCGCCTGCCGCGATGACAGGAATTTTCACCCGATCCACAATCTGCGGCACCAATGCCATCGTGCCGATCAGATTGTTGGGAGCGTCCGGCAAAAACGAGCCGCGATGCCCGCCCGCTTCACTGCCCTGCGCTGCAATCATGTCCACTCCGCAAGCTTCGAGAGCTACTGCCTCGCGCACCGTCGTAGCCGTCCCGATGACCGTCACCCCTTTTTGCTTCAACGCCTGGAGCGAGCGCGCATCGAGCATGCCAAACGTAAAGCTGAAGACCGCAGGCACTTCTTCCAGCACGACGGCCAACTGCTCGGCAAAATTTTCGGCGAAGCTCGTGACCTCAGGATTTTCCGGGATGTCCAGCTCGCGCCGCACCTCGTTGAGCGCCGCAGCCACATTCGCCGCGATCGGCTGCTCCTGGTCGAAGTCTTCCGGGATGAACAGATTGACGCCAAAAGGCTTGTCTGTCCGCTCGCGAATGGCGTGTATCGCTTCGCGGATTTGCTGCGGACTCATGTAGGCCGCTCCGAGCGTGCCCAGTCCGCCTGCTTCCGAGACGGCTGCGACCAGTGCCGGCGTAGTTGCTCCCCCCGCCATCGGCGCCTGGATGATCGGCCATTTGATTTGCAGACGTGACGTAACCGGATTTCCTTTCCACATGCTTCATCCACTCCCTTTGTCTGTTGCTTTTTTACTTGCGAGACCAGCCCTCGCTTTGCAGCCGTTCGAGAAAATGCGCCAGCACACGGGCAGTCAGTCCCCAGATGACTCGTCCGTCCAGCTCGTAAAACAGATGCTCGACCGTGCCTGTGCGCCACGGATACCGTTTGCCGCCGGGAATCAGATGGTAAGGAAAGTCTTCCTCCGGCTCGGTGACAAGCGCTGAGGTGTACGTGGAAGGCTCGGCGGCAGCCAGCCGCTCAAGCGCGATGACGAACACCTCGCCGACCTCGTCGGGATTCGGCTTCATGTCCACGATCCCCTCCACGTAGCCTACAAACGGGTAAATAGCGGCATGTCCCGGCCCGATCAGCCGATCCAGCTCGCCGACGTAGTGAATCTTCTCTAACGGCACGCCCAGCTCCTCGCTCGTCTCCCGGCGCGCCGTCGCCCACCTCGACGCGTCGCCTTCCTCTGCGCGGCCGCCGGGAAAACAAATTTCGTTCGCCTGTCTGCGCATCGTGCTGGCCCGCTTTTCAAACAAGACCCCGAGCTTGCCGTCGTCCATTTTCACCAACGGGAGCAAAATGCCAAACACCCCTGCTTGCTGTGCGCCCATGATCCCCGGCTCGCGCTGCTTGAGCACGTCGGAAATTGCCTGGACGGCCGCTTCCTTCGCCAACAGATCAGCAGCTTGCGCATACTCCGCCACTTCAATGAGGTTTTGATCCGGGTCGCGCACGTAGACAGAGCGAATCGGTCCGGTAGCCCCCGTCCGCTGTACAGGCCCCGCCTCGATCTCGACTCCACATGCGGTTATTTTCTCGATGACTTGTTCCAGTGGCACTGCTGCGATCAGGCATATGTCGGCAGAGCCAGGTTGCGGGTGCCGCGCTTTCGGCTCAAATTCGCGTCCTGCCAGATGAAGGTTGATTTTTTGCTGTCCAAAGTGCAATGCCCGCCTGCCATTGTCAAAAGTTACAACCTGCATACCAAGCACGCGCTCGTAAAACTGGCAGGTTGCTTCCAGATCACGGACAGTCAAAACCAGATGGTCCAGTCGGTCGATCACGCTCATCACTCCTTCCTGTCCTGTCCCGTCCCTGAACGATTGCTGGCTCCCCTCTTCTTGCCGTTAGCCAAGCTGTCTGAAAACCCTTTCTGCTACCACCATTATACAACCAAACTGCGCATTACCAACCGCGAAAGGAGAGACTGGCGGTTTCTTTTGCACAGAACAGCCCGGCGTAACTGGCCGAAACGCTTGTCCTACCAGGCGGGGCCGACCGACTGGACACAGCGCAGTCGCCCATCAAAAAAGCGAGCGCACCTCCCGAAACCACTGGTTCGAAAGATACGCTCGCCACTTTTTTGGCCTTATTCGTTTTCGCTCGTTTTCGCTGGAGAGCGAAGCTTCCGCGCCCAGGTGTACGCAGTTGCCCGCTTACGAGCCGAACTGCGCCTGGTGCAGCCTGCTGTACACGCCTTTCGTCTGCAAAAGCTCGTCGTGATGCCCTTGCTCGACAATTCCCTGGTCGGCGACGACAATGATCCGGTCTGCGTTTTTGATCGTCGCCAGGCGGTGAGCGATCACGAGCGTTGTACGCCCTTGGGAAAGCTCCGCCAAAGCCTGCTGAATCGCCGCTTCCGTCTCGGTGTCGAGAGCGGAGGTCGCTTCATCGAGAATGAGTATCGGAGGGTTTTTCAAAAACATCCGCGCGATGGACAGACGCTGCTTTTGACCGCCGGACAGCTTGACTCCCCGCTCCCCGATCAGCTTGTCCAGCCCGTCCGGCATGGAACGGATCATCTCTTCCAACTGCGCTCGTCTGGCCACCTCCCACAGTTCCTCATATCTCTCCCCCCGCAGTGACAGACTCTCTCTTTTCTCTACGCCTTCGAACGGGCAAGCAAGTACAAGAAGTACGGAGCCCCGATGACAGCGACCACGATCCCGGTCGGAATCTCGGACGGCTGCAAAATCCAGCGTCCGATCGTGTCGGCGACGATGACCAGAAGCGCCCCTGTCAACGCTGAAGTAGGCAGCAGCATCTCGTGCTTCGGCCCGACAAGCCTGCGGGCGAGGTGCGGGCCAATCAGGCCGACGAAGCCGATACCGCCGCTGACCGCTACGCACGATGCGGCAAGTCCGACCGAAGCGGCCAACAGCTTGAGCTGCTCTCTCGCCACCGGAGCGCCAAGGCCGATCGACAGCTCCTCTCCCAGATTGAGGACGTTCATCACCCGCGCCTTGTAAAAGACGAAAGGCAGCAGGACGACGATCCACGGCAAGAGCGACAGGACGAACTTCCAGTTGGTCCCCCAGATGCTTCCGGCAAGCCAGGTGGCTACGAACTGGTATTTGTCCGGGCTCAGCTTGAGCGTCAGCACGATCATCGCCGCGCTCATGCCCGCAGCGACCGCGATCCCGGTCAGCAAGATGCGAATCGGCGACAAGCCTTTGTGCCGCTGATAGGAAAGAACGAAAATCAGTGCCGCCGTCAGGCTCGCGCCCACCAAAGCCAATACCGGCAGCAAAAATACAGGCGCGGCAGCCGTCGACGGATAGAACGAAATGAACAGCATGACCATCAAGCCCGCGCCGGAGTTGATCCCCAAAATCCCCGGGTCGGCCAAAGCGTTGCGGGAAATCCCTTGAATGATGCAGCCGGAAACCGCCAGACCAGCGCCGATCAAAATCGAAATGACGATGCGCGGCAAACGGAAATCAAACAAAATCAGGTTTTGCTTCTCTGTCCCCGCCCCGAACAAGGTCATGAGCAGATCCATAGGCGACAGACGGATGTATCCCGTGTTCATACTGATGATGAAAGCGATCAGGATGAGCACGGACAAAATGGTCATGACGAGGATGCCCCTGCTGCGCTTGCGGGCATCGAAATGAGCCGTAGCTGGTTGCATATCTACATCTCCCTTCTTTCTTTACGTGCGAGGTAAAGGAAGAACGGAACGCCAATCAGCGCAATAAGTGCTCCCAGAGGTGTTTCGTACGGCGGATTCACCATTCGCGCGGCCAGGTCGGCAAAGACGACGAGCAAGGCGCCCAAAACGGCCGAGCATGGAATAATCCAGCGATAGTCGACCCCGACGAGATAGCGGGTCAAGTGAGGAATAATCAGGCCGACAAAGCCAACCGCGCCTACAACCGCAACGGCCGAGCCTGCCAAAATCAAAACGATGACGGTACCCGCCAGCTTGACAAGCGCCGTTCGCTGCCCCAGCCCTTTGGCGATCTCCTCGCCGAGACTGAGCATCGTAATCGAACGGGACAAAACAATCGCCCCCAGGATGGCAGCCGCAATCCAGGGGAACATCACTTTCAACTGGAACCATTTCGTTCCGGCTACCCCGCCTGCGTACCAGAAAGCCAGGTCTTGGCCGATTTTAAAGTACAGCGCAATCCCTTCGCTGAGCGCGGACAAAAGCGCGCTGAGCGCCGCCCCGGCAAGCACGAGCCGCACAGGGGTCAGCCCGCCTTTGGCCATCGAGCCGATCCCGTAAACCAATCCTGCCCCGACGCCTGCGCCCAAAAAGCCGTACAAAATCAAGTACATGAACGGCAATCCCGGAAAAAACGCGAAGCAGAGCGCAATCACGAAGCCCGCCCCGGCATTTAGCCCGAGCAAGCCGGAGTCTGCCAGCGGGTTGCGCGTCATCCCTTGCATGATCGCGCCAGCAACAGCGAAGCTGGCTCCGACCATCGCGCCCCCGAGTAAGCGGGGAAGACGTATCTCCTGAATAATCTGGTGCTGAGTAATATCTGGATTAAAATGAAAAATGGCATCCCAAACGACAGAAAACCGGATGTCTGCTGCCCCGAATGATACGGACAGAAACATGCCGAATATCAATGCAAAGACCCCGCCCGTCAGGATCAGCGTTGCTGCCCACGGACGCGAACGAAACTGTTCCGCTTTCGATTGGGCTCCTTGTTTCAGAGATTGTACCTGTTGACCCATGCTAGCCACCTTTTCCATTCATTATGTAAATGCACTGAACGACGCTTTCTCCTTCCCTTCCGGCAAAAATCTGAAATTGATTCTTATTATCATAGTAGGATTTTAGGCGATTGACGAAAAAGGTGTCAATGGACAAAAGAGAGGTCTTTTTTGTACGATTGAAACATTTCCCAACTCTCTAGGCCAACACGCTGAGAATCTCGTCAATTTTTTTCCCGTTGGCAATGATTCCGTGATTCATCCAGGTGATGAAATCGACCTCGTACGCACAGTTGTTGCGTACGGCTCGCAGAGACTGCCAGACAGGTTGGTCGATCAGCCGCTTTTCCGCGCCTTCGTCCGCTTCGTGCCACTTGTCGAACGAGTAAAAAATGTGGTCGGCGTCAAGCGAGGCGAGCCACTCCCGCGACACCCCTGCCCTTGCTTCGGCGATTGAAAGCGCTTTGACCAGCGGGTGCGGCTGCATGCGCAAATCCTCAAACATCACGGGAGCCGTGTACGTCTTCTCCACGATGATCTTGTCTGGCAAAATGCGCAAAAACGCCACCGTCTGTCCTTTCAGACTGCGGGACAGCTTGTTTTGGGCGGCAAACGATAGTATTCGAGTTCCCGCTCAGCGGCGCAAATTTGCACACGCTGGCCCGGCGCGGCGATCCAGCAGCTTTCTTTTCCAAGACGTAAGCGGGATTGGTCGACTTGCAGGACGCCTAGTCCATCCGTGGTCACGATCATGGTAAAATCATTCGATTCCGTGCTGTCCTGGCAAGAATGCGATGCAAGAACCCCTCGTTCCATGCCCGTCAGCACGCAAATCGCTGATGGGTACAGTTGTTTCTTCGTCCCGTTAGTGTGCATATCCTCACCCATCACATGAGAATGATTATCATTATATATTATACGGGGACAAACGGGATTTGCCAAGCAAAAGAGCAGGTTCGGCTACGGCGAATGCCGCTTGTGGAAAATGGAAAAAAGCGAAGAAGGCGGCCCGAGACGCAGTTTCATCTGCCCCGGGCCACCCTCTTTCTGCCTGGCTCCCAGCTCGCCTAGACAACGGCTGGCTTTACTTGACGAACGTGTTGATAAGATCGTCTGCTTTCATCATATTGGCAATGATCGCGCCAGATTGCCAGTGCGTCCGGTTCATCTGGTACACATGCCCTTTTTTCACCGCCGGGACGGATTGCCAGAGCGGGTCCTGGAGAATTTTCAGCGCCTCTTTGTTTTCCGGGGAATCCTTTTTCCGGGATGCCCAACAGGTCGGCGATCTTTTTCAGGCGGCCAATCGTGTCGTTGCGCAGCTCGTCCGGCAGTTTATAGGTAGGCGCTACCTTGCTGTACTGCTCGTATTTCTCTTTATCCGCTCCTCCGTCGACGATAATCAGGTCAGGGTTGGCGGCAATCAGCGCCTCCATGCTGCCTGTAATGTCAAACGGCGGCACATCCAGGCCAAGGTAATCTTGTTTGCCCCATGCCGGGTGGTACCATTGGACGATCGGCGTCACGCCCAGGGCCAGCAAAAAGTCTTCCTGATAAATGGCCGCCACTCGCTGCGGATGAGCCGGAATCGTGACGTCACCGTACGCATCTTGGACGACTCTCGTTTCTGCCGATGCTTCCTTGCTGGCCGCTGGCTGTTGCTCGGCTGGCTGCTGCCCGCTGTCTGTGCCTGCAGCCTGCTGTTCCGGCGCTTTTTCCCCGCACGCGGCGAGTCCTGCCATTGCGATCAGCAAAACTGCCAGCCACGCGAATACGATTTTCCGACGATTTCTCCCCATGTTTTACCCTCTCTTCTTTTGCTGCTGATGAGCTTATGATGATTATCATTCTCACAAGCTTTTTCATCATCTTATGTGCTTCCATGAGGACAAACAATGCACGTTCTCCACTATTTTTTGTCCAAACTCGCGACAGCGCCCCGGCTTTCGCGCCTCTTTTTGGACAAAACGCAAAAAGCCGGATTCCCCCACGGAGCAATCCGGCCTGTTCGTGTTTCATTCGTTTTTTCGCTGGTGCCCGCCTACAGCTCTTTTGCCACCAGCCAAGTGACACCCTTCGCCTGCAACTCTTCGTTCCATTCCTCCGGGGCGGCCGCATCGCTAATGACCATGTCAATTTCCTTGAGGTCCGCCACTTTGCACAAAGTGCTGATCCCGACTTTGGAATGGTCGGCCAGCACGATGCTCTCATTGGCATTTTCGATAAAATGCTTGGCCAGCTCAGCCCGCTCCGGGTCATAGCAGGTCAGGCCCTTGTGCAGCAGCACGCCATCCATGGAAAGAAACGCTTTGTCGACGTAAAACGACTTCATCATCTTCTCGGCAAACGGACCGCCAACGCGGTAATGTTTGGCGTTCACCCTGCCGCCCAAAAAGTAGACCTCTGCGCTGAGCAGGCCGTTCAGCCCCCGCCGCCTCCAGACCCTGCGCCGCCTGCGCCATGCGCTCGCCCGCTTCTGCCCAGCGTCCTTCGCGCTGCATTTCCTCGATCTCGGCAAAATCGACGGAGTAGAGGATCGTTTTGGCGGAGTGCAGCCCGCCCAGCTTTTCCTTGACCGTTTCGTTCAGCAGACGGTAGTAAACGAGCGACGACTCCCAACTCATGCCGCCGATCAGTCCGATAGTTTTCATAGCGCTACCTCCTTGTGGGCTTGGTTTATACTGGTTTCGCGAATTACGGAAACAGCTACGCATACCGATTGGTTGCGCTCGAGCAAAACCGACTACTGCTATCATCTGGTTATGTTGCAAAAGGAATTGACGAATAGCGAGCATCGGTTTGGCGGCGTTCATTTTGAGGAAATTCCGTAGCGAGTTATTTTTCCGGACGACTGCCCATAAGAAAACCGAGGTTCAACGAACAGCCCCTTCTCCCCGCAGCGGCATCCCGCTCGCCGTCCCTTCTGCGCCCACCTGCCGAAAACGCATGTGCAAAATCTCCCGCGCCCTGCTCGTATCCAGCGAAGTGTCCAGCGGAATGCCTTTTGCCCTTGCTTCTGTATCGTCCAGGCGATCTTCTTTTACGGCAGCGGCATCAAGCCCCAGCGCGGCAGCCATTTTACGCGCAAACGAATAATAGCTTTCTTTTTGCGCAGGGCCGAGATGCAATGTCCCGACGTACGGGTTGCCCGCCAATTCCGCAATCGCTCGGCCCGCGTCCTGCACGTGGAGAAACGTCTTGTACAAATTGCCCGTGCGCACGACTTCACGGCCAGCCTCCAGCTCCTGGCGAATCGCCGCGATTCTTTTGTCCCACCTGCCACGGGAATTGCAGCCGTAGATCGGCCCAATGCGGGCGATGACGTGCTGATCGTGCCGCTCGCGGATGAGCGTCTCTCCGAACCATTTTGCATGCGAATAGCCTGCCAGCGGATTTCGCTCGTCCAATAGCACAGGCTGATCGTCCTCCGCAAAAGAGCCTGTCCCTTGCCCGAAAACGCCGTCTGTGGATAGGTAAATCAGCCTGCTCTTTGCCGGCAAACGGCCGAGCAAGGTCTCCATGCCTGCTGCGATCATGGCCTGCTCATCGGCGGTACTCATCAGCGCCCAGATGGCGACATCCGGCGCAAACTCATCGAGCAATGCCGCAAACGCCGCGGAATCGGTCACATCCATCTGCACCAGGCCAGCATCTGAAGCTGGCGAGGAACAGTACGTCCCGACGATCTCGTACGTGCCAATCCGCCGCAGCTCCTGCCAAATCTGCGCCCCCAAATAACCGCTTGCCCCCAGCAGCAAGACGCGGTGCTTGTTCATGCCAGCGCCCCTCTCTTCCTTTTCCAGTATGATCCAAGTCTACTATACTTTTGCTGGCCGCGTGAACAAAAAAAGCCAGCCGCGTTGCGTACCATAGCACACGCCAAATCGCCCCCTCGTCCGCAAAAATGGTCAAGCTCCCTACGCCACTTGTCCAAGCACCTCGCTGTCGCTCGCATAAAGTATGGTAACGAAAGAGCAAGGGGGGATTTCCAATGAGCAGCAAAAGACGGCACAACGCCAGACAACGCCGCAGGCGGACTTTCCGGCTCACGCTTCGTCCCGGCGACCGACTGATTGTAACGGTTCGCGGCGGCCGCGACGACTGATCCACTGCAAAAAAGAAAGCCATGATCTAGTTGTTTCAGATCATGGCTTTCTTCGCTTTTCGGACGGGACGGTCAAGCTTTTGCGTCTGTTTGTTGCAGTTGGGCGTGCGGCGCGTTTTTGTCCATCATGTACTTGCCGACGAAAATAGCGGCGACCATCAGGTACGAGTAGACGAACTGCATGGACGGCTCCAGCGCGAAGCCGACAGTCGGGGAGTGGATGATGCCGAACACGGACAAAATCGCCCCCGCAGCACCAGCGACAGCGCCGCGCAACGGCTTGTCCGTAATCGCAAAAATCGCGATGCAACCCCAGACCATGCTGCTGATCGGCGCGCCGTTGCCGAGGTGAACCAGGCCTTTGTAGTACACGCCTTTGTTCGCCATGATGGCAGCCCCGACCTGTGCGCCTGTCGTTCCGGCGGCAGACAGCACGTTGTTGGTCAAGGTCAGCGCCCAGTTTGCGATCCACGGGAACATGCAAGTGAAAATGACCGTAACTTCCAGCTTCGGCGTCTCGCGCACGACCTGATTCGCCGTGACGATTCCGATGTAGACGAGAATCGGCACGATCGCCGCCACCGGGATGACCGCAAGCAAAAAGGCGCCTATCCCGAACAGGGAAATAAGGAACATCGACAAGCCTGTCGCGACCGTGTAGCCGATTCCTGCGCCGAGCGACTTCCAGCCGGCATGTCCGACGTAGACCGTGACCGGGTACGGGTTGCCGCAGAAGCAGCCGATGATCGAGGAAATGCCGTTGGCGAGCATGACCTGTCTCGTCTTGTACTCGTCCCCTGCGGCATGCGCACTCTCGATGTTTTCCAGGTCAAAAATATAGTTGGCCAGCCCGAGCGGTACAGCAGAAGCCAAGTACGGCAGCGCGTGCGGAATCCCTTGAATCAGGCTGTCAATGTGCACCGTTGGCGGATTGAAGCCAAACGACTGCATGGAAGCAGCAATCGCGGCCCGATCTTGCAGGCCGAATGCCCAGGCGAGCACAGTGCCTGTCGCAAGCAAAAGGAAGCCTGTAGCTGCCTGTGGCCTTATGCATGGATCGTTTCTGTTGCCGCATGTTTTCCGGTGTATTTTACATCTTTTACAGCCAGGTCGTCTTGTCTTCCGCAGCGACGCGGCTTGTCACAGGCGCATCCGCTTCCGGATAGCCGATGAACAGCGTGCCTACGACCTTCTTGTTTTCTGGCGAGCCGAGGAATTGCATCAGGCGCTCGTCACGCACCAGTCCTACGCCTCGCGTGCGCCACACCATGCCCAGCCCGAGCTCCCGGGCAGCGAGCCACATGGAATGAATCGCGCAGCACACCGCGTACTCGTTGTCTTCCGACGAAGCTTCGTCGCCCGGAATCACATCGGCTGTCACGACGATAACGAGCGGCGTTTTTTCCAAAACGGCCAAAGAATCCTGAACGAGATTCGGCTTGGTTGGAAAGCGCTCCAGCAAAAACTCCTTGGCGATCGCCTCAAACCGTTGCTTCGCCTCTCCGCGGATGACGTAAAAATGCCACGGCTGACGCAAGCGGTCATTCGGCGCCAATACGGCGCAATCCAGCAAGGCCTTGATTTTTTCAGTCTCGACTTCTTTTGGAATATAGTTGCGGACGGCTCTTCTCTCTTTGAGTGCTTCTACTACGGACACGTCTGTTTCCTCCTCGCTCTCTTTCGCTTGCACAAATTCCCCATTTCATTATATATAATGGCTCGCCGATTCGTATAGAGAGCGGGGCGAGTTGCGCCGGAAGACCTGGGCGCCTCACCTTGCATGGATTGCCCGCTCGGCCTTAGCTTCGAACTCGTCTAGCGAGCGCGGCTGGGGAGCCATCAGAACGGACGCCTCACCTTGCATGAATCGCCTGATGAGCCTTGGCCACGTCTTCTTTTTTGACGTAAATATCGTACTGCGTCCGATTGTCGCGGGGAAGCATGCCCGCACTGTCACCGAAATAATTGCTTCCGTATGAGTGCGAACGGGTCCGAAACCGCACTCCGTGGGCAGACAGCTTGTGCACGATTTGCAAATATTGCTCGTGGCCAAACGCCGTATAGATCAGGCATTTGTATTTGGAAAAGAGAGTGAGGAAAAAATTCATCGCTGCCGCTCCTTTCTTGGGTCAAGCCCGTTGCTGCCATACTGCGAGCTTGTATAGACCGGGTTTGTCTTTTTTTTCCAGTCCTGCACGTTTTTCGCTGGGCACCTTGCTGACATAGCTGCCGGAGCCGAGACGCATGACGATATACCTGTCTTCCTGAAGCAGCAAAAGCGCCTGCCGCAAAGTCATCCGGCTGATGCCACGCATGTGGGACAATTCTGATTCGGACGGAAGTTTGCTGTTTTCAGGATAAAGGCCGTTTTCGATCATGTTCAAAATTTCCCTGTACGCCTTGATATATCTCAGAACTTTTTTGTCTTTTTGCCCTTTTGTCGGATTCGCGATAAGAAGCCACCTCTTCTCTTCATCAGGCGCTCAAGCAAAATAACCTTTTCTCTCCTCATTATATGCCCGATGAAAGCAGTCTATCAAATGGCTGAGCTAGATTCGCCGTCACATGTACGGTTGAAAAAAGCGGCTGCTTCCGCCCAATGACGGAAAACAGCCGCTGGATAAACAGACATGTTCTTGCGGATTGCGGGACGAGCGGGCAAAGCCGCTCTACAGCTCCATTACCGGAATGCCATTCGTCCCCCGGACTGGCTCGATTCGCTGGCCCGCCGAGCGGACGAGCGTGTAATACTCGTAGCAGCCGATGACCGAAAAATCGCCGTCGATGACGCCCGGATAGGCGCGGTTGACGGAATAGACCTGGCTTTGGTGGGCGCGCAGCGCTTCCCCTTTTTGCGTCCGGTAGTCGGTGATGTCTACTTTGCCGGTGATGGGAACAGCAGGCTCGGGGCCGCGATCCGGGCAATGGTCGTAGTAATGCGGGATCGAGACGTAGTACAAATCCGGATATTCCCCGCAAGCAAGCTGCTCCTCTGCCTGCGCGACAGCCAGCGTCGTCGCTTTGCAGGTGACAATGTGATCGGGGTGGCCTGTCACGCCGTCTGGCGGAAACGTGATGACGACGTTAGGCTTCCACTCCACGATTGCGTCGCGAATTTTGGCGGTCAGCTCGTGCAGATCGGCATGTTGCAGGGAGCCGTCTGCATAGCGGAGCAAATCAAGGCGCTTGATGCCGAGCACTTCCGCCGCCTTTGCCAGCTCCTGCTCCCGGTGACGGGCCAGCTTTTCCCTGCATTCAATCGCAAACGGTCCGGAGCGCCCCTTGCAGCCGGACGTAATGCACAATAGGCGCGTCTCCTGGCCTTTTGCCTTGCATTTGGCCAGTGTTCCCCCGCAGGCGAACGATTCGTCATCCGGGTGGGGAAAAACGACCATCACTTTTTTCATTTCAGGCACCTCACTTGCTGCCGGATTGACGCTCCAAATACGCCAATCCTTTTGCTATGACACCGTAGATCGGTTCGTTTTGCGCGTTTTCGATGACGACCTGGGCAGCGTAGCGCTGGACGTGCTCCACGACGATTTTGCGGACGCGATCGTCGTTTTGCAGGACGCCGCCCTGCATAATCATCTGAAACGGCTTCGTCTTCATGTCCAGCGCCTCAATGACAGCGCGAGCCGCAGCAAACAACTCTTCGCCCGCCACCTGCAAAATGTGCGCTGCCACCTGATCTCCCGCGAGCGCCGCCTGGCTGACCAAAGGAGACAGCTCGCCTACTTTTTCTACGGAATAGTGCTCGCTGTAGGTCCAATTGAACAGCTCGTCGACGCGCGCAAGCCCTACGTGCGGGAGTAGCAGCTCCTTCAAAAGCGTCGGCTCGCCGCGGCCGTCTGCTGCCCGCAGCACAGCCATGATCGCCTGCTTGCCGATCCAGTAGCCGCTTCCCTCGTCGCCGACCCGATGGCCCCAGCCTCCGGCGCGTGCCGTTTCCTGCGCCTCGTTGACGCCAAAGGCGATGGAACCTGTCCCGGCGATGACGAGGATGCCCGGCTTGCCGCCAGTTGCGCCGAGCAAGGCGGCAAACCCGTCGTTTTCCACGATGAGTTGGTGGACGCGAATGCCGAGCTGATCGAGCACTTTACTCACCATTTGCGAGATCACCCGCCGATCGTGCTCCGTGTCCAGACCTGCGATCCCGAAAACGGCGCAGTCCACTTCCCATTCCAGCTCGCCTGCGCCCTGTTCCGAGACAAACGGGGGCAAGGTGCCGCGCCCTGCCGCATCCTCCATCGCCTGGCGAATCGCTGCGACCAGCTCGCGAGCAGCCGCTTCTTCTCCGATTCCTTGATAATTGCAAGAGCCAGAACGGCCTTGGCCGACTTCTCTTGCCGCTCGGTCCGCGAGCACCGCCAAGCATTTGGTGCCCCCTCCGTCCACTGCCAGAAGAGGTATTCGCACCACTGCCATTACCCCACACTCCATTCGGCTGTCATCTGGTCGAGCCTGTTCATTACATCTGTGCAGGCTTGTTTTTTCGCGACAAGCCATGCGTTTTCCTGCTGGAGAACGGCTCTGCGCTCAGCGATTTGCCGCTTGATTTCTTCCGGATTCGGGCCGCCCGGCAGCTTGCGGATCATGACAAAGTGCACCGGATCGAGTGCCAGTCGCAACTCTTCTGCCGTAATCGACAGCTCTCGTCCAATCACGTCCACCGCCGCACGGTTGACCAGCGCAAGGCTGATCTGGTTGGCCAAAAGGTTGGCGCTGGTCGCTTCCTTGACCACGCGGCTCACGATGTGATGCGCCTTGCGGAACGAGAGGCGATCTGTGCGCACCAGTGTATCCGCAAGCTCCGTCACGGTTGCGAAGCTGCCTTTGGCTCGTTCCAGCAAAACGTCCTTGTTGACTTCCATCGTCCCGACGACGCACGCCATCAGGCGGTACATCTGCTCCAGCACGGCCATGCTTTTCCAGGCGTACGGCTGCATGTCGTCTTCGGTGTCGACGATGTCGCCAAACGGCGTGTTGTGCATCATCGTCAACACAGTCGTTGCATTTCCGGCGCTGCTGGACAACAGCGAGCGCATATGTTCAAACGAAACCGGATTGCGTTTTTGCGGCATGATCGAGCTGATCTGCACGTACGGGCTTGCGACTTTCAGCGCGCCAAACTCCTGCGTGCACCAGAGCAGCATATCCTGGACTGTGCGCCCCAGGTTGATCGCAGCCAGTTGTACCGCCGTCGCCACCTCGCCCAAGTAATCCGCGCCGCAGACGGCGTCATACGAATTTTCCACCAGTTCGTCAAAGCCGAGCAGTTCGCGCATCCGCTCGCGGCTGATGGCAAAGCCGGAGGTCGTCAGGGCGGCGGCCCCCATCGGGGAACGGTTGACTGTCTGATACGCCTGGATCAGCCGCTTGATATCGCGGCCAAGCAGGTCTGTCGCCGCCATGATGTAATGCGCCATGGTCGTTGGCTGCGCCTGCTGGGTATGCGTATAACCGATCATGACCGTCTCGGCGTGTTCTTGCGCAAAGAGGAGCAAATGCTCTTTCAGATAGAGGGCAGATGCGATCGTCACCAGCAATTTTTCGCGCAGCACCATGCGGTAGATCGTGATCCCCATGTCATTGCGGCTGCGGGCCAGGTGCAGGTTGCCAGCCACATCAGGGGCCAGCTCCAGCAAACGGCTCTCTACCTGAAAGAACAAATCTTCAAACTGCCCGGTATAGGCCGAGCGACGCAACTCTTCCGGCTCAATCCCGCAGAGCGCGCGGGCAATCTGCTTGGCCTCGTCGTCTGTAATCAATTCCGTCTCGCGCAGCATGATTAGATGCGCCTTGTTGATCGCCATCATCGGCTGCAACAGGTGGTGTTTGGCCTCGTTGAATGCCGGCTCCAAAACCGCCTCTACGTACGTCTTCCCGGGGAAACTGGCTCCCTCCTGCAAAAATATGCGTTCTCTGTAATCCATCCTACTCGCATCTCCTTCCCTGCCGATTGTTCAGCTACTCATTTTTCTGCGACGGATTCGTGTCTCTCTGCTTGATTTCGTGTGCCTCTCGCCCTCGGCAGAGCCCATTTTTCACCTCGGGCCTAGGAGACGACCGCTCCCGGTCGTCTCGCTCTTCCCAGGCAAAGCGCTATTATTTTGGCAAAGCGGCGCGCAGCTACTGCTGCAAGCTGACCATGTTGACGAACATGCGGATCGCTCCCGGCACGAGCGAAGGAATTTCGCGGTACCAGACCAGCGAGCTGTACGTGTACGTTCCTTTTCCGTACTTGGCGGTGAGGAATGTGCCCGTAAACTCTTTTTCTCCCGGATCGCCGTTTGCGATCAGCTCGGTGTATTCCTTGCCCCACTCGGACGGGTTGTAGGCCGAGCGGTCCTGAATCCAGTTGTTCCAGTCTTCTTCGGTTATTTTATTCGGCGTGTTGAACAAGGCGTGATCCTGTGCGAGCATCGTCACCGGCGAATTTTCGTCCGTGACGCGCCACTGGATCAGCGGCGTGCCGATCTTGATCGGATACGGCGCCAGTTCCGGCTTCCACTTGTCTTCCGGCTTGTGGTATTGCACGACGAGGTTGCCGCCGTTTTCCACGTATTTCAGCAAACGGGCGTTGCTCGGAATCAGCTCTGGCCGGAAGCCGTAGGCGCGGATGCCCAGCACAATCGTGTCGTACTGGCCGAGGTCGCCGGATTCGATGTCTTTGGCCGTCAGGTTCGTCACATCGACGCCCAACTGGGACAAATACTGATCGATGTTGTCAAAGCCGCTGGAAACATACCCGACCTTGAGTCCCGCTGGAACTTTCAGGTCAAACGCCTGAACGTTGAGTGTCGCTGGCTGTACGAAATACGTCGTGCCGATGTGCGGGTAACGGATGACTTGCGCCCCGTGACGGCTTTCTTTTCCGCCGCCTGCTGCCACCGCCGTAATCGTGTAAGGAGCCGGCTTGACGGAAGCGGACGCTTTGATTGTAAAGGCTACCGACTTCGTTTCTCCTTTGGCGTCAAAGGCGAGCGGCGCCGCTTTCGGCTCAACGCTCCACCCTTCCGGCGCTTCCAGCGAAATGCTCGTCTGGGCCGCACAAGGATTGTAGTTTTTCACTGTCACTTTCACCGGAATCGGATCTTGCGGCTTCAGCGTGTTCAGCACGGTTGCGTTCGGATCGAGCGTCATGGCGAATGCCGGGAGCACCGCGACCGCATCGGCTGGCAGCACATGGCTGTTTGCTGTCGAGCCTGCAAAGCTGTAGCTGACATCCGCCGTGATGGCCGGAGCTGCGTACGGCTGGAACAACTCCGCATGGCCAGGCACCGTTACTTCATAGGTCGTTTTCACCGTCTGGTTGTAGCCGAGCGACGGGAAGCTGGTGGCGGAAAGCGCCCTCGCCTGCCAGCCTTTCGGTACGTTCAGCGCCAACTTCACGTTGTTCACCTTGGCCTGGCCGCCGTTGTACGCGCTCACTGTGACTTTTGTCGTTTGGCCTGCGACCAGCTCATTCGTCTCCGGCTTCACTTTTGTCACGAGCGAGAGCGCTTCTGCACTCGCCTTGTTCAGTTGCGCCTGCTTTACGCCCAGACGGTGGAGCAAATCCGTTTTGGCAGCGGCGGGAAGCGAGGACGACTCGACATCGCGCAGCGCTTTTTGCACGTCAGCGAGCATTTCGTGCGCTTCCTTGGCTACCGCGGCAAAGCTCGGGTAGGCGGCAATGACTTCTTCTGCGTCTTTTTGCAGCTTTTTCAATTCATTGGCGACTTTTTCGCCGCCGGACTGACTGGCGGTTTCTTTGGCCAAATCGTCGAAGGTGTAGGCGATGCCTGCGAAAAAGTCGGCTTCCTTGGCCTTCGTCTCGACGATGGACTGATCCAGCTTGTAGTAGCTGAAGCTCGGCCCTTCGTCATAGTGGCGGCCCATGCCCTGGCTCTTGTGCATGAAGCGGGACTCTTCGCCCAGTTGTACGTAGGAAGCGCCGTAAATCTCGTCGTAGGCTCCGACAGGGACACTCACGGAGTAGTCTTTTTCCTGGGCGGGCACATACAGCTTTTTCACCTGCCACGGGAACAGACCTTCTTTCAACTGCTCGGGGAAAACGTTTGGATCTGCGGCATCCTTGAATGCCCGAACGGTCATGACGTTAATCGCGCGATGATGGCCGTGAGTCGAAGGTTCGTTCAAAAATGCGGGAATCACGACATCGGGTCTCAGGGTGCGGATTTTGCGGATCAGCCTTTCGTAAGCGACATCCTCGCCCCACTTTTCCAACGTTTCGTCAGGGCTTTTGGAAAAGCCGAAGTCGAAAATGGGGTCGTCAATCTTCTCGCTGAGGTTCTCCAGATGGATGTTCGTGATTTTGGAAGCTTCCTGCAATTCGCGGGTACGAATGATCCCCAGCGCGTTGCCCAGCTCGCTGCCAATCTCGTTTTGTCCTCCTTCACCACGGTTGGCGATGACACTGGATGTGTCTACCCCTTTGCCGAGCGACAAATAGGCGAGCATGGCACTGTGCTCGTCGTCCGGATGGGCTCCGGTATTCATCGCGCTGGCAATCGTGGTGAGCGGCTTGATCGCTTTCCACAGGTCGACGACTCCCCGATCGGCGTGCGCAGTCTGCGGCGCCAGCGGGATGACCAGACTGGTGGCAAGCGCGGCCGCGGCCGCAATCGTGTAAAGCTTGGCAAGTTTCCCCTTCCTCAATGAACTCTCCTCCATTCCCTTTTACGATTGATGTCTATATCAATCATGGCGGTCTGTACGCGAGTGCTTCGTTGCTGCTGCCATGGATCGACCCACGATAGATTGGAGCTGTTCAGACGAATGGCCTTTTGGGCTTACTGCTTCTGGCTAATCATGTTGCGAACAGGCGGAATGCCCCTGGCACAAGCTGCAGAATCTCGCGGAACCAGGCGAGAGAGCTGTAGGTGTAGATGCCTTTACCATAGCGGGCGGTCAAAAAAATGCCGCGAAACTCCGGCTCGCCCGGATCGCTGGTGGCGATCAGCTCCGTGTATTCGCTGCCCCAGCGCGAAGGATTGTATGCACCCAGCCGTCCCAGTCTGCCTGGGTGATCCGATTCGGCTCGCAAAACATCGGGTGTTCAGGCGCGAGCATGCGGACGTCTGACTGTTCATTGGTGACCCGCCAGTCGATCAGCGATTCGCCGATGAAGATCGGGTACGGCGCGAGGCTGGGCTTCCACTTGTCCTCGGGCTTGTGGTACTGCACGACGAGATTGCCGCCGTTTTCTACATATTGCAAGAGACGATGATTGTTCTCGATCAGCTCCCTGCGGAAGCCGTAAGCGCGAATGCCGAGCACAATCGTGTCGTAGCGGGACAAATCGCCCGACTGGATCTCGTCTGCGTCGAGGTTGAGACAATGCACGCCGACTACGCGCAAATATTTGTCCATGCTGTCAAAGCCGCTTGCGACGTAGCCAATCCGCCGATTTTCGGGGATCGCCAAGTCGAAAGCCTGGACGGTAAGCTTCGTCGGGCGGATAAAATACGTCCGGCCGACATGCGGATACTCGATCACCTGGACGTCCCGGGCACTCTCTGCCGCGCCGTCCGGCCGGGTTACTTGCGCGAAAACTTCGTACTTGCCGTTTTCGACCTGTGGTCCCGTCTGCACCGTAAACGCAATCGTCCTCGTTTCGCCGCGAAAAGCAAACGGCACGTCGATACACTCCGGTTCTGCCATCCAGCCTTCCGGTACGACAAGCGAGACTTTTGCCGTCGTGCTACCTGGCCGATACTGCTTCAATGTTACTTTTACCGGAATAGGCTGCTCCGTATGCAGCGTGTTGCGCACGACGGCTGAAGGAGTCAGCGTCAAGGAATACGGCGGGAGCACGGTAATTGTAGGTCGGGCCTTGATTCGCTGCACTCCACGTGAAGCGCCTCCTTTTTCGCCAGGTAGCGTGTGATGCCACGAGACTTGCCACAAAAGCCGTTTGCGCACAGCGCTTTTCGCTAGATCGCTGTACCGGCCTTGTCTTTGGTCAGCTTGCTAGAGATGAACAGCACGAGGATGATGACGACGATTTGCAAAACGCCATAGGCGCAGGCAGTGCCGAATTCGAAGCTGTACATGCGCTGGAAAATGGCGACGGATAGCGGCGTCGTCCGCGGGGTAAAGATCAGGATCGAGGCGACAAATTCCCCGATACACTGCACGAACGCCAGCAGCGTTCCGGCGAGGATTCCGCCCAACGCCATCGGAAACACGACCCGCCTGAAGCTGTACCACCACGATGCGCCCAGGTTGCGCGCCGCTTCCTCGACGGACGGGTCCATCTGCATCAAGGTCGCCGAGGTGGACCGGAAGACGAGCGGCAGGTGGCGGACAAAATAGGCGAGCGGAATAATCCAGAATGTTCCGATCAAGACTTGCCCAAAGCTGAACACGGTCGGCTCGCTGAACGCCGCGATCAGGTTCACCGCGACAACTGTGCCCGGCAAAGCCCACGGCAGCATAATCAGCACATCCAGCAGCGTCTTTCCGCGGAACTTCAGGCGCACCATGGCGTAAGCCGCCGCCACGCCGAACAGGACAATCCCGATCGACGCAATCGCCGACAACTGCAAGCTGTTGACAATCGGACGCCACGTCTTGCTGTCGGTAAACAAGTCTACGTAATGCTCCAGCGTGTACTGCGGAGGCAATATTTGCACCGTCCAGGTTCCATCCACCGAAAAGGAGATGAGCACCAGCACGAGAATCGGCAGCATCAAAATGACCGTGCCGATGAAGGACAGCACAATCGTGGCGTAACGCCCGGCTTTGCTCTTGATTTCCGTCCGGTGCACGCTGACGCCTTTGCTCAAGTTTTGATAGTTGCGCGCGCCCTGATACCAGCGCATGATTAACAGAAACGCGATCGAGACGATCGACAAAATCGTCGACTGCGCCGCAGCCATGTCGAGGTCGCCATTGGTGCGGGACAAATAGATTTGCATCGTCATCGTCCGGTCGATGCCGAAGATGAGCGGTGCGGTGTACGAAGCCATGGAAATCATGAACACGAGTAGCGAAGAGGCAACCATCGCCGGCGTGAGCATCGGCAAAATGATGCGGCGCCATACGGTAAAGCGGTTGGCGCCCAGACTCGCGGCCGCTTCCTCCAAAGACGGGTCAAGCCCTTTGATCGCGGCGGTCGCGGTCATGAAAAAGTACGTGTACATCGTGAACGTATGAACGACGACGACGCCCCAGATGCCTTTGAGCGAAAACGGCACCTGGGCCAGCCCGAACAGCTCCTTGATCGCGCGCGGGAAGATGCCGCTCTCGCCGTACAAAAAAGTAAAAGACAGAACGCCGATCAACGGAGGCAAAGCCATCGGGACGAGCGCCAGCACCGAAAGAATTTTTCGTCCCGGAAACTCGTAGCGCTCCAGCAAAAACGCCATCGTCACGCCGACGATTCCGCAAGTGATGACGCTGAGCACGGAGATGTACACACTCGTCCACAGCGCCTCCAGATTGGCGGTATGCTCCAGGCTGAAGAAGCGCGTGTAGTTTTTCCACGTAATCTGCTCGTCGACATGGATGCTGGCGACGAACGTTTCAAACAACGGATAGATGACATAAGCCAGCAAAATCAAAAAGAGTGGCGAGACCAGCACATAGACGAAGGCGGGTGAAGCGGTGATCGACTTTCGTCTGACCGATGCCGGCGCTTGCTGCAATTGTGCTCTCAAAAGCTTTTTCCCCCTTATCCCGCGAAGTAGATGCTCTCCTTCGGTATGTGCAGTCCGATGGTATCGCCGCGCTGCTTGATGGGGCGTCCCAGGTTGATGGACATGCTGCGCAACTGCTCCTGCCCGACTGCCGTGACGTAATTGACACACGCCCCGGTAAACTCAGACAGGACGACAGTGCCTGCGACGATGTTCGTCCCTTCCCGCTCGCTGCTCTCCTGAACCGATTCGGGGCGGATGGATAGCGTGACCTGCTCCCCGACAGCCAGCTTGGCGCGCGGCGAAGCATTTTTTACAAGCCCGCTGAGCACTTGGCCCGAGGAAATTCGCACGTGCACTTCCTCCTGGTCGAGGCCGACCACGGTTCCTTCCCACAGATTCGTCTCCCCGATAAACGAAGCGACAAAGCGGTTCACAGGGCGGTGGTAGATTTCGTGCGGAGTGCCGACCTGCTGCACTTCCCCGCCTTGCATGACCATGATCCGGTCGGACATCGACATCGCTTCGGCCTGGTCGTGCGTGACGTAGATCGTCGTAATTCCCAGCTCCAACTGAAGCCGTTTGATCTCAAAGCGCGTCTCTTCCCTCAGCTTGGCATCCAGATTGGACAGCGGCTCATCCAACAGCAGAATCTGCGGCTCGATGACCAGCGCCCGCGCCAGTGCCACCCGTTGCTGCTGTCCGCCGGAAAGCTGGTCGATACGCCGCTCGCCGTAGCCCTCCAGTCGAACGAGCTTCATGATTCGCTCTACGCGCTCCTTTGTCTCTGTCTTGCTGACGGATCTTACCTGCAAGCCGAACGCGATATTTTCGAACACGGTCATGTGCGGGAACAGTGCATAGTTTTGAAAAACCATGCCTGTGTTGCGCTTGTGCGGAGGAACGGACGTAACCTCCTGGGACCCGAAGCGAATTTGTCCTTCTGTCGGGTAGTAAAAGCCGGCAATCATCCGCAAGGTCGTCGTTTTGCCGCAACCACTCGGACCGAGGAACGTAAAAAATTCACCTGACTCGATGTGAATGTGGACGTCTTCTACTCCTTTTGCATTGCCAAACCTTTTGTGGACGTGATCGAGTGTTACGCTGCTCATCAGGTTTTGTTTCCTCCTTCGTGGCAAATCATTCTTGCTTGGCATAAGCAGCTAGACGGAAAGGAACGCTCCTTCCCGTCTAGCCGACTGCCGCTTACTTCTTGCCTTTGCCCTTGATGTTTTCGTCCCAGTGCTGCATCCACTCTTTCTCTTTGGCGGCCATGACGCCCCAATCGAGCTCCAGCGGCTTCAGCTCCAGGTTTTTCATGAAGTCTGGCAGATCGTCCTTGCTGATATCAGTGCGGGCAGGGAACTGGAAGCGCTCCTTCGCCAACTGGGAAGCAATCTCAGGACTCATCAAAAATTCCATAAAGTTTTTCGCTGCATCCAGGTTTTTCGCGCCTTTGACAAGCGCGATTCCGTCTACGAGAATCGGTGCTCCGCTCTTCGGATAGATGAAGTCGTACGGATGGTTGTTCTTTTTGCTCTGAATCAGGACGTCTTGCAAGTTCCACAAGGAGATGACGCCCTCTTGACGGTCAAGCTTCAGGTAGAGGTTTGTCGGGTCTTGCGTGTACTCTTTTGTGTTGGCGTCCAGCTTCAGTAGCCAGTCGTAGCCTTTTTCCGGCGTGTCTGGGCCTTGGCGGTAGATCATCGCGGAGTAGATCGTGCGCATCGTGCCGGACGGCAGGACGTTGCGGATGACGATTTTGTCCTTGAACTTCGGATCGAGCAGCTCATCCCAATCTTGGGGCGCTTCCTCTGGCTTGAGCGCCTGCGAGTTGTACATGATGACCTCTGGCAGCAGCATCTCGCCGTACCAGCGATCTTGCGGGTCTTTGTACAAGTCCGGAATCTTGTCGGCAAACGTCGGCTTGTACGGCGCAAGCAATCCTTCGTCAGCGGCCGTGCTCAGAGCGGATTGCGTGCCGCCCCACCAGAAGTCTGCTTGCGGATTGGCTTTTTCGGCGCGAACGCGCTCCAAAATTTGCTGCGCGCCCATCTCCAGCGTCTCCACTTCGATGTTCGGGTACTTTTCCT
The DNA here is from genome assembly GCF_058781555.1 of Brevibacillus sp. FW306-2-1A-C05A. Taxonomy (NCBI): domain Bacteria; kingdom Bacillati; phylum Bacillota; class Bacilli; order Caryophanales; family Paenibacillaceae; genus Brevibacillus; species Brevibacillus sp. FW306-2-1A-C05A. Next base: position 46,648 of record NZ_JBYSWV010000029.1, read on the forward strand.
TGAACTTCGGCAACACGATTTCGAAAATGTTTTTATCCCGTCCGGTGTAAATGACCAGCTTTTGCGGCTCGCCGGATGGAGCCGGCGTTTCGGCCGCTGGCTGTGTGCCCGCTTGGCCGCCTGCGCCGTTGTCGGCAGGCTTTGCTTCCTGTCCTCCACCTGAGCACGCGGCCACCGTCAGCGCCAAGGAGCTGACGAATACACCTTTCATCCAAGTTTTCAGCTTGTGATTGACCTTTTTCAAAACTGACTCCCCCTTTTGTTTTCTCACTCTTTGTCAAGCAGTCGTGTGAACGGAAACGCTTCCAAGACACTGTGGACGGCGCCAATCAGACCTGCTCTCTCCCCCAGACTGGCTTTTTCGAGGCAAGGCACTTCCGGCACCCACTCGGTCAGCCACTCGTGAATCTGCTTCACCCCTTCATCATCGACGTGGACCATCTCTCCGCTCAGGATCAAAATTTCCGGGTTCAAGATGCTGATGATATTCGCCATCCCGTACGCCCAATGCCGGTACACATCCAGAAGAAGCTGCCTGGCTTCGCTGTTTTGTTTGGCGTGGAAAATGAGCTCTTCTATGACACTCGACCCTTCCTGAAGGTCAGAGAGAAATCCCTTGGCCTGGCCCTGCTGCCAAATACCCGGTATGGAATAATGCGTCTCGAACACCCCTGACGCGCCATTCGGGCGGTTATGTACCGGGCCGATTATCATGAAGCCGATCTCGCCTGCCGCTTCCCGGCTCCCCCGGTAAAACTGTCCATCCAAAATGATGCCCGCACCGATGCCTGTACCGACGTACATGTAGACGACGTTGGAGTGGCCGACGCCTGCCCCGCGAACGTATTCGCCCAGCGTCATCATGTTGACATCGTTGTCGATAATGACAGGCACGCCCAGACGCGCCTCGATGGTTTGCAAAATCGGCGACCCCATCCATCCGGTGCTCGGCGAAAAGCTGACCGTACCGCTTCCCCGCTGTGTAACCCCCTGCAAGCCGACGCCCATCCCGAGCAGTCGCTCTCGCGGGATCCCGCTCTCGGCGAGCAGCCGCTCCAGACCCGCTGCCAAATCCTCAATGACGGTCTCGCCATTCGCCGGCTGCGCCAGCCGCTTGCGATGCCGGGCGAGAAACTCCCCCTTCATGTCCGCAATCGCCATGTCCAGCGTCGAGCCTTCGAAGATCGCTCCGGCAATGGCGTAAGCCTGGTAGTTGTACTCCAGCAAAATCGGCTTGCGGCCGCCTTTGGAATCGCCCATGCCCACTTCCTGCAGCAGTCCTTCCTGGATCATTTCATCGACCAGGGCAGAGACACACGGGCGGCTGAGCATGGTCTGCTTGGCAATATCGGCGCGGGAAATCTGACCGTGCTGAATGACCTGCTGTAAAACTTCTTCCTTGTTCAGTTTCTTGACGAGTTTACTGTTGCCTGTTTTTCTCGGAGCTCGCACGCCTATACAATCACCACCACAGCAGTTAGTTAAGTTTACTAACAAAGATAAGCAAATTATACCTACACCCTTCGGAATAGTCAAATAATTTGCTCTTGTCTTTCAGATATTTTCTGGATGTTTGCTTATTACTTTTACTTTTGTGTATGTATTTTCAATTAAAGTAAAAAATAAAGCTACTAAAATGAGCTCTTCTATGACACTCGCCCCTTCCTGAAAGTCAGAGAGAAATCCCTTGACCTGGCCCTGCTGCCAAACTCTGACACGCCATTCGGGCAGTTATGTACCGGGCCGATCATCATGCTGCCAATCTCGCCTGCCGCTTCCCCGCTCCACGGGTAAAACTGTCCATCCAAAATGATGCCCATTAAAAAAAGACACTTCTGCCTCATGAAGTGTCTCGTTGCGCACGGCTTATTCCCATTTCGCTTTCCTTTCCCGTATCAAAACGCGCTCCCGCTACTCTTCTCGCACCGACAGCCACACGTCCTTCACCAGTTCCATGAAAGTTTCAATCGCCGGCTCGTCCCGGCGGCGCTCCAGGCAGACGAGCGAGGTTTCCGCCTTTTTGGAAAAACGGTACAACTGGATCAGCTCGCCCGTGCGCAGCTCTTTTTCCACCAATGCCGTGCTGAGCAGGGCGATCCCCGTCTGATTGAGCACGGAACGCTTGATCGTTTCCTCGCTGCTGCACTTGATGACGGAGGGCGGAACGTAGCCGATCTCCAGCAAGCATTGGGTAATAAACCCGTCCAGATTGCAGCCCTCCTGGTAGGACAAAAACGGAAATACGGCCAGTACTTCTGCCATCGAGCGTCCTTTTACCATTTCCGGCGCGGCAACCAGGGCGAATTCCTCCAAATCGACCACCATCGAATAAATCCCCGGCTGCGAACTGACTCCGGCAATGATCCCGATATCCGCCTCGTGCGCCTGAATTTTTTTCAGCGCTTCCTGGCTCGTGCACGAGATGACCTGCAAATTCACCTGCGGATGTGTCTCGACGTACGCCTTGAGCATTTGCGGCATGTACTGGGTACAGTAAAATTCGGGAGCGGCCACGACGAGCGGCCCCACAGGCAAATCCAGGTGGTTCAGCCCTTCCTCCATATGCTGCAGCACAGAGAAAAGCTGGTCGGTATGCTGCTTCACCGTTTTCCCTGCCGGGGTCAAAAACGTGCGCTTGCCCACCCGGTTCAACAGCGGATGGCCCAGCTCCCGCTCCAGCGCCTGAATCTGCAGCGTAATCGTCGGCTGGCTGTAGCCGAGCAACTCGGCCGCCTTCGTCAAGTTCAGATGCTCGGCTACGACCTGAAACGTTTTCAAATTGCGCAACTCCATGTTCGCTATCACCCTCCCGCCGTTTCTGCCTCTCTAGGGAAAAGTGTAGCCGAGAGTGGACATGAAGTTCAACCTGCGGGCTGCACGCTGCGTGCTAGGAGTAGCGGGCCACGATCCCCGCCAGCTTGGCGGCGTCCACATTGCTGCCGCTCACGATGGTCAGCACCTTTTTTCCGGCCAGCTCGCCCACGACGCCTTGCATCAGCGCAGCGACTCCGACAGCTCCTGAGCCTTCGACTATTAGATGGTGCTCTTTTGCCAGCCAGTACATCGCCTGGGCGACATGCTCCTCCTCGACGAGCACGAAGTCGTCGACGATCTCAAGCGCCAGGTCGAGATTGCCCTGGGAAATGCCGCCGTGCAGACCGTCTGCCAGCGAGTCGCTGTACACGACGTCTGCCAGCCGCTTTTCCCGAAACGAGTAGTACCACGGCGGCGAAGCGTGCGTCTGGACTCCGATCACCTGCACCTGCGGGTTGATCGCCTTTGCCGCCAGTGCCACTCCGCAAATCAGCCCGCCTCCGCCCGCAGGCACGAGAATCGCGTCAAAGTCCGGCTCCGCAAGCATGGCCTCCAACCCTGCGGTTCCTTGTCCCGCAATGATGTGGTCGTCTTCAAAAGCGTGCACGAATGTACGGCCCGTTGCTTTTGCCAGCTCGTAGGCGTAGCTCTCCGCCTCGTCATAGCTGTTGCCATGCTCGACCAGCTCTGCGCCGTAGCGTCTGATTCCCGCTTTTTTCGTCTCCGGCGCTGTGCTTGGTACAACAATCAGGGCGGACACTCCCCGCAGTGCCGCCGCATAGGCCACCCCTTGCGCGTGATTGCCCGCAGACGCCGTAATGACGCCTCGCGCCAGCTCCTCCGCTGTAAGCGAAGCGATCTTGTTCAAGGCGCCGCGCACCTTGAACGAACCTGTCTTTTGCTGGCACTCCAGCTTCAGCCAAACGTCAGCCCCAGCCAGGGCGGACAGGGCCGCGGATGAAATCAACGGGGTGTGGAGCACCTGCCCCTGCAACTTTTTGTGTGCTTTGACAATATCCAGAAACGATACAGTTAACAACTTCATTCCCTCCTCAGGAAAAATGCTTCACCAATTGAACAAACAGCTCGATGCCCACCGGAATGGCCTCTTCGTCGAGATCAAAGCGGGGGTGATGGTGCGGATACTTGCTGTTTTCGCCTCCCATCCCTACGAACAGGAAGGCACCGGGCTTTTCCTGCAAGTAATAGGAAAAATCTTCGCCCCCCATGACAGGTTGGACATAGGCAACACTTTCCCTGCCAAATTGACCGCTACCGCCGCGATTGCATACTGCAGCAAAATCAGCGGCAAAATCCACTTCATCCAGCGAATCCACGGAATGCCTGCAAGAGCAAGCCCTGCCATGAAATACCCCGAGGTCGGAATAAAAATGTTGGAGATGCCGTCCCCGAACTGCAATATAGGGGATCGTCTCCTCCTCCATCCCCATGAGGGAGCCTCCCGCGGCAAAAAACAGCATCATGATCGGAATCAGCCATTTTTCCTGGTTCCGAAGCAGCCTGGAAAGCGTGACGATCAGCGCTTCAATCGCCCCTGTCGCCACCAAAATACCGAATGTTCCGCCAATTATCAGTACAAAAAAGATAATGCCCGAAGCTTCCACCAAGCCTGTATGCACGCTGTTCACAAGCCCAAGCGGCTTGACTGGCGCGGATTCCAGCCATTGAAACGACTGAGGATTAATGACGCTCCGCCCGTTCACTTCCACCCGCCCGTACTCTCCGGCAGGCTACACATACGTCAAAACGACCGCCACGGCAATGACGGCAAAAAGCAGGGCAAACACGTTGATTTCCCGCAGCTTTTTCGGTTTTTTCGGCTGCGCTTCTGCATGTGGCTGACTCATGATATCCCCCCTGTTCGATATCAAATCCAAGTCCTGTAACCCCAGAAGCGCAAGCGCGAGGCAGGCGAGCCTCCCTCGCTCCGCTGGCAAAAGAGACTCTCCCCGCTTTTTCCCGCCGCTTACTTTTGCGCCTGCAAAAACTTCGAAACCTGCGCCAGACCAGCCTTGAGCACCTCTGTATCGCAAGCGTACCCGATCCGCACCCAGCCTTCCATGTCGAAGCAGCTTCCTGGCGTCAAAAAGGCTCCCGTCGATTTGAACAAGTCGATGCAAAACGTTTCCGATGGCATATCCAGCTCGTATTTCAGCATCGCAGTCGTGCCTGCCTGCGGCTTGACGTAGGAGATGAGCGGCTCGCTCGCCACCCAGTCGTCGAGAATTTGCAGGTTGTCCCGCACGATTTTCAGGTTGCGCTCCATGATCTTGTCCCGGTTTTTCAACGCGTGCACAGCCAGCATGTCGTCGAGCATCCCGCAACTGATCGTCGTGTAGTCGCGGTGCGAGATGCAGTTTTTGATGACGTCGAGCGGCGCTGCGATCCAGCCCAGACGCAGCCCGGCGAGCGAAAACACTTTGGACATGCTGCTCGTCGCGATCCCTTTTTCATACAAATCGACAATGGACGGCACGACGATCTCCGGGTCCTGGTGCAAGTGGCGGTACACCTCGTCACACAGCAAATAGGCGTCAACCGAACGGGCAATCTCCACAATCTCCCGCAGCAAAGCTTCGTCCATCAAGGCCCCGGACGGATTGTTCGGGTTGTTGATGCAGATCAGCTTGGTCTTGTCGGTGACCAGCGCGCGCAGCTCGTCCAGGTCAGGCAAAAACTGCTTTTCCGGCACCAGGCGCAAATGCTTCACCTCTGCTCCGAAAGCCGCAGGCACCTCGTAAATTTGCTGGTAGGTCGGGTGGACGGCAACGACCTCATCGCCGGGGTTTACGAGCGAAAACAAGGTCAAAAAGTTGGCGCCGATCGCTCCGTTCATCGCCAAAATGTTTTCCGGCTTCATCGTCTCGTACATCCCCGCAACAAGGCTGCGGAACTCCGGCGAGCCTTCGATGTGGCCGTACGTCAGCTTCTTTTGCGCCATCTCGCGAAAAAAGTCTTCCGGTTCCGCAGAGAGCCGGATCAGTTCTTCCACGGTGAGCGAATCGACGCACGTTTCCGCGATATTGTACACGGCCTCCAGCTCGTAGGCGTTCATCCATTCTTCCACTTTAAAAGGGGCAATTCTCATGGCTGTTCCTCTCCTTTGTTCATCCAGTCCAAGTCCAGTACCGCTTCTGACTCTCTACAGGTCGACGATGGCTCCTGCGCCGCGGCTTTCGGCCATCCGCAAAATATGTTGCGCCGTCAGCAAATCTTGAATGGCAATCCCTGTGCTGTCAAAAATCGTGATTTCTTCCGCAGACTGTCGCCCGGCGGCATGCCCGGAAATAACACTCCCGATCTCCGCCGCGATGTCTGCTTCTGTTATCAGTCCTTTTTTCAGCGGAATCTCGGTTTCGCCCACGCGTACAGCCTGCCCGATATCGTCGGTAAAGACGCGTCCGACAGCGAAAAGGCGCTCGTCAATTTCCTGCTTGCCTTCCATGTCGGCGCCGATGCACGTAATGTGCGTGCCAGGCCGGACCCATTCGCGGCGGATGAACGGCTCCCGCGCTGGTGTCGCGGTAATGATGACGTCCGCTTGTCCTGTTGCCGCTTCGAGGTCGTCTACCGCCACAAATTCTACTTCGCATTTTTGTGCGTACCGCTCGTATTCGTCGCCCTTGTACTTCGAGACGAACTTGGCGAGCAGCTTGTCTTTGATCTCTGCTGCGAACTTCTCTGCTTTTGCATGGGAACGCGGGTTGCTGATGGAGACTCGCTTGATGTTTGGAATCGCCATCAATGTTGCCATGATCTGAAAAGGCGCTTGGTGCCCCGTCCCGATCATCAGCAAATGCTCCGATTCCGGGCGGGCCAAATACTTCGCTCCGATCCCCCCTGCCGCGCCTGTCCGCATGCAGGTGATGTGTTCGCCGCTCAAAATCCCCTGCGGGACGCCTGTGCGGCTGTCCAGCACCATCACAGTCCCGAGCAGTTGCGGCAAGCCTTTCTGATCGTTGTCCCCAAACCAGGAGACGAGCTTCAGTCCAAACACGTCCGCCTGGGGCAAATGACCGGATTTGATGTCCATGTCTGCTTTCCCCGGTACAAATTCGTGAAAGATCATCGGAAACAGCGTCGCTTGCTGCGCCGACTTCATCTGGTAGGCTTGCTCGACCACTTCGATCACGCTGGCCATATCCAGTAAGTCTTCCGTGGTTTCCTGATTGATGACGCGAAATGGAAACATGTCTTGTGTGCCTCCTCTCGATTCCCTTCACACTACCACAACTTTTTGAGGCAAAAAAATTGAAAGTTCCAATAGTAAGCATTAGAAGAAATAAAACCTCCATCCGTTCATCCGGAAATGGAGGTTTGATCTAGGCTCCACCGATTCTTGCCGAAATCGCGGTGGCCTTCTCTTTTACTTTTTCAATGAGCTGCGGCAGCCTTTCCTCCGGGACCCGGAAGATCGGCGCATTGATCGACAAGGCCGCCACGAGCTGGTTGCCGTAGCCGAAGACCGGGGCTGCGACTGCCATCGTCCCTTCCGTTTTCTCCCCGTAGCTGATGGCATAGCCGCTCTGCTTCGCTGCTGCCAGTTGCTCTACAAATGCCTGCTGCCGCTGCTCGGGCAGTTGCGCAGAGACGACCTTGGCGATTTCAGCCGCCTTGGCATGAGCGAGAATCATTTTGCTGGGAGCGCCAATCGTGAGAGGAATGCGCTCCCCCAAATTCTCGTCGATGCGGATTTTCAGCGGGCTTTCGACCTTTTCGATCGGCATCGAATCTGTCCCCGCCGGCACGTTGAGGAAAATGCTCTCCTCGACCTCGTTTGCCAGTTCCTCCATGAACGGCCGCGCCACGGCACGCAAATTCAGCTTTTCATGCAGGATAAAGCCGATTTCCATCCAGGTATATCCCGGCTTGTAATGCTTGGTCGCAGGCTCCTGCTCAACCAGGCCGAACTGGATCATCGAGTCGAGAAAACGATGGAGCGTGCTGATGGGCAGGCCAGTTGCGTCAGCTAGCTCCGAAATCGGCCAGGCAGGTTTTTCGTCAGATATCAGCACTCTGATAATTTTCATCGTCCGCTCGATAGATTGAACCATAATTGCTTCGTCCTCCGTAAAAGTGCGTTACGCTGCAACACTCGTCCCTTTGTCTTGCTTTTTCGGCGCCCTTCCCCGGGCCAGCCTGGCTTCCAATCGGTTGACAAAATAAGTGAACAGCATAATCAGCACGAGATAGTACAAGCCGACAACCATGTACGTTTCCAACTGCTTGTAGTTGGAAGCCGCCTCGCCGAGACCGGTCCCCCACAAATCTTGCATTCCTACGTACGCGACCAGCGACGAGTCTTTCAGCCCGATGATGAACTGGTTGCCTAGCGCCGGAATCGCCCTGCGGAACGCCTGCGGCAAAATAATCCGGCGCATCGCCAGCGGATACGACATCCCGAGCGAGCGCGACGCTTCCATCTGTCCGCGGTCAATCGACTGGATCGAGCCGCGGAAAATTTCGGCGATGTACGCGCCGTTGTGGACCGCAAGCGCGATAGCCCCCGCCCAGAACTGGGAGAGCGTCACCATGTTCGCCAGCCCGAAGTACAAAATACAAATTTGCACGATCAGCGGCGTGCCGCGAATGACGGTAATGTACACGTGCGCGAAGTAGTTGAGCGGCTTGGAATCGGATATGCGGAAAAAGGCAATGACCAGACCGACGATGCACCCGAGCAAGAGGGCGACTGCCGTAAGCTGCACGGTCAGCCATGTCGCTTTAAGGAAAAGGGGATAACTGGATAGGAAAATATCAATAATCATTGGAGATCCTCCTCACATGAAGCGGAAAAAGGGGGGCGCCCAGACCGGACACCCCGTTGCCCACTTTATTGTTTTTGCAGGATATTGCGGCCAAACCATTTTTGGCTGATTGTTTCATAGGTGCCGTCTTTAATGATTTCGTCCAGTGCCTTGTTGATCCGGTCGACTGCCTCCTGGTCGCCCAGTCGCACGGCAATCGCCTGTTCATCGTAGCTGAGCGGTTCGCCGACGTCGATCACTTTGCCGCCGCCCTCTTTAATAAAGCGCAAGCCTACTACCTGGTCGGTAATGACCGCATCGAGGCGTCCTGTCGGCAAGTCGAGCAACGCCGTAATATCGCTGTCGTACTGCGTGATCTTGTCTTCATCCGTCAGCTTTCTCGCCCAGTCGAGGTAGTTGGAAGCCTTCACGACGCCGATCTTTTTGCCTTTCAGGTCTTCCTTGCTCTTGATCGTCGTATTGCCCTCCTGGACGAAAATTTGCGAGCCGGAGCGATAGTACGGGTTCGTGAAGGAAACTACCTTTTGCCGCTCTGGCGTCACCGTCAAGCTGCCGATGATCGTATCGTATTTTTTCGCTTCCAGACCAGGGATGATCGTCTCAAACGGGTTTGTGATCGGCACCGGATTCATGCCCATTTTTTCCGCCAAAGCCTTGCCGATTTCCACGTCAAAGCCTGTCAGTTCTCCGTTTTCTTTAAAGCTGAACGGCTTGTACACTCCGCTCATCGCGTACGTAAAATCTTTTTTGCCTTCGCCGCCCGCTGCCTGTCCGCCGCCTGCTGGCGCGCTGCTCTCCTGCGAGCCGCATGCCGCGAGCAAAAGCGAGCCCAACAGTACGGTCGACAACAAAACTCCTGACCATTTTGCACGTTTTTTCATCTGAAATTCCCCCTGTTTCTCTTTTTTAGCGGATACTGCCCAAAAACTGTTTTGTTCTCTCATGCTGCGGGTTTTCAAAGAACGCACTAGGCGGCCCTTGCTCCAAAATTTGACCATCGTGCATGAACACCGCCCGGTCGGCAACCTCGCGGGCGAAGCCCATCTCATGGGTCACGACGATCATGGTCATTCCTTCTTTTGCCAACTGCTTCATTACCTGCAACACTTCGCCGACCAGCTCAGGGTCAAGTGCGGAGGTAGGTTCATCGAAAAGCATGATTTTCGGCTTCATCGCAAGCGCCCGCGCAATCGCCACGCGCTGCTTCTGTCCGCCCGAGAGCATGTCCGGGTAGACATCCGCCTTATCCTGCATGTTTACTTTTTTCAGCAGTTCGTACGCCAGCTCTTTCGCTTCCGCCGCCTTCATTCCTTTGACGTGCACCGGCGCTTCGATCACGTTTTCCAGTACCGTCTTGTGCGGGAACAGGTTGAAGTGCTGGAAGACCATGCCCACATTCTCGCGAAAATGGTTCAGGTTGGTCTTGTGCGGGTCAATCTTCTGCCCGCTGATCCAGATTTCGCCGCCATCGTGAAACTCCAGAAAATTCAGGCAACGCAGCAACGTACTTTTGCCTGAACCGCTGGCCCCGAGCAAGACGACGACTTCTTTCTCCTCGACCTTGAGCGTTACCCCTTTCAGTACCGTGAGCGAGCCGAAAGATTTGACAAGCTGCTTAACCTCAATCATCCTGCTATCCCCCTATCTATCTGCTGCCGGATGGATTGCCTCTTATACTTTTTCCGAATACCGGAAATGATTTCTGATTTAAATTATAATTGTATATTTTCAGACATTCAAGAAAAATTTAATTTGCTGAATAAATATGCATGAACGCCAAAAAAAGCGGCTTCCTCCGGCTCTTCAACCAGAGGAAGCCACTGTCGCTGTGCCAGGCTTTACGCGCCTGGCTTCGCCTTGTTTACGGCTGCTGTCTTCTTGTCGTCACTGTTCTTGCCCAGCTCATGCTTGATGAATAAATAGTTTTCGATCTCGCGCAACAAGTAAAACAGCGACGCCCGCGTCTCGAACTCCTCGCGCGTGCGCGGCAGCTCCGACTCTTTGATCTCCTCGCGCATCTGGCGAAGTTGGTCGATAAAGCGGTACGCCGTATTGCCCGGATGCACCGATGCGCTGATTTGTTCGAGAAAGTCCGCGATGCGGTGGCTCTGCGGCACCTGCGTGTCCAGCGACGACACGATCGGCATCATCCGCTCCAGCAGCTCAAACTGCTTTTCGCGCATGACAAAATACTGGTAGTACGAATCATCCCGGCGTCCCAGCCGGTTGTCGATGTCGCGCGACGCCAGCCGAATCGCTTTTTCCAGCAGACCGGGCGCCTCGATCATCTCTTTTCCGTCCCACTCGCTCTCGCCGTGTCGCAAATAGTAGCTGAACTCCCGCAAAATTTGCCGGAACAACTGCTCCACCTGCTTTTGCATCGCGCGCAAATCTTTGTCCAGGCTCGGCATGTACAAGTTCACGAGCAGCGCGACGCCCACGCCGATCACCAACAGCCCCGCTTCGTTCAAAAGCAGCGGGAGATCCATTCGCTCGGACGAGTACAGATGCATGAGCACGACCATGCTGCTGACGAAGCCTTCCTGAATCCCGAAGCGCACGGCCAGCGGCAAAAACAAAAGAATCGCAAGCAAGATAGCCAACGGCGAGTAGCCCAAAAAATAAAACAGCGCCATCCCGATCCCCAGCCCGAGAAAGCTGGCCATGATCCGGTTCCACGCCGTGCGAAACGACTGCTTGACCGTCACCTGGATGCAAAGAATCGTAATGATTCCCGCCGATGCCGGATACATCAGATCAAGCTGCTGGGCCAAAAAGATCGAGATCGCCGTCCCAATAGCCGTTTTTAATGTACGATAGCCGATTTTCAGTTTGAGAAAGCTCAGTCTTGTTCCCCTCCGCTCTGATGTCGCTTCCCTTTTCCTTTACTGTACCAAAAAGCGCCCGCGAACCAAAGACAAGACTTTGTTAAAAAAAGTAAACGTTGCATGAAGCGAAGCGGCTTGCAAGCGTAGTGCACAGTCGGCAAAAGGCTGTCGCCGTCACACTTTTTTCCCGCAGCCTGGACAGTATTGGTAGTCGGCCTGCACGCGCTGTCCGCAGTACGGGCAAAACGCTTTTTCGCCCGCTGCTTCTGTCCTTGTCGGCTTCCCTGCTGCGCGCTCGCCGCCGTACTTGCGGTTCAGCGGATCGCCTTCTTCGCTCGCATCGGTAATATCGTAGAGCGACATCCGTTCTTTTCCGGTGGCGTTTTTATAGTGATAGACACCTTGCGCAATGCCTATAATGACGAACACGACGCCAAACAGCGGAAAAATGGTCCCGACCATAGGAAACGGCGAATCTTGTGTAATCACAAACGCCATGATCGTCCAAAAAATGCCGAAAACAACGGCTGCGATGCTTCCGGCCGCCCCCATTGCCGACGGCCCTCTTCCTGGCTTGATACTTTTCATCCGCACCCTCTCCCTCGCCTCCCGGACGTTTTTGCCGGAAGCGTTTCTCTTGTTCCACGCATTTCTCCCATCCTATTACAAGTACGTTTTGATGACAAATCGGTTTCCAAGAAAAAAGACACCATCGTCTCCATGATGGTGTCCGCTTGTCCTGCCTACCGGGCGATTGCTCGGGCGGCTACTGCTTTGTCTTTTTCAGCTCGTAAAGGGCTTGCATTACCTCCGCAACGTCTCCCCGCGATACGGTTCCCTCAGGCGCGAACGAGGCTGCCGACTTTCCTTTCAACAGGCCGTGAGCCGTCGCCAACGCCACTGCCGGCACCTGCTTTTTCGGCACGTCCTGATACGGCACTGTAAAAAACTCCGGCTTGTCCAGCACATCCCCGTAGCCGAGCAGGCGGGCGACGATATCTGCTGCATCGGCGCGCGTCGCCGTCCGGTCTGGCGCAAACGTCTGGCCCGTTTTCGGAATCAGTCCGTATTGCAGCCCTTTCTGGATCGCGGCGTAATTCGGGTGTTTGACATCCACGTCGGCAAACGGGTAAGGCTTCTGTTGTTCGTCGCTGGAGAAACGCGGCCGGAGGTAGTTGAACTCGATCCGGTTCGTCAAACGGCCGATCATCTGGATCAGCTCGCCGCGCGTCACGGCTTTATCCGGCTCCAATTTTCCGTCTTCAGCGCTCAGCCAATTCATGCGCAGCGCCAGTTCCAGTGCCGCCTGCTGCGGATGGCCTTCGATGTCGCTCGGCTTCTGCTGTTTTTTCGCCTCGGCAAAGCTGAGCCATTCGCCCGTCTCTGCCAGGACAACTCCCGCATCGCCTACGTAGCGATACACGAGAATCGGCTCGCGCGGCTGCGGCGGCACCGGAAATGGTTCTTCCTGCGGCAAATAATAGGTCAACTGTAGCGTTTTTTGCTTCTGCTCGGCCTTTTTCGCAGCAGCGCGGTCCACGATGTCCTTGCCCACTGCCCCGACAAACGGCGTCCCGTCCCAACGGCTGCGGTTGTCCAGTGTCTCGGCTACCCCGGTCTCGGGATTGACCTCTACCGCGAACTGCGCATATTCAATCGGGATGCCGTCTTGCAGCCAGCCAAACGTAATCTCGTACGGCAGACCCTTCTCCTGCATGCTCTGGAGCGTCTCCTTTGACGGGGATTGTTTGACCAGGTAAATGTCGCCGAGCCTGTCCGCATACAAGGTACGCACCAGCTTGAGCGCGGATGCCTCTGCTTGCTCCCAGGTGACTGCCTTTTCCCATTTTTGTCCTGATCTCTGGAATCGCGCATTCTCGTTGACACTGTATTCCACCAGCTCGCCGCGGTCGTTGATACTGAGTTCTGTCTGCTCCTCACCCGAACCGTTTCCTTGAAGCGGCGTGAAGCTGAAACTCCATCTGCGCACCTCGACCCCATCCACGCCGGAGCTGGTGCCGCCCCCGTTGCTGCCCTCAGAGCGGTATGACCCCGGCAGCTTCTTGATGTATTGCTCGGCAATTCGCTGCGCCTCTTCTTTTGAAATCAGCGGTTTTTCCTCTGCTTTGGCATGCGTATTTCCCAACGGCTCGATGTTTTTCGCGCTCGCCTCTTTGCCAAGCGCATTGAGCAGTTGTCCGGTTGCTGCATCCACGAATTGCGGATCGTCCGCTTCGTATTTGTACGCAAGCTGGAAGGGAGCCAGACGCTGCGATCGTCCGAACACGGACATGTCGCTGAACAGCAAAGTAGGAGCAGCCTGCTCGTCCCACTTTTTCGCGGCTTCGGCGCTGTCGATCACCTTTGCGGCATCAGGCAGCTTGCCTTCGTACCACTCCCGGCTGAAGCTCATCACTTCCCCGTTGTGGTCCACGATGAACCGAAAACCGTTTTCCAAAAAAGGAATCTCGTTTTCCACGCGGGTAAAGGTGACAAATTCCCGCTGTTCGCCGCGGAACATAGGCTGATTAGGGGGCACATACTCATTTGCTTTGGACAGGCGTGCCCGCTCGTCTGCTGTCGTTACCCGCTCGAGAAATGCGGTGGCCGCTTTTTCCGCTTGCTCTCTGGAAATTTGCGCTGAGCCTCCGCCGCTCTCGTTTTCTCCATACTTGGAATAGTCCAACAATTTTCCCGATACCGCATCAATTGTTACGGAAAGACTTGCTTCGTTTGCTTTTTCCCAGACCACCCGCCAGATCGGCTCGGTTGAATACGCTTCGTTTGCGCCGACATAGCGCGCCCGCAAAAGCCTGTAGTCCGCCGGAACCGCCACCCATTTTTGCGCCTGCTTGAGCGCTTCTTCCTGCGTCAACGTCTTCGCTGTCGGCTGCTCGGCCGCGTAAACCAACGGCGCTCCCCCGATTGTCCCCGCATTTGCAAACAGCGTGGTCAGCAGCAAAGACGACGACATGCCCATTGCCAGCCCCCACGATTTTGTGCCTCGTAGCAAAACTACCCTCTCCTCTCTTTCTTTGGACGTCCCTCCTTATTCTACCATTTTATCTGGAAAATGCAGTAAAAAAAGACCCGCCGATGCGACAGGCCGCACAGCAGGTCTTTTGGATGGATTGCTATACTTCCAGTTTTTTCGCGAGCGTCTCTTTGTTCAGCACGTTTCCAACCAGGAAGTTGCCGAATTCGCCAAAGCGCGCACTCACTTCGTCAAAGCGCATTTCGTAGACGATATGCTTGAACTCCAGCGGATCGTTGGCGAACAAGGTGACGCCCCACTCCCAATCGTCGAAGCCGATGGAGCCGCCGATAATTTGCTTCACGCGGCCAGCGTAGGAGCGGCCGATCATGCCGTGGGAGCGCATCATTTCCTGGCGCTCCTGCATGCTCAGCATGTACCAGTTGTCTTGCAGGTCGCGCTTTTTGTTCATCGGATAGAAGCAGATGTGCTCCCATTTTGGCAGGATCGGATACAGGCGGTCGCGGACATGCGGGTTCGCTTTTGGATCTTCTCCCGGGTTATGTACGTAGTTGCTCAGCTCGACGACAGATACATACGAGTAAGGAGCTTCTGTATAGGAAGCAAAGCGGGTTTTATTGAAAGCAGTCTTGATCTCGTCGAGTTCTTGCATGGTCGGACGCAGGAACATGAACACGAGGTCTGCCTTGTGTCCGAGGATGGAGTAAAAAGCGGTGCTGCCCTGGTTCTCGGCTTCGTTGGCTTCCCATGTTTGGATCAGGCCGTTCAGCTCGTCCAGCGCTGCTTGACGCTCTTCAGCCGAAGCCGCTCTCCACTTTTCCCAATTGATGGTGCGGAAATTATGATACGTGTACCAACCTTCTAATGTAAGCAACGCTTCGTTTGCGCTCATCGAAAATCAGCTCCTCTAGAAAAATCTGGTCAACCTCATGGCAACACTCCCAGTATAGCATAAGGGACGAGCATATATTCGGAACAGATTGGTGAACAACAAAGAAACAAGCGGCGCCCGGCGGCTACCGCTTGTCTTCGCTGCTCGCTGCGGCCACGCCAAGCTGGCTCGCCGCAGCCTTGTCTACGATCACTGTCACATCCGGGTGAAGCTGGAGCAAGGAAGCGGGCACATCCGCTGTCGGCTCGCCTTCCAGCATCAGCCGCACAGCTTCTGCCTTCGCCTCGCCGCTCGCCAAAAGCACGACTTTTTTCGCGCCGAGAATCGTCTTGATCCCCATTGAGACAGCTTGCGTAGGCACTTCCTCGACGCTTGCAAAATAACGGGCATTCGCTTCGATCGTGCTCTGCGTCAGTTGGACCACGCGCGTCGTCGACTCGGCGGATGAGCCTGGCTCATTAAAGCCGATGTGCCCGTTGTTGCCGATCCCGAGCACCTGAATGTCGATTCCGCCCGCTTCGCGAATCGCTTCCTCGTAGCGCGCGCATTCTTTCGCCAAATCTTTCGCATCGCCTGCCGGAACGTGCGTTTTTTCCTGCGGCAGATTGATATGGCGGAACAAGTTTTCCTGCATGTAGGCGCGATAGCTTTGCGGATGGGCAGAGGACAGGCCGACGTATTCATCCAGGTTAAAGCTGCTCGCCTGGGAAAAATCAATCCCCTCCTCCTGATGCAGCTTCACCAGCTCCCGGTACATGCCTACGGGAGTGCCGCCCGTCGCCAGCCCCAGGACGGTCTGCGGGTGGTTTTTCACTTCCCGAGCGAGCAGTTCCGCCGCTTTGCGGCTCATCTCCTGATAGTCTTTGACAATTACGAGCTTCAACTCATCTCACCTCAGTCAATATTTTCTCTCCAGCACGGCCTTGGCCGTCCGTTCCTTGTACGTGAGCGCTTTTTCCTTGTTGCGCAAGGCAATCGTCGTGCAGATGACGTCCAGCACGTGCAACTGGGCGATTTTCGCCGCCAGCGAGCCGCCTTGCAGCGGGCCTTCCTGTGCGGCGGTCAAAAGCGTAATATCGGCCACGTTCGTAATCGGCGAGCGGCGGTAATGCGTGATGCAAATGATCGTCGCGCCGGCTTCCTTGGCGACTTTCAGCGAGTCGATCGTGTCCTTGGTGCTGCCTGACACGGACAGCCCGACCGCCACGTCTCCCGGTCCCAATGTCGCCGCCGCCATCGCCTGCAGGTGCGACTCGCTCATCGCATCGACCCGCAGTCCGATCCGCAAAAACGCGTACTTGGCGTCCTGTGCCGTCACAGCGGATGTTCCCACTCCGTAAAAGTGAATCGTGCCCGCCTGTTGCAACAGCTCCACGCAGCGCTCCACCTGCTCCGGATCAAACAAGGCCGCCGTATCGGCAATCGCCTGCTGATTCGTCGCCGTTACTTTTTGCGCCATCGTCTCCAGCGAATCGTCCTCGCCTACTTCGCCGTGCAAGTTTTTCACCGGCGCAACCAGCTCCTGCGCCAGCGCCAGCTTGAACTCCTGATAGCCGCGAAAACCGATCTTCCGGCAAAAGCGCAGCACGGTCGTCTCGCCCACGCCCGCCTTTTCCGCGAGGTCGATCACGGATGAGTAGATGACGCTGTCTGTCTGCTGCAAGACGATGCTCGCGACTTTTTGCTCCGATTTCGTAAAGGAGGGCAGAAGACTTTGGATATGCAAAAGCGTATTGTTTTTCAGCCCCGGATTGGACAGCTCCTCGGTGTGTCCTGCCATGTCGCTCCCCCTTTGGGTCATAAGCCCGGTCTCGTTCGTATGATTGCCGAATTTTTCGGATCGAAGCTTGCTTTCTACCGTCATTATATCAAAAATGGAGTTATCCGCCATTGTATTTTCTAAAAGTGGAGTATTTCTCCAAAACCAAAACAGTCCTCTTTTCTAACACCGGCTATTCTGACCAAAAAGAGCAGTTGCCTGTTGACAAAAACATTCCTACATAACCATCTATCTTGAATTCTTAGTCAGTGAAAGTGCTTTTGTAACAGAATTACTTGAAATAGGAAAACATTTGTAATTGAGCCTTTTGCAAAATTAGGTTTTCGTTTAAAAAATGAAGTTTAATGGTACGTAAAGTGGGAAATGCCACTTTTA
>NZ_JBYSWV010000002.1:0-223483 GCF_058781555.1 Brevibacillus sp. FW306-2-1A-C05A
TTTATGCCTGAGAACACTTGAACGCTGAAAGTTATGATGATTTTGAATGGTATGAAAAGATTAATGCAACGCTAGTGATATCAGATATTTGATTTTTATCGTGACGATTATTATGCTCGTCTACTATGTTTTTAACGAGTCAAAGCAGATTGGCGTTATGAAAATGCACGGCCTCTCCAACTTGGATCTATGGTACCTGGTTATCGGGAGATTGGTGACGGTTATTTATATACTGGCGGCCGTGATTTCTGTACTGGCAGCCTTGCTTATGAAAGATACAGCGGCTCATTTCATCGTAAATGTCATTCTGTCCCAATTGGTAAGTTACGTCATTGCCATTTTGATCTCCCTAATCGCATATGTTTATATTGCTAGAATCAAGGTTATTGATGTCATCAAAAACCGCAAAGAAACGAATGGAATCGTTACTTTGAACACACTGCTCAAAACCGGTTGCTCTATATTTCTTGTCTTGGTCATTCTTCCGATATGGAATCAGTTTGATGAGGTGCGTATTCAAGAGGAAAATTTGAAAAGCTGGGAGCGAAGCAAAGATTACGGCGTGTTCTACCCGGTAAGCGTCGGCGATGATTCGGAAGATTACGATAGAGGTGCGTATAAAATTACCGCAACGGAAGTCACAGGCCTCTATCCCCTGCTCAATAAAATGGGAGCTTTATTCATTGATGCACGTAGCTACCGGGAATCAGCGCTTCTGCTGAACAGAAATTCTCGCAATATCCGCTCCATTTCGGTAAATCTCAACTATCTTCAGGAGTTTCCTGTATATGATGCCCAAGGAAATCCTGTGAACATTTCAGAGGATACAAGCGATTTCATTTTGCTTGTTCCTGAAAAATACCGTAACAAGGAAAAAGAAATTTTGGATTACTTTACGAAAGTAAGAAAGAATCTTGTTGAGGTAGATGAGAACCGGTTTCAGGTGGAAGTTCCGGATCGTGTAAGAAATCAACGGCTGTCTATCATCTGGACAGCAAATAACCAGAAAATATTTAGCTTCAATCCAGAAGTGTTTCCATTAGAAAACAATATGATTGTAGATCCGATTATTCGCGTCGTTACTGAGAAAAACAGCCTTGTTGCAGACAAAGCCAACATGATGAGCGGAGGGGGGGCCGCGATCCGTTAAAGGTGAAATTGATAAACAGAGACAGTGAACGGACGTTCGAGTTGCTCGAACCTGAACTGAAAAGGCTGAAGCTCGACGATAACCTGACAAATCTGATATCAGTCGACCAATATGTTCTGAGTCAGATATATGAATTGAAAAATACAAGGACCCAGCTTACATTCATCAGTCTCGGACTGTTAGCCGGATTGCTGGTGCTTGTCGTACAAAATCTGAGCGTGTTTTTTAGCAAATTTCAACGAAGATTTATCGTGCGCAGATTATTCGGTACCGGTTTTTTCAAAACGTACCAGGAATATATGTGGTTGCTGTCGGTGACATGGGCGATCCAGATCGGCGCCTGCCTATTGGTAAACAGTGGTTTTGCATCCAGTTTGCTTCAAATGGCCGGAAGTGTATCTATGGTAGCGTCATCCGTCAACGAAGCAGTCGGATCATCTAGCGATCGTCTGCTTGCAATAGGCGGCGGGGTGCTCGCTATTGAATTTGTAGCGTCTGTTCTCGCACTGTTTGTTATCGAGCGGAAAAATAAAGGAAAAGTACTAAAAGGAGGTGGGGGAGCAGCATGAAAACGGTATGTGAACTGGTTGATGTCAGCAAACGCTATCAAGATCACACGGTTCTTGAACAAATCAATTTGAAAGTATATGAAGGAGATATGCTCGCTATTACGGGTAAAAGCGGCTCTGGCAAGACGACTGTTCTCAATATTATGGGATTGCTTGAAGATCCGAGTAGTGGCACAGTGAAACTGTTTGATAAGCAGCGTCCGCGGATTGGATCGGCTCAGGCAAACAAACTGCTTAGAACAAGAATTGCTTATCTCTTCCAGAACTTCGCATTGATTGATGATGCAACCGTTGACTATAACCTTGAGGTCCCGCTGCTTTATTCGGGAAAAACAAGAGCGGAAAAGCAAAAATTAAAAAAAGAGGCACTGGAGAAAGTGGGGCTGGATATCTCACTCAAGCAAAAAACATACGGTTTGTCGGGCGGGGAGCAACAACGGGTGGCAATTGCGAGGATATTGTTAAAGCCATGCGACCTCATCCTTGCCGACGAACCGACAGGATCATTGGACGTCGACAACCGCAATGAAATTGTGAAGCTTCTGAAGGAACTGAATCATAAAGGCAAAACGATTATTATCGTCACTCATGATGAGTACGTTGCGGGAGAATGTGGCAGAATGATTACACTGTCATGAGGAAGAGGTTGCCCGATCCAATTCTCAGGCAGTCATATAATACCCCGTTTTAGGAAAACATAAAGAAAAATGTCCCGCGAAGACCAATGAGCAGTGTGGCAAAACGTATCAGTGGTGGCACAAAAAGTGACAATTGCAATATACTGACTTAGGAAGAAATAAAGACCTCGTAACAAATCCGCTATAAACCAAAGCGACATCCGTGCAGCAACCGGGTAAAAGCTTTGGTTTTTGTCTATCCATGAGTTTTTTTACACAAATTGCCAACACATTCCCTATAAAAAGTATATCATTCCGACACTTTACGGGCCTTTTAATAGCATATAACTATCAATATATAGCAAATATTTTATTCTAAAGATAAAAGTGATACACTATATAACAGGTTGTAATTATTCCAGAAAAGGTGTGTACTAGGTAGCACCCTGACTTGCAACGGGGCCAGATCAGGAGCCGCCTGCATCTTTTCTCCAAATACCAGCGAGTTAGGACGGTAAAAATGAGTAACAGACAAATGCAAACAGACGTTATCTTAATTGGTGCCGGCATCATGAGTGCGACTCTAGGGTCACTGCTGAAAGAATTAGTACCAGACTGGAAAATTACAGTATTCGAAAAGCTCTCCAGAGCGGGAGAGGAAAGCTCTAATGAATGGAACAATGCCGGAACGGGGCATGCTGCACTCTGTGAGCTGAACTACACAACAGAAAAGAAAGACGGAACGATCGACATCAGCAAGGCAATCAAGATCAACGAGCAGTTCCAGGTTTCCATGCAGTTTTGGTCTTATCTCGTAAAAAGCAAGCTGATTAGCAATCCGCAAGATTTTATCATGCCGTTGCCTCATATGAGCTTGGTGCAAGGGGAGAAAAATGTCTCTTTCTTGAGGAAACGTTTCGAAGCGATGTCCCAAAATCCTCTGTTCCAGGGCATGGAGTTTTCCGATGACCCGGAAAAACTGAAGGAATGGATTCCGCTCGTGATGGAAGGCCGTTCTTCGAATGAGCCAATCGCAGCCACAAAGATCGACACGGGAACGGATGTCAACTTTGGGGCTTTGACGCGGATGTTGTTTGACCACCTGAAGACGAAAAACGTTGAAGTAAACTATGAGCATAGCGTTGATGATATTAAACGTACCAGCGACGGCTCTTGGGAATTGAAAGTGAAAAATCTCAAGAACGGCATCGTCCAACGCCATAAGGCGAAGTTCGTCTTTATCGGCGGCGGTGGCGGAAGCCTGCATTTGCTGCAAAAATCCGGTATTCCGGAAGGGAAGCGCATTGGCGGATTCCCGGTAAGCGGTATCTTTATGGTCTGTAAAAACCAGGATATCGTGGAGCAGCATCATGCAAAAGTTTACGGAAAAGCCAAGGTTGGCGCTCCGCCAATGTCTGTTCCGCATCTGGACACACGTTACATCGACGGCAAGAAGTCGTTGCTGTTCGGGCCTTTTGCCGGGTTCTCGCCGAAGTTCCTGAAAACCGGCTCCATGTTCGATTTGATTACTTCTGTCAAACCGAACAACGTGCTGACAATGCTGGCAGCAGGCGCGAAAGAAATGTCGTTGACGAAGTACCTGATCCAGCAAGTCATGCTGTCCAAAGAGCAGCGCATGGAAGAGCTGCGCGAGTTTATCCCGAACGCGAAGAGCGAGGATTGGGATTTGGTCGTGGCCGGCCAGCGCGTGCAGGTTATCAAAGACACCGAGACAGGCGGAAAAGGAACACTGCAGTTCGGTACCGAAGTCATTACGGCGTCGGACGGCTCGATTGCAGCGTTGCTGGGTGCTTCTCCGGGAGCTTCCACTGCCGTGTCCGTCATGCTTGAGGTCATTAAAAAATGCTTCCCGCAGCATATTAACGAGTGGGAAGTCAAAATCAAAGAAATGATTCCTTCTTATGGCGTGTCATTGATGGACAATCCAGAGTTGTTGCATGAAATTCACTCTTACACAGCACAGGTGCTGGGGCTGGACAGAAAAGTAGCTGTCGCCCGGTAGCCAGCCAGTAATCAATATACGAGCGAAGCGGCCTTTTCCCTGCGATTTGTAGGGGGAAGGCCGTTTTTTTCAGCTTGTCTTTGGCGCCGATTACGAAAAGCGGCAGATCAGCCTCGAAGAATTTTTGCAAAGATAGCATGGCGTGCAGTCAAAAACGCAGGGGGAGAGGAAGCGTTACATGGTAACAGATCAAGACTTAACCATCCATGAACTAAAATCGTTTCTGCAAAGCGGCGAAAGACACTTCAGAAGAGTTTGCGTGGAGACGGGAGCCTTGAGAAACGCTGACTTGCAAAACGCGTGTTTTCGGGGCAATGCCGTATGTGGCGTAGACATGCACGGCGCCAATATCCAAGGGGTGGAGTCATGGGGGACAATATTTTTCTTTTGACCAACGGCAGTGATGAAACAAGCGTCCACCAGAAGCAACTGACAGAAAGCCCGTTGTGGAAAACGATTCCGGCCGTCCAGCAAGGCCGCGTCTACACGCTGGACAGCAAATTCAACTTCGACGACCCGATTACGTTGGACATGCTGCTGGATGAAATCGTTCAGATCATGGCCGGTGCGGGGAAGGCTGACAAGAAATAAAGCAAACGACAACCGAAGAAGCTGCTCATGCCACGGGGACGGATCGACGCCCGGTTGTGCGAGCGGCTTTTTTGTGTGGAACAGATCGCCCGGCAAATCGAAAGGGGATTGGCATGACGAAAACAATCGTTGAAAAGCTGCGTTTGCACACGTACAAAAAAGCAGCGGTTTTGCATCAGCCGGAGGGCGCAGACTACTTGGCGTCGCAGTCCCTTTTTCTGTGATAGATAAGCCCCTGGTATTTTTCATAAAAAGGAGACAGGCACTTGCGGCCAACGAAGCTCATGCCTGCTTTGCCTGCTTTATTGCGACACGTCTGAAGCGATTCGGAAGATTGCCGTCCCAAAGCAGCTATCCTGTGCTACAATTATGAAAATGATTATCAATATCACATTCGCATAAACATCATTGTTGAAAAGTGCAGGAGGTGGCTGTGCATGTTCAGTAATGAGCGGAACCATAGCGAAGCAGGAAGCACGGATGCGCCGCACATGTCGTTGGATGAAGTGCGTGAGTACATAGCCAGCCGTTTTGCGGAGCAGATGTCGATCCAGAGCTTGGCGCAGTTGGCGGGGCTTAGTCCCAATTATTTTGGTGAGGCGTTCAAAAAAGCGTACGGACAGAGCGTGATGGACTATTTGACGGAGCTGCGCATCGGCCACGCCAAGCAGCTTTTGCGCGATTCCGATTTGTATATGCGCGAAATCGCGCGCAAGGTCGGCTACCACGATGAGTTTTACTTCAGCAGAAAGTTTAAAAAAGTAGTCGGGGTTTCGCCTTCTGCATACAGCAGGGACACGAGAAAGCGGGTAGCCGTCACTTCGGCGGCTGCCATCGGCAATCTGCTCGTGCTGGGGGTCGTTCCGGTTGCCGCACCGCTTGATCCGAAGTGGAGCCCGTATTACCACTACTACTATCAAGAGCAGATCAAGGTCCATCTGAGCTCGCCAGAAGCCGACCTGGACGAAGAAAGTCTCCGGAAGCTGATGTCGGCCAAGCCGGACATGCTAATTTTGCACCATGAACACGATCCGATGGTTCGAAAGCAACTGCTCAGCTCCGGGATCGAATGCGTCGAAATCGGAGCGGCGGATTGGCGGGAGCAACTTCGGCAAACCGCCCAATCCGTAGACAGGCAATCCGTGTGTGAACAATGGATAGCAGACTATGAGACGAGGGCGGCGGAGGCGAGGGAGAGCGTGAGCCAGGCAGTCGGGGCGGATGTATTCATCACGCTTCGCATATCGGGCGAGCAAATCTACCTCTACAGCAACAGAGGGATTCGCGACATGCTTTACGGGGACCTGGCGCTTGCGACGATCCCGGAGCTAAAGCAGTTGTCCAACAAAGAGATTACGCTCGACCAGTTGGCGCAGCTCAATCCCGACAGGCTGCTGCTGTTGATATGTCCGAACGCAAGCACCAGAAGGTACTGGCTGTCCTTGCAGTACCACACGCAATGGCGGGGGCTGAATGCGGTCAAGAACGGGCAGATGTACGTCATTCCTTCCAACCCGTGGTTCGAATATTCCGCTCTGGCAATGAACCGGATGCTGGAAGAGGCTACCTTGATGCTAACAGGGAAAAATCCAGCCCCTTCACCTGTTCCAGTCCATGGAGTCACGTAGCGGATTGCTTTATAATTCCTTCATGTGAGAATCGTTATCACTTGGAGGGGGAGCTTTTTTGATGATAAACGCGGGAAACAAAGGGCGGGGACGCATTCGCAAACCGTTGGCCCTGCTGTCAGCCTTGTTGCTTGTATCCGGACTGCTGGCTGCATGCGGGACGAATGCGGATGCACCCGAGGCGCAGGCGAGCAAACAGGAGACAGCGGCACAGAACAATGCGGCAGACGCGGAAAAGAGCAAGGCTGAGCAGGCGAGCGTCTACCCGCTGACGGTCAAAGACGAGCTTGGGCATGAGGTGACGATTCCAGCGAAGCCGACCAAAGTTTTTGCTCCGGTCATGGAGGATTCTTTGCTCACGCTGGGTATCAAGCCTGTACGGCAATGGTCGAACGGCGTAAGCCCGCAGGAATATTTGCAAGATCAGCTCGGCAGCGTGCCGCAGATCAGTTTTGCGGGCGGACAGCCTTCTTTTGAAGCGATTTTGGAATCGCAGCCGGACCTGATTATTTTGCACAATGCGTATGCAGCGGAGAACGGCGTGTACGAGCAATATGCCAAAATCGCGCCTACGTATGTGTTCAAGAGTGCATCCACCGATTTGAACAGCTCGATTCGCGAACTGGGCAAATTGCTGGGGGAGGAAGACAGGGCAGCGCAAGCGATCAAAGACTACGCCGACAAGGTCACAAAAGCAAAAGCCAAGCTGGAAGGAATCACAAAAGGGAAAAAAGCTGCAATCATCCGCTTTAATGCCAAAGGCATGTTTTTCATGAATAGCGACTATTTCAGCGGCTATGTGCTCGCGCATGAGCTGGGCTTCGAGCCAAGCAGCCTGGTGAAAGGCGGCGCTTTTGAAGTGTCCCTGGAAATTTTGCCTGAGCTGGATGCCGATTATATTTTCCTCGTGAACGACGGCAATCAGGGAGATCGCTTTGTAAAAGAGTTGAAGGAAAGCGAAGTGTGGAAAAACGTTCCGGCGGTGAAAAACGGTCGCGTCTTCGAGACGTCCAATGATTACTGGCTGAGTGGCGGGTTTATTGCCCAAAGCAAAGTGATGGACGATGTAGTGAGGTTCCTTCAGCCATGAACAAAATGACAGAAAGACCTCATATTGCAGAGCGTTGCTTTGAGTACGAGATGACGTCGAGCAGGCAACTCGACTACCGGATTTTGATTGCCACGCCAAAAGACGAGCCGCCGCCGAGCGGTTACGCAGTCGTCTACGCGTTGGACGGAGATGCGCTGTTTCAGACGCTCGCAGAGGCGGTCAAGCTGCAGACGCGCAAGCCGAAGGGCTTCGACCCGATCTTGGTGATTGGCATTGGCTATCCGTCCAGGGAGCCGTTTGACATGGAGCGGCGTTGCCGCGACTTTACGATGCAGGCCAGCGAAGGAGGGCTTCCGAAACGGCCTGACGGTTCACCGTGGCCGCCGCATGGCGAAGCAGACGACTTCCTCGATTTTCTGGAAACAGAATTGATGCCAGCTATCGCCAAGGAGTGGCCGATTGATCCGGCCAGACAGGCGATTGTCGGACATTCCCTCGGTGGACTGTTTACGCTGCACGCCTTGTTCACCAGACCGCATCTGTTTACGCATTATGCGGCGGGCAGCCCTTCCGTCTGGTGGGCCGACAACGAGGTGCTCAAGGAAATGGAGCAGTTCAAAGCGGGCTGGCAGCGCGAGGAACAGCGTCATCTGCTGCTGACGATCGGGGCAGATGAGCTGGAGGATATGCTCGAAGGCGCGGAAGAGGTCGCCCGGGGGTTGAGTCCGCTCAAAGAGCAGGGGCTTCGTCTGGAATGGATCAAGTTCGCCAGAGAAGATCATGTGACGGTGTTGCCCGCCATGCTCAGCCGCCTGCCGCGGTTTTTGTGGTCCGGAAAAGAAAACACATAACGCGAATCAGTAGTTCGGCTGTCAGCAGAAAATGACAGCCGAACCTTTTTTTATTGCATGACAGCAACCGTCTATGATAATTTTTGTAAAGTCTATCGTACAGACGAATCATCCAGGTGGGCGTGCGTCGGGAGCCAACGCGCGTCCATGACCATCGAACGAGGTGCAGCATGTCGGCATACTTGATCCCGATTCAAACCGCATTTATCGCTTTTTTCCTGCTCGAATTTGTGCTTGTAATCCCGTGGCTGATCTACAGCTACCGAAGTACGGCTATGTGAGCCTGTGGGCTTCTGTCGTGGCCTACTCGTTTATGTACTATATGTTGTCCGCGTTGTTTCTTGTGCTTTTGCCGCTCCCGGAGACGCGGGATACGTGCGCGCACCAGTCAGCGGATACGGTGTACTATTCGCTTGTGCCCTTTTCCTTTGTCAGCGATACGCTTGCGGCCAGCTCAATCGTCTGGTCCAATCCGACCACGTACATGCAGGTTTTTCAGCAGAGCGCCTTTTGGCAAGCAACCTTCAACTTTCTCCTGCTGCTCCCTTTTGGCGTCTACTTGCGCTATTTTTGGCAAGAAAAACGGCACTGGAAGCGAGCGCTTGCTTTCGGCTTTGCCCTGTCCCTGTTTTACGAGGTCACGCAGGTCACCGGAATTTACGGCATCTACAATTGTCCGTATCGCATCTTTGACGTGGACGATTTGATGCTGAACAGCAGCGGAGCGCTGTTTGGCTACTGGATTGGCCCGATTATCCTCGCCCTGTTTCCATCGAAAAAAACGCTGCTGGCGAAAACGGCCAAAATCCGGCAAAGCGAGCGGGTTCCGCCACTGTCGCAGTTGCTCGCGGTGTGGGTCGATTATTTTGCGATTCAGGCAGTCTTGTTTGTCACGATTGGCTTTTTTACGGCAAATGAACTGATTGAGATGCTCTGCACCACTGTGGGCTTTTTGCTTGTCTACTTTGCGCTTCCGCTCCTGTGCGGCGGCAAAACGATAGGGACGAACCTGCTGCGCTTCAAGCTTGCCGATCCGCAGGGAGAGACGCCTTCGCGGAAAGCTTTGCTCTTCTGCGCATTTTCGCTATCGGTGAACAAGCCCGGCTTGATAAATGGGGAGCGGTCAGGCATACTCTCACATAAAAAGGTTGGGCAGTTGAAGAGGCGAAGTCGAGATGTCTGCAAAAAAGGTGTTAATCATTGACGACGAAGAAGATATTTTGAGGCTCATTAAAACGGTGCTGCAAAGAGAAGGCATCGAACACGTCTATACGTCTGCGACGGCCAAAGACGGCCTCGCTCAATTTCAGGAAAAGAAGCCGGATCTCGTGCTGCTGGACATCATGCTGCCCGATGGGGAAGGCTATGACGTATGCAAACAAATGAGAAGCATCTCGAAGGTGCCGATTTTGTTCATTTCGGCGAAAACAGAGGAAATTGACAAAATTCTCGGCTTTGCCATCGGCGGTGACGACTATATTACAAAGCCGTTCAGCCCGAAAGAGCTTGCCTACCGCGTCAAGGCGCAGTTGAGGCGAGCAGACTATGCCGCAGCAGAGTCTGTGGAGGAAGCAGACCCTGTGCTAAAGGCAGGCCCCATCGAGTTGAATCCGCAAAAAGCAGAGCTGTTAAAGAACGGCGTTGCCATTGAGTTAAAGCCGAAAGAGCTTGGGCTGATGAAGGTGTTTCTGGAAAACGTCAACAAAGTGATTAGCAAGGAAAAGCTGTATGACACGGTCTGGGGCGAGGATTTTATCGGAATCGACAACACCGTCATGGTGCACATTCGCAGGCTGCGGGAAAAAATCGAGGACCAGCCGAAGTATTTGATTACGATGAAAGGCTTGGGGTACATTCACGCTGACACCAGAAGGAAAAGATGCGCTGCAAAAAAAGAACGCGTGGATTCAGATTCTCGATGAAAACGGCAACGAAGTGTGGGGCTATCGGGTGCCCGCAGGCGTGATGAAGCATTATACGCCAGCAGACATGATTCAAATGTACAAGTACCAGGAAGTGAATGGCGATACGACCGTGTTCGTAGGGGAAAAGGCGAGCGCAGACAGGCGCTACAGCTACTTCATCGGAATGGAAAACCCGAATCTCAGTCGGTACGTGATTTTTTACGACAACCAGGTCATCCTGCACTCGGAAATGCTGCGCGACCCGGACTATCATTTTACGCTGGACGAAATCAGGGAGTATGCAGCGATTATCGAGAAAAAGTCAGTGTACATCAAAGAGGTCATCGAAGACCTGAACTTGACGACGCGGCTGAGGAACAAAGAGCTGTCGCTGCAGCGGAAGACGGTCAACATGGTCACGCTCTTGCGCAGCATCGTGATTGACATCCTCAACGACCCGAAGTACGCCAACTGCCACATCGAATTTGCGTTCAGCGAAGAGTACATCCCCGTAGAGGCAGATGAAATCTTGATGTGGCGGGCGATCAACAACCTGATCTACAACGCGCTCGTCCACAACGATGACGGGGTAAAGATTACGGTGAGCGTTGAAAAGAAAGAACGCGTGCGCATTACGATTGCGGACGATGGAAAAGGGTTTAAAAAAGAAGAGCTGAACCGGATTTTTGACCGTTACTACCGGGGGACGAACACGGGCGATGCGCATAAAGGCTCCGGGCTGGGCATGGCGATTGCTCACGATATCATCAAGGCGCATCAGGGAGAGATCGTCATCAACAGCGAGGAAGGACGCGGAACTGTAGTAAAGATTACTTTATAGATAATCATGTAGGGAAGCGGGACACCTGTGCAGGGTGTCTTTTTTATGCGGGTTTGTGGGAGGTTTGGACCACAGAAATTTATTTTATTTATCACATATTTTTTATTTTATATAAGTCTGAATATATTGATTTACCAACTGTTTTTCTAGTGAATATAATTGTTATTATCAGAAAAACATATTACAATAAACAAGTGTTTCTGGAGTAAAGCACGCTAAAAGGGGGAGAAGAATAATCTTACCAACTATTAGGAATGCTTTATTAGAAGCACGACATGATGCAGGAGAACGTTTTTTTATCAAGTAAAAATGATCGCCTGCTCATGATGTGTACGATTAGGTAGTACTCTACAGCTTTTTCGCAAATACAGCTAGCCAAAGCAGAGAGGAAGAAGAACCGAAGTGGAAAAGAAAGAGTTAAAAAGGGGTCTGGAAACGCGCCACATTCAAATGATCGCATTGGGCGGTACAATTGGCGTAGGGCTCTTTATGGGTTCGGCAAGCACGATTCAATGGACGGGTCCATCCGTAATGCTTGCTTATGCAATTGTAGGAATTTTTATATTTTTTATCATGCGCGCCATGGGGGAAATGCTGTATGTAGAGCCGAGCACCGGGTCGTTCGCGACGTTTGGCTACAAGTACATTCATCCCTTGGCTGGTTACTTGACGGCCTGGAGCAACTGGTTCCAGTGGGTCGTCGTGGGGATGGCGGAGATTATCGCCGTCGGGACGTACATGAAGTACTGGTTCCCGGATTTGCCGGCCTGGATTCCCGGGATTATTGCCATGCTGATTCTCGGGGCAGCGAACTTGTTCTCCGTTAAATCGTTTGGTGAATTTGAGTTTTGGTTCGCTATGATTAAAATTGTTACGATCGTCTTGATGATTATCGCCGGATTTGGCCTGATTTTCTTCGGAATCGGCAACGGCGGCAACGCAATCGGATTGTCGAACCTGTGGGAACACGGCGGCTTTTTTGCTGGCGGCTGGACAGGCTTTTTCTTCGCTTTATCATTGGTAATCGGGGCTTATCAAGGGGTCGAGCTGATCGGGATTACGGCTGGTGAGGCAAAAGATCCAAAGAAAACGTTGACGAGCGCGATCCAAAGCATCATCTGGCGTATTCTCATTTTCTACATCGGTGCAATCTTTGTTATTGTAACCGTTTACCCATGGGATCAACTGCAGTCGATTGGCAGCCCGTTCGTGGCGACGTTTGCGAAAATCGGGATTACGGCAGCGGCTGGACTGATTAACTTTGTCGTTATCACCGCAGCGATGTCCGGCTGTAATAGTGGTATTTACAGTGCGGGTCGCATGCTTTATACGCTCGGTATGAACGGACAGGCTCCGAAAATTTTCACCAAGCTGTCCCATAACGGCGTGCCGCTTCTGGGAACGATCGGCGTGCTGATCGGCTTGGGCGTCGGCGTGATTTTGAGCTATATCGCGCCGGAAAATCTGTTTGTGTATGTGTACAGCGCAAGCGTGCTGCCTGGAATGGTTCCGTGGTTCGTCATTCTAATCAGCCAAATCCGCTTCCGCAAGCAAAGAGCGGCAGAGCTGCGCGATCATCCGTTCAAAATGCCGCTTGCTCCACTGACCAACTACGTCACGATTGCCTTTTTGCTGATGGTACTGGTCGGAATGTGGATTAACGATGAAACACGCATCTCGCTGATTGCCGGGATTGTGTTCCTGGGCATCATGACGATCAGCTTTTACGCTTTTGGCATTGGCAAGGCGGTTCCGCTCGATGAGCAGGACGGGAACGCCAAGCGGTAATAATCGTTTGGGCAACAGATAGGGACATTGGCGACGATGTCCCTATTTTTTTGTGCAGATAAAAATTATCCAGTATCAGGGCAACTAACCTTCGAGGTTCGCCAATGGCTTGGCGCAGCCAAGTTTTCTAATCTGTGCGGGAAAAAGAGGCGGTGCAGTTGCAGGGTTGAAATTTAAGTTCGAGAATCTTAAAATAAAGATATTATTTGGTGAGAAGCTACGTGTGTCACTGGAAGAAAAATGCGAAACAGTAAGGGGGCTTTTTGCGTGGAAATAGGGGTAAGCACCTTTGTCGAAACGACGCCGGACCCACAAACCGGCGAGGTTATCAGCCATGCGCAGCGTTTGCGGGAAGTGGTCGAGGAAATTGTGCTGGCGGATCAGGTAGGGCTTGATGTGTTTGGCGTTGGCGAGCATCACCGGAAAGACTTTGCTGCGTCTTCTCCCGCGATGGTGCTTGCGGCGGCTGCGCCACAGACCAAGCGGATTCGACTGACGAGCGCGGTGACGGTGCTGTCTTCGGCTGACCCGGTTCGTGTATTCCAGGACTTTGCGACACTCGATGCGCTCTCGAACGGACGCGCAGAAATCATGGCCGGGAGAGGGTCTTTTATCGAATCATTTCCTTTGTTCGGCTATGATTTGAACGATTACGATGAGTTGTTCGAAGAAAAGCTGGAGCTGCTGCTGAAAATCCGCGCGTCGGAAAAGGTGACCTGGAGCGGCAAGCATCGGCCTGCCATCCAAAATCTCGGGATTTATCCGCGGCCTGTCCAGGACCCGCTGCCCGTCTGGATCGGCAGTGGCGGCAACACGCAATCGGTCATTCGGGCCGGACTGCTGGGGCTTCCGCTCGTTCTCGCCATCATTGGCGGCCGCCCAGTGCAGTTTGCGCCGCTGGTCGAGCTGTACAGGCGCGCAGCGATCAAAGGCGGTCACGATCCGCGCAAGCTGCGGGTGGCTTCCCACTCGCACGGCTTCATCGATTGGGATACGGAGACGGCAGCCGACAAGTTTTTCCCGTCTACCCAGCAAGTCATGAACGTCCTGGGACGGGAGCGCGGCTGGGGGCACTACGACCGCTCGAGCTTTGACGCGGCCAGAAGCTTTGAAGGCGCGCTGTACGTAGGCGACCCGGAAACCGTAGCGGCGAAGATCATTCACCTGCGCAAACAGGTCGGGATCACCCGGTTCATGCTGCACGTTCCTGTAGGCACGATGCCGCACGATCAGGTCATGCAGGCGATTCGGCTCTTGGGCACCGAGGTGGCGCCGCGCGTGCGCGAAGAAGTGGCAAAGTGGGAAGCGGCAGAGTGAACCAGCCGTCGGCAGCGTGGTCTGCTCTGTCTGGGGAGTCCTCGTAACGAGCAAAAAGGCAGATTGTATGAGGTGGAAGCAGTCAGATGCTCCACCTTTTTTTATTTGGATAGTACGAGACGTAACGTACGCCAGGAACGTCTACCTTGTAACCAATCATTAAAGCAAATAAGGTGGGCTTCCTATGAAAAAAGTGGTCGTCACGTGCTTTTGCATGCTTTTCGCAGCTTTTGTCAGCGGCTGCGCCCCGGAGGAAACTGTACAGGAGAACGCCTTGCCAGCGCCGAAAGAAGCTCCGGCCGCGGCTGATGCCGGTGCTGCGTTGAATCAGACGATAGACATCTCCGCAAACCAGAACAAAATCGCCAGCTATATGGTGGAGGAATGCAAAAAGGCGTTCTCGCCCTACTATGAGCTGCTGGCGTTTACTTTGTCCGACTACGAGGAAAAAACCGTCGATGGAAAAGTGGAAGCCATTTTCGGGTATCAGGTGAAATATAAAAACTTCGAGAAAGACCCGGACACCGTAGACTACATCAAGGCGGCAAAAGCCAAAGGCGACCCGCGATATCAGCAGTTGCACGACGAGTATTTGCAGCCCAAAGAAATGAACTTTCATTTGAAGGCGGTAATCGAACATAACGGCTCTGTCACGCTTTACACCAATGTAAAACCATAAGGGATACAGTGGGAAAAAGTCGTCATGTCTGACTTTGTACTGAAAAAATAGGCGAATAGGCACGTTTTCCAGAATCGGATGAATTAACGGTTTCAAAGAACTGGAAAGTAGGGTATATTCCTAGGTGGGCAATAATACCTATTTCATTAGTTGGATCACCCATTACAAGCATTCGGGGAGGCAGCATTTTGAAGACGACGTTATTTGCGCAGGAGACTCCTTTACATAAAGTCTTTTCCGATGATTACTTGTTTACGATTCCTTCCGTTCAGCGTCCGTACTCATGGACGACCAACGAAGCGGGAGAACTGCTGGATGATTTGCTCGACTTTATCGAACATTACGGGATTACGGAAAAAAATATTGGCGATGTAGAGGAGCCTTATTTTCTCGGCAGCATTGTGCTGGTCAAGAAAGACGGCCCTCATGCAGAAGTGTTGGACGGCCAGCAGCGGCTTACGACATTGACGATTTTGCTTGCGGTATTGCGGGATTATTTGGGCGACGACTACGCTGCCGAGATTGATGACATGATCGTGCAAAGAGGGAGCAAGATTCGAAACATTGCCGATACGTACCGTCTCTGTCTGCGCAATCGCGACAGCGACTTTTTCAAAGTGAGCATTCAGGAGCGGGGTGCTACGCAAAAGCTGAATGCAGATACGCCCGTGAAAACGGACAGTCAAAAGGCGATTCGGGACAACGCCCTGTACTTTTTGGAGCGGCTCAACGAATTGGATCCGCACACGGTCAAGACGCTGCCTGGCGTGATCGCAACGCTTTGCTATATTGTCGTGGTGTCGACTCCCAATTTTGATTCGGCTTTCCGCATTTTTACCGTGCTGAATGATCGCGGGCTGGATCTGATGACGAGCGATATTTTCAAAGCGCAGGTCATTGGCGATATCCCGAAACATGAGCAGGACCACTACACAAGCAAGTGGGAAGACGTCGAGGTTTCTCTCGGCAGGGACCGTTTCAACAAGCTGTTCGATCACATGAGGATGATTATCCAGAAGCGAAAAGGCAGCGCGAATTACAAAGACGAGTACAACGAGATTTTTTCCACGATCAGCGGCAGCCGGTTTATTGATGAATACTTGATCCCGTATGGGGAGATTTATTTAAAGCTGGTAAACTACAATTCATTTTTCAGCCAGCAGCCACAGCTTATCAAGATTTTGAGCTTGTTGAACCGGATTGACAACAACGACTGGATTCCGCCTGCCATGTACTACATGCGTCATCACAACCAAAAGGTAGAAGATTTTCTCTACCGCCTGGAGGTGCTGGCTGGTACGAGCATGATTTTGCGGAAAAACTTCAACTGGCGCATGTCGCGGTACTCGCAAATTTTGCGAGAGATGGATAAAGGCGTCGACATGTTTTCCGACGAGTCGGCTCTTGAGGTGACGGAAGAGGATAAGCAGGAAGTCATTCGCATGCTGAACGGAGATGTGTACACGGATCTCAAGGATACGGCCAAGCGCTATTTGCTTTTGCGCCTGGACTCGCTTTTGACGGCAGGGCAGCCTTACTACGACTATTCGGTTATTACCGTCGAGCACGTCTTGCCGCAAACGCCCAAACCGAACAGCGACTGGTTGCAGCATTTCCCCAATCCTTCCGAGTACGTTCATAAACTGGGCAATCTCGTGTTGCTGACACGGGCCAAAAATGCGCAGGCCAAAAACTATGATTTTCAAAAGAAGAAAGCCTCCTATTTTCAAACGAGCAACGGGATCAGCTCATTTGCGCTCACGACTCAAGTGATTCAGGAGAAAGAGTGGACGCCGGATGTTTTGAAAAAGAGACAAAAGAAGCTGATCGACTTGCTCAAAAACGCCTGGAACCTGCACGCGAAAAGCACGACGACGAGACCTTGACACATGGACGCCTTCGGTAAGTGCGAAGGACTGCCGTTTTTGCCGGATGGCAGAAAACTTCGCTTGACGGGCGCGTGGTGGAGAGGCCGGGCGTTTACGTGGACGTCCCGTGTGTGTTTGCTGCTGGCGCATGAGTTATGTGGAAAAAGGAGAAGTGGGACGATGGCTGCTGGTAGAGCAGGGGCCATCGTCTTTTTTGGTTGTTCGTGTGAATGCGGACGGTGATTTTGGAGAGCAGCCGTCAAAAACAGACAGACCTTGAAACTTCTGAACATTCGGGATAATCTTGAGGGAAAGGATTGATTCGTAAAGCGGAGGGTGGTTGATGCATGTTCGAGGAAAGCGTTTCGTTGCGGATGTGGAAACGTTTTGTTCAAGAAGGTGTAATTGACTCAGCACGAATCAACAAACGGATTACAGAGTCGTGGCATCGCTGCAAAAGAAATCGGGTAAATCCGTACGCAGGAACGGGACAGGTTGTGTTGGCAGGAGACGCTTTGAAAAGGCAGCAGGAGAGCAGCCGGCTTTTGCTGGAGCTTGCCTTGCCGCAGATCGACCGACTGTCGCCTTTTATTCACGATGTGGGAATGATTGCGCTCGTGATTGATCCCGAGGGCTATGTGTTGAGCATGCGCGGCGAAAAACGGGCGCTTTTGGATGCGAACGCGATCAATTTCGTCGAGGGCGTGCGCTGGACGGAGGAAGAGGTAGGGACCAATGCCATCGGAACGGCGCTCATGGCAAAGGAAGCGATCATGGTCAACGGGACGGAGCATTATTCTGTTGCCTCTCATCGCTGGAGCTGTTTTGCCGCGCCGATTCGCGACGAAGCAGGCGGCCTGCTCGGGGTCATTGACGTATCCAGCCCGCTGGAGCGCAGCCATCCCCAGACGATGGCGACCGTTATGACATTGGCGTACTCCATCGAGCAGGCGTGGATGAAGCAGCGGCAGCAGGACGAGCTGGAATTGCTGCAGCGCTCCGTGCTTTTGGCGGACGAACCGGAACGGCATCTGATCGTCTACAACCAGGAAGAGCGGGTGGTGTACGCGAGTGCGGGCATACGCAAACAAATTGCTGGCTGGTCAGGACGGACGCGGCGCGAGCTGGCCGAATACGGGCTGATGGAGGTCAGGCAAGCCCCGGTGTTCTCCGGGCGCCATAACGGCTTGATCGGCTGGATTGTCGAGCTGACTCCCAGCAGCACGCGGGCTCCGCGCATTTTTCTCAGCGGCAGCCCCGCGTTTCAGTTCAAAGGCGAGAAGGGAACAAGCGCGGCTTTTGCCCGTGTGCTGCGGGAGCTGGAGCGAATTGCGCCAACGGACGGCAATGTCGTGATTTACGGCGAGAGCGGCACGGGAAAAGAGCTGGCGGCGCAAGCGATTCACGACAACAGCCCGCGCCGGGAAGGGCCGTTTGTCGCGGTCAACTGCGGGGCGATCCCGCGCGAGCTGATGGAAAGCGAGCTGTTTGGCTACGTCGAGGGAGCCTTCACGGGGGCGCGCCGCCGCGGGTACAAGGGCAAGCTGGCGCAGGCCAACGGGGGAACGCTGTTTCTCGACGAGATCGGGGAAATTCCGGCGGCGATGCAGGTAGCTTTGCTGCGAGTCCTCCAGGAGCGAAAAGTCACGCCGATCGGGAGTGCGGAAGAACAATCGCTGGATATTCGCGTCATCGCGGCTACGCACCGCAATTTGCGCCAGCAGGTGAGCGAAGGCACGTTTCGCGAGGACTTGTACTATCGGCTGCACGTGCTGCCCGTCTCGCTGCCGCCGCTTCGTTCGCGCAAGGAGGACATTCCGCTGCTCATTCGGCATTATTGCCGCAAAAACGGCTACGACGAGCTGGAGTTGCCGGACGTTTTGCAAAAGGAGCTGCTAGCCTACGACTGGCCGGGAAACATTCGCGAGCTGTACAACGTGGTGGAGCGTCTCAGGGTGATTCCCAGAGAAGATTGGAAGCGTTTTCTTATCGGCTTGACCAAGCCCGATCTGAACCACGATTTTTCCGTCTCCGTGTATCCGGACCAGCCAAGTACAGATTTGCGCCTCGGCGCAGGTCACGCGGCAAACGAGCCAGCTTTTTACGAACCGGACTCCTTGCGCTATCGCGAGAAGCTGGAACGGCAAACGATCGTCCAGGCGCTGGAAAAGAGCGGCGGCAGCGCGTCTGTGGCGGCCGAGCTGCTGGGCATTCCGCGCAGCACTTTTTACCGCAAGCTGAAAAAGTATCGGCTCTGAGCCTCTGACGACGAAAACAACAGGGAGGAACGCACGTATGCAACCGACATGGCGACAAACGACGCTGCAACTGCTCGACACGACCTCCCGGATACATACGGGGGACGTGCTTGTCCCGTTTGGCATCGACGAAGCGTACGCCCGCCTGTGTGCAAAAGATGCGGCAATCGCGCCGCTGGTTCACCTCTGGCGGCACGAAAAGGCAGTGGTGCTCGGCTCGCGGGACGCCAAGCTGCCACAGGCGGCGGAGGCTGTTCGCGAGCTGGAGGCAAAAGGATATCGCACGGCTGTCCGCCAATCGGGGGGCGCGGCCGTTCCGCTCGCTCCGGGCGTGGTCAATCTGTCGCTGGTGATGCCTGTCGGAGCTGCCGACTTGAATCCCGAGCCGTTTTTCGCGCAAATGGTCGAGCTGATTCGCGCAGCGTTGGGCGACGATGGAGAGCGCATGAACAGCGGCGAGGTCGTAGGCTCCTATTGTCCAGGGACGTACGATCTTGCCATCGACGGCTATAAATTTTGCGGGATTGCCCAGAGGCGTTTGACACGCGCCGTTGCTGTGCAGGCGTTCATCAATGCAGAGGGCTGCGGGCGTGCGTACGGTGAGGTCGTCCAGTCCTTTTACGAGACGGCTGCCCAAGGAGCCGCTGTCGAGCAGTATCCGCAGGTGCAGCCTGAACGGATGGCAAGCCTGTCCGAGCTGGGCGTGCCGGGTGGAGCCGAATGGTTGGCCGCGCGAATACGCAAGGTGTTGCACGCACAGGCAGCATCTTCGTTTTCGGTGCTGGATGTCTGTCCGCCATGGCTTGCCCGGGAGGCGGAGAGCGCGCTCCATATGCTGCAAGGAAGACAGCGTCACCTGGTCGGTTCTTAAAGAACCGGCCTTTTTTATTTTCTGCCATCGACCAAGCCGGACAGAGGCAGGTGCGGCCCAGTGAGAATTGAGAAAAAATGGGACAAAATGGGACGCCTGTCTCAGTTTGTCTCACCTGCGAGGGACATGTCCCGGCAAAACGAGTCGGAAACATGGCGCAAATACGCGTTTTTGTCGGACAGGCCCAGGCTGGCACAAGGATTGCACATAGAAAAGGGCAAGAGCGATCGACCGGTCGTTCCAGACAAGTCACGATGGAGGAGGCGTATCTGATGAAAGTAATCCAGGCGGAAGAACAGGTGCTGTCCCGTGAGCAGGCGAAATGGATGTACCGCAAAATGCTGGAGATCCGCAAATTCGAGGACGCGGTTCACGTGTTGTTCGGACAGGGCAAGCTGCCGGGCTTTGTTCACTTGTATGCGGGAGAAGAGGCGATTGCGGTTGGGCTGGGCGTACATCTGAACCAGCAGGACAGCATTACCAGCACGCACCGTGGTCACGGCCACTGCATTGCCAAAGAGTGCGACTTGAATGGAATGATGGCGGAGATTTACGGCAAGGCGACAGGGCTGTGCAAAGGCAAGGGCGGCTCGATGCACATCGCGGACCTGGACAAAGGGATGCTGGGGGCAAACGGCATCGTCGGAGGCGGATTCCCGCTGGCGTGTGGCTCGGCGTTGACAGCCAAGCTGAAAAAGACCAGTGCGGTCAGCGTATGTTTCTTTGGGGATGGCGCAAACAACCAGGGAACTTTCCACGAAGGCTTGAATCTGGCGGCGATCTGGAAGCTGCCTGTCGTGTTTGTGGCAGAAAACAACGGGTACGGAGAGGCGACGCCGTTTACATACGCCTCGAGCTGCACTCATATCGCCGATCGTGCAAGCGGTTACAATATGCCGGGCGTGCGAGTGGACGGCAAAGACGTACTCGCTGTTTACCGGGCGGCGGAGGAAGCAGTAGCCCGTGCGCGGCGCGGCGAAGGCCCTACCCTGATTGAATGTGTGACTTACCGCAACTACGGGCATTTCGAAGGGGATGCGCAAAAATACAAAAAAGAGAGCGACAAGCAGGAGCACTTGAACGAAAAAGATGCGATTGCGACGTTCCGCAATCATTTGACTGCATCGCAAACGCTCGCTGACGCGGAGCTGACAGAGATCGAGCAGTCGGTGGAAGCGGCGATTCAGGAGGCAATCCGCTTTGCCGAGGAAAGCCCGTATCCGAACGCCGAAGAGCTGCTGACAGACGTGTACGTGTCGTACTAAGAGAGGAGGATGGAGAACATGACGAGAAAAATCAGCTTTTCTGCCGCTGTAAACGAAGCGATGAAGCTGGCGATGAGAGCCGACGAGAACGTGATTTTGCTGGGCGAGGACGTGGCTGGCGGCGCGCAGGTGGACCATTTGCAGGACGATGAAGCGTGGGGCGGCGTGCTTGGCGTGACCAAAGGGCTTGTGCAGGAGTTCGGCCGCGAGCGCGTGCTGGATACGCCGATTACCGAAGCGGGCTACATCGGGGCGGCCATGGCGGCTGCGGCAACAGGGATGAGGCCGATTGCCGAGCTGATGTTCAACGATTTTATCGGAAGCTGCCTTGACATGGTGATGAATCAGGGGGCGAAATTCCGCTACATGTTTGGCGGCAAGGCGCAGGTTCCGATCACGATTCGCACGATGCACGGCGCCGGATTCCGGGCGGCAGCGCAGCACTCGCAGAGCCTGTACGCCATGTTCACGCACATCCCGGGCATCAAGGTAGTCGTGCCGTCCACGCCGTATGAGGCAAAAGGCTTGCTGCTCGCCGCCATCGAGGACAACGACCCGGTCATTTTCTTCGAGGACAAAACGCTGTATAACACCACAGGAGAAGTTCCGGAAGGCTACTACACGATCCCGCTCGGCGTAGCGGACATCAAGCGCGTGGGCAGCGACCTGACGATTGTCGCCATCGGCAAGCAGGTACAGACAGCGCTTGCGGCAGCCGACCAGTTGGCGAAGAAGGGAATCGAGGTCGAGGTAGTCGATCCGCGCACGCTGTCGCCGCTGGATGAGGATACGATTTTGGCTTCCGTCGCGAAGACGAATCGCCTGATCGTGATCGACGAGGCGAACCCGCGCTGCAGCATCGCCACCGATATCGCAGCGCTTGTGGCCGATAAAGGCTTCGACACGTTGGATGCGCCGATCAAACGGATCACAGCGCCGCATACCCCTGTTCCGTTTTCTCCGGTGCTGGAGGATCTGTATCTGCCATCGCCGCAAAAGGTCATTCAGGTCGTGTCGGAAATGATCGGAGACGCTTCGATTACCGCCGTTTCCTGATCGACTGGGCAGCACCCGGCTGTCGGCAACGAGCAATGCCGGGTGCTTTTTCGGCTGAAAACAAGCGCGTAGGCAAGGCAGGAGAGGAGAGAGCAAAATGGCAGAAAATATCATTATGCCCAAGCTGGGAATGGCAATGGTGGAAGGTACGGTTATCGCCTGGAAGAAGCGCGAGGGAGAGGCGGTAAAAAAAGGCGAGGGCATCGTCGACATCAGCTCGGAAAAAATTGAAATGGAAGTAGAGGCCGCTGCAGACGGCGTGCTGTTGAAAATCGAGGTTCCCGAGGGTGGCGTGGTCCCCTACGGCACCGTGCTTGGAGTGATCGGACAGCCAGGGGAACTGGCAGGGACGGCCTCTGTCGCCGCGTCGGCAAAAGCGACTGCCGAGTCGGTCGCTGCGCTGGCGGCTTCGGATGAGCAGCGGACAAAAGCAGGAGCGCCAGCGGCAACAACTGCAACTGCCGTACTGGATCGTCCGCGGGATGGGATCAAAATCTCGCCTGTAGCGCGCAAGATGGCAGAAGAAGCGGGCATTGACTACACAAAGCTGACGGGCACAGGGCCGCAGGGCAGAATCACCAAAGAAGACGTGGAGCGCTTCATTCAGGCTGGCGGGGAAAAAGAGACGAATGCGGCGGCACAAGTTGCTGGCGTGCAAACGAGCGTTGCACCTGTCGCGGGCAGCAGCGACCATGCGGCAGCGGCCGTGAACACAGCCGAAAAGCAGCCTGAGCGCATTCTTGTCTCCGGCATGCGCAAAGTCATTGCCGAGCGGATGTACCAGAGCCTGCAGCAAAGCGCCCAACTGACGATCACGATGCAGGCGGACATTACCGAGCTTTTGCAACTGAAGGAAAAGCTCTCGCCAGAAATGGAGCGCCGCTACCAGCTCAAGCTGTCCGTTACCGATTTGATTGCCAGGGCGGTCGTTCTGTCGCTTTTGCGGCACAAGCAGATGAACAGCGCGTATGTGGAAGACCGGATCGAGCTGTACGAAGAGGTTCATCTCGGAATAGCCGTCGCGCTGGAAAAAGGTCTGGTCGTCCCCGTCATTCGCCAGGCCGAGCAGAAGACGCTTGCCGAGCTGTCCAGCCAACTGAAATCCGTCAGCGCACGGGCAAGACAAAATCAGCTTGCGCCGGAAGAAATGAAAGGCTCTACCTTTACGATCACCAACCTGGGCAGCTATGGCGTAGACACCTTTACACCTGTGCTGAATCCGCCGGAAGCCGGGATATTGGGCGTAGGCGCGGCGAAGGACACGCCTGTATTTGTCGGCGACGAGCTGCAACGCCGCAGCATATTGCCGCTCTCCCTGACATTTGACCATCGGGTGCTCGACGGCGCTCCGGCTGCGGCGTTTTTGGCGACAGTCCGGTCTTACCTGGAAGAACCGCACAGCCTGCTGGTCTAGGGAGGGAAGGGCATGTACGATATCGCGATTATCGGCGGAGGACCAGCGGGCTACGTGGCGGCAATTACGGCGGCGCGTGCCGGAAAGCAGGTTGTGCTGATCGAACAAAAGGAACTGGGCGGCACCTGCCTGAACGAAGGTTGCATGCCGACCAAAGCGCTGCTGGAGTGCGCGGACACATATCAGCACGTCTTGCATGCAGGACGCTTCGGCATCGAAAGCCCTGTGGACCAGACGCGAGTCCAATGGGAGAAAGTGCACGCCTACAAGCAGGGCATCGTTCAAAAGTTGACTGGCGGCGTGCAGTACTTGATGAAGCGCAATCAGGTGCAGGTCATGCGAGGACGCGCGACGTTTCAAAACGAGCGCTCTTTGCGGGTAGAGACGGCAGACGGCACGAGCAGCGTAGAGGCAGAGAAATTTATTGTAGCGACCGGGGCGGAGCCAATCGCCCTTCCTTTTGCTCCATTCGACGGGGAGTGGATTTTGAACAGCAGTCACTGCCTGTCATTGGAAAAGGCTCCGCCCGTGCTGCTCATCGTGGGCGGGGGAGTGATCGGCTGCGAATTTGCTTCCGTTTACAGCAGAATGGGCAGCCAGGTCGTCATGGTGGAGCTGGCGGAGCAACTATTGCCGGGAGAAGACGCTGACATCGCGGCATTTCTGGAGCGCAGCCTGAAGCAGGAGGGCGTGCAGTTGCATCTGGGGAGCAGCGTGGAAGCACTGGATCGCACGGGCAGGCTGGCGCGCATCCGTACTCCGGAGGGGGTAAAGGAACTCAAGGCAGATGCCGTCCTGGTAGCGATCGGAAGAAAGCCGCGTCTGGACGGACTTTCGCTCGATCGAGCCGGGGTAAAAGCGACAGCGCGCGGGATCGAGGTAAACGAGCGCTTGCAGACGAGCCAGCCGCATATTTATGCCGCAGGTGATGCGCGCGGAACGATTCAGCTTGCCCACGTAGCTTTTCACGAAGGCGAGACTGCTGCTCGCAACGCATGCGGCGAGGAAGCCATGCTCAACCTGCGCGCTGTGCCTCGTTGCATTTATACATCGCCGGAGGTGGCTTCCGTCGGATTGACGGAGCGTCAGGCCAGAGAGCAATACGCAGGGCTGCTCGTCGGCGAGTTTTCTTTTTCGGCCAACGGCAAGGCGATGATTT
Organism: Brevibacillus sp. FW306-2-1A-C05A; assembly: GCF_058781555.1. Classification (NCBI taxonomy): domain Bacteria; kingdom Bacillati; phylum Bacillota; class Bacilli; order Caryophanales; family Paenibacillaceae; genus Brevibacillus; species Brevibacillus sp. FW306-2-1A-C05A. The sequence goes on from NZ_JBYSWV010000002.1 coordinate 24,901, forward strand.
TGCAGGAAGCCGCAGGCAAAGTAAAAGTGCTGGTGGAGCCGGCGTACCACGAGATCGTCGGCGTGACGTTGGTGGGGCCGCTGGCAACAGAGCTGATCGGGCAGGCGGCGCTTCTTTTGCATGCCGAAATGACGGCAGATGCCATGGAGAACTTTATCGCTCCGCATCCTACGCTTTCAGAGGCGCTGAACGAGGCGGTTCGCGGGGCATTGGGACATGCGATTCACGGATAGCGGAACAAAAGTCGATGACTGCAAGCGATGCAAAAATGTGAAACAGATAGCCCTCCACCGAGCCAAGGGAGGGCTATCTGTTTTTTATCGAGAAGAAGCAGCGTCAGTTGGTCGTGCTTGGCAGCAAGATGGTAAACCTCACGCGTTTTCCCCTGTTTTCTGCGTGTACTTCTCCATTATGGAATTGGATGATTTTTTTCGTGATGAATAACCCAAGTCCGAATTTTCCGTTCATCCCTTTGTAAAAATGGTTGAACAACTGATCTAGCTGTTCAGCTTCGATCGGGGGACCGTCGTTTTCCAGGATGATTTCCACGAGTTCTTTTTCTTGGACGAGAACGCGGTTCACCGATATCCAGATAGAAGATTTGGCAAAGCGCATATTGTTTTCCAAAATGTTCTCCAGTGCTACCGTAAGCTCTTCCTCGTTTCCCCAGACAAACACAGTTTTCAACTGGTTGTGAATGACGATATTGTTTTGCACCAGTAAAAATCTCTCGATGAGATTGTGAACAATTGCTTGGACGTTCGTGGGCTTACATTCACTTTTTCTTTCTAATATATAGTCGAGACTGTTGAGGTACAGCAGTTTTTCTACCTTTTTTTCGAGATGCTTCGCTTCTTTAATAATGACAGCAACCGTCTCGTCAAAAGAGTCGTTCAAATAGATTCGATCCAAAAGCGCCTGGGAATAGCTGTGGATGACCATGATAGGTGTTTTCAAATCATGGGAAACGCTTTGTAAAAAAATTTCTTCCTCCATCTCCATTTTCTTGAGCGATTCTTGCATCATGTTAATAGAGGAAGCCAGTTTGCCGAATTCGTCTCCGCGATTTAGATCAATCGGTTCTTCCCACTCCTTGTTTGCAATTTTGCGAACCTTCTTTTCCAAGTAGCGCAATGGCTCGGTAATTTTATTCGAGATAAACTTGGCTATGCAGATGTTGATGATAGAGAGTATGACGAGAAGCCGAACGAGATTGATTAGGACATCGACCGAGACATATGTGACGAGTACAACCGTGATGATCCCCGTAATAAAAGTGAGAAAAGCGGTCATGATTACCCATATTTGGAGTCCAAACGGTTTGTCTCTCATCCATTCACCAGCCTATACCTGTAACCGTAGCCATAGACAGTTTCTATGGACAGCTTTGGCATTTTTTTTCGTATGCGCCGCACAGTATCGTCGACTACACGATCAGAGCCATAATAGTTTTTGTCCCACAATCGTTCCAAAATTTGTTCCCGAGAGAACACACGATTTGGATGGTCAATGAAAAACAGCAATAGCTCAAACTCCTTGCTGGTCAGGGATATGGAAACACCTTCGTGATGAATGGTGTGGTTTTCGCGGTGAATGGTATAGTCGTTTATTTTGTTTATAGCGTGCCGATGAGGCTTTGTGCCGTTTTTGCGTTCCAGCAGCTTTTGCGTTTTCAAGATCAGTTCTCGCGGTAAAAATGGTTTGGAGATGTAGTCGTCGCAGCCTAGTTCCAGACCGACAACCCGGTCGATTTCCTGGTTTTTGGCAGAGATAAAGATCACAGGAATATCCGGGTGGATTGCTTTGATCTCTTTGAATAAGGTGTATCCGGTCGTATCGGGCAGCATAATGTCCAAGATCCAGAGGTCAGGTGTCTCCCGGATTTTTTGCTGGGCACAGAAGCCGTCCAGAAATGCTTCCACGGTATAGCCTGCGTTTTCCAGATACTTCTGCAAGATGGAGTTTAAATCCTGATTATCTTCAACTAAAAAGACGGTGTACGCCATCTGCAAAAACTCCCCCTCACGATGTAATACATACTATTATACCGGAATGGAGCAAACCTCTGAATTCAAGAGAATCCAGAGGTTGAAAAAGAGAAGCGAGCTACAGAACCTTGTTCAGGAACTCCCGCGTTCTTTCTTGTTGGGTGTGGAAAAACATCTGTTCAGGCGTGCCTTCTTCTACAACAATTCCTTGATCCATAAACAGGATTCGATCAGCTACCTCTTTGGCAAAACCCATTTCGTGTGTGACGATCACCATCGTCATTCCTTCCTGGGCCAAGTCTTTCATCACTTGCAAAACCTCCCCGACCATTTCGGGATCGAGTGCTGATGTAGGCTCATCAAACAGCATGATTTCCGGCTCCATAGCCAAAGCTCTTGCAATCGCCACCCTTTGCTGCTGACCGCCAGACAGATTTCGCGGGTAGACATCTGCTTTTTCTAGAAGACCTACTTTCGCAAGCAGGGCTTTTCCTTTTTCAACGGCAGATGCTGTACTGTATTTTTTGATCTTAATCAGGCCCAGCGTAATGTTTTCCAATGATGTTTTGTGTGGGAAGAGATTAAATTGCTGAAATACCATTCCGGCTTTTTGCCGAAGGGCGTTAATATTTGTTTGCTTATCCATAATGTTGATCCCGTCGATGATGATCTCACCGGCTGTAGGTTCTTCAAGAAGATTCATGCATCGGAGAAAAGTAGACTTGCCGGAGCCCGAGGGGCCGATGACACATACGACCTCTTTGCGTTTGATATGGGCGTTGATGTTCTTGAGTACATGGAGATTCCCGAATGATTTTGCCAACTGATTCACTTGAATCATCGTGCCGCCAACCTCCTTTCCAGCCAATGGGAGAACCATGTGAGCACATAGATCAGAACCCAGTAAATGACGGCAACTGTACCTAAAAACTCGAAAGCTTTGAAGTTTACCGCATAAATTGTCTGAGCCGTGAATGTAAGCTCCGCAATTCCGATGGTGGCAAGCAGTGACGTATCTTTAATGCTGATAATGAACTGGTTGACGATTGCGGGGATCATTCGCTTGATTGCTTGCGGCATGATAATGTATGCCATTGTTTGGCCATGGGTAAAGCCGATGGCTCGGCCTGCCTCCATTTGGCCTTTGTCGATGGATTCTATGCCGGCGCGAAATATTTCTACCAAATACGCCCCTGCATTAAGACTGAGAACGAAGATGCCGGCAGACACCGCATCGGTAGCTCGTCCAAACAGTAGTGGAAACACGCCGAAGTAAAAGAAAATAACTTGTACATACAGCGGGGTACCCCGAATGATGCTTACATAGACTTTCGCAATCATTTGTAGCGACTTTCGCTTCGATACACGCAAGAGGCCGAAGAAAAGTCCGAGAACAGTGGCAAAAAGCAAAGAAAGAAAAGCTACTTTTATCGTATTCTCAAGCCCTTTCAGCAAAAGGGGAGATGCGTCTGCAATCAGGTTTAATGTGTCCATGCTTCGCTTCCTTTCCTGAAAGAAATAAGGTGCAATCTGCACCCGTTAGTTTGAACCGAAGTATTTATCGTATAATTTTTGATACTCGCCGTTTTCTTTCATTTCTTTCAGGTGTTTGTTGAATTTTTCCAGAATGTCTTCTTTTCCTTTTGCAATGGCGATCCCGTATTCTTCACCTGTCAATTTGTCTCCAACGATTTTCAAGTTGGTAGCTGTTCCGGATTTGATTTTATTGGCGACAAAAGGGAAGTCGTTAATCAGCACATCGGAGCCTCCCGCTTCCACGTCCATATAGAGTGTGGCTTCATCTTCCAAAATCTTTACTTTGGCGCCTTTTTCTTTGGCGAGCTCGTTTGCTTTTTCAAGTCCGGATGTTCCTTGTTTGGCGACGATTGTCTTGTCCTTCAAGTCATCGACGGAGTTGATCGGGCTATCTTTTTTCACTACCATCACAAGGCCGGAATCAAAATAGGGGTCGGTAAAATTCGTCACTGCCTTACGATCGTCACGAATGGTGATTGAAGCTGCAGCGCCATCAACCTGTTTCGCTTGCAAGGCAGGGATAATTCCGTTGAATTTCATCTCTTTCCACTCTACTTTGAGGTTTTCTTTCGCAGCGAGTGACTCAACGAGTTCAATATCAAATCCGGTCAGTTTGCCGGAGCTGTCTCGGGAACTGAAAGCGCCTCCATCTGGAGCGACGGCAAAAATGAGAGTATTGTTTGCGCTGCCCCCGGTCTCTTGGGCTCCGCACCCTACCAATCCAATGGCTGTCAAACAGCTTACTACGAAAGAAATCCAATGTTTACGACGAAGCATAAAAACCCTCCTCTTTGAAAAAAGATACGTACTTTGTGCCTATATCATAAAAAAATAATGTAAAATAAATTTCAAAGAAATGTGTGAAAATTCGTGAAAGGTTTGGTCGTCTTGATAGAGAAAATGGCAAACTCCATCGTCAACATCCTTTGGGATATCCCCATGCCTTTTGCTATTCTTTTCGCGGGCTTCTTTTTTACGGTGGATAATCGGTTTTTTCAGCTTCGTCAGCTTTTGCATATATTTCGCCACATTTGGGGCTCCACTCGCCAAAAAACGGAAAAAACAAGCCAACGAGGAGGACTGCCTTCTTACATCGCCGGAAATATTGCCCTTGGCTGTCTGGTAGGGGTTGGATGTATAGGCGGGGTGGCTACAGCCATCTCCATCGGCGGTCCGGGAGCGGTATTTTGGATGTGGGTTGCCTCCGCAGTCGGGATGATTATCAAAATGGTAGAAGTAACTTTATCCGTCTATTACAGAACGAGAGACGAGGATGGGCAATTCATCGGGGGGGCGACTGTTTACATCGAAAAAGGTATCGGTGAAGAAATGAATGTAAAAAATTGGATGTTTCTGGTCGTGTTGTTTGTGATTGGCATGATCGCGCCCATTTTTCTCTCGATCCAAAACTACGTGGCTTCCGTCGCTATCAGCACCACGTTTCATATGAACATTCTTGGCGTATCCTTTTTGTTTGCGCTTTTGGTTTATTTCATCATTGTGCGCGGCATTCCGTATTTGGCAAGGATATTTTTATTCATAGTGCCGTTCATGATCGTGGCTTATCTTGCTTTAGGTTTCCTGATTATTTTGATGAACGTGGAAAAAGTCATCCCGACCCTGGAATTGATTATTCGGCACGCCTTTTATGGCTCGGCCGCCATCGGTGGTTTCACGGGAGCAACCTTGGCCCAGGTCATTACGATCGGGGTATCCCAGGCAGTGTACACCAGCGAATTCGGCTGGGGCACTACACCGATTGTTCATTCGACGGCCAATGTCGACCATCCGGTAAAGCAAGGGCTGTGGGGTGGTTTTGAGGTGTTTTTTACAAGCATTGTGATTTGTGGAATTACGGCTTTCGTGGTGATTTTGTCTGATGATTGGGTTTCCGGACGAACGGGGATTGAACTGGCTTTGCATTCGTTTGAACAAACATTGGGGTTAGCGGGCAAATACATGGTGACGGTCATCATTTTCTTGTTTGCACTAACGTCGGCAAGCGGCTGGTATGTGAGCAGGGAAATAATGGTAAAACACCTGCTGAATAAAAAGAAGGTCGCTAAAAAACATGTACTGAAATATTTGAAGATATTTTGCGCATTTCCCGAATTTCTCTTTGTCGTCTATGTCGTCACTTTTCACTTTCCCGACAAGGATGTATGGTTGATGACAGGCATCATGACTGCTGTACCTACCTTTATCAACATATTTTTCCTGCTGGTTCTCAGCCATCAGTTTAAAAAGCTGTTGCAAGATTACAAAGCCAGATATTTGAACATCGGGCAGATTGACGAAGATGTCCGACTGTTTTATGAAGATAAGGGAATGGCCAGCGCTACAAAGACAATTGAGTGAGCGATCACATAATTTTTTGATTTTTCTCCAGAATTTTTCCCCTAAAATCGGTCACATAAGATCAGCAGATGAAGGAGAAATGGAATGTGACGAAGCCTCTCATTGGTTGTACAACCTATTACGTCAGTGCCTTTGAGGAAAGCAAACATCGATTTGTCATTGCCCAGGACCACTTTATGTCAGCGATAGACGATCCTGAGAGTATTCATCGTGCAGGCGGAATACCTGTACCGATTCCACTCATTGATGATGACAGTTATCTGGAGTCGCTATTGGATCGTCTCGATGGCCTGATGTTTATTGGCGGGAGCGACATTAGCCCAAGCTTCTACGGGCAGCCGTATAAAAAAGGTCTTGGTCAGATCAATCCGGCCAGGGACCAGTTTGAATGGAAGCTGCTGGACAAAGCGGTAAAAAGAAAGATGCCGATATTCGGGATATGTCGCGGACTTCAACTTCTGAATGTGTATTTTGGCGGGACGCTCGTGCAAGACATTGAGCGAGGCTATTCCACGGAGATCAACCACGCCGGGTATATAGGGCCAAAATCCAGTATTGCTCACAAGGTAAAGCTTTCAAAGGAGCATGTTCTTTATCGTTGTTTTGGCAAGGAGGAGCTGGACGTCAACAGCTTTCATCATCAGGTGATCGAAAGACTCGGAGAAGGTCTGGAAGCGATTGCAACCGCAGAGGATGGCATCATTGAGGCGATTGTACATCCGCAGTATCCATTTTTACTGGCTGTTCAGTGGCATCCCGAGATGATGTTTCAGACAGATGAGGAACAACTGAAGCTGTTTATGCTATTTATCGAGTCCGCCAAGAAGAAGCGAATAGACATGGATAACCTTTGTACCTCTGCCAACCGTTAAGAAATTGGGCGGCAAGACATGTATCCAACGGGCATTTGTGTTAAAATGAGCCGTAATTGGATGGAGGTATGAAATGCATGAGTAAATTGCCAAATTGCCCGAAATGTAATTCCGAGTACACGTACGAGGATGGAAGCATGCTGATCTGCCCGGAATGCAGCCACGAGTGGACACTGCAAGCAGAAGCCGAGGACAGCGGCGAAAAAGTAATCAAGGACGCGAACGGCAACATCCTGCAAGACGGCGATACCGTAACCGTCATCAAGGATCTGAAAGTAAAAGGGAGCTCGTCGGTTTTGAAAATCGGGACGAAGGTAAAAAACATTCGTCTGGTGGACGGCGACCACGATATCGACTGCAAGATCGACGGGTTCGGTGCGATGAAATTGAAGTCGGAGTTTGTGAAAAAGGTGTAGCAACGTCAGGCCAGCTTCTGTAGAGAGGCTGGTTTTTTTTTATCTTGCATACGCTTCCCTCAGACGGCAGACATATAACATATAAAAAGTGGTTGAGCAACATTTTCCGTTGCCAACCACTTTTTTCAATTGGAACGGTTAAGGAAAGACAGGACAACTTCGACACGTCCCCGCGCGATAAGGTAAAACTTTTTTCGCCGCCTGTCTCGCTTTCGTGGATGACTTGCGACGAACGTCTCCGTGTTGAACAGACGGGACAGGTCTTTCATGTTGTCTGAAGCAAGGAATAGGAGAAACGAATAATAAATAGAATTAAAAAGGAAATTTATTGATTTTTTTGGGAATTTTGACATAAAAATAAAGTGAAGATATTTTGCAAAAATTTCCTTGGAGAGGGATGATGAATTTGAAGAAGGCTTTGAAAAAAACGTTGATTTTTACGTTCTTAGGAACAACTTTACTGACTGGACAAGCATTTGCAGCACCAGAGATTATGTTTACGAATAAGGACTCGAAAATAAATAGCGATTTTGACCGAAGAGGTGCAAAAAAATACGTTGAAAAGTATGCTGAACGACCTGGGAATAAAAAGTACGCGAAATATGGAAGTAACAGCGATGGTGGTGACTGCACAAACTTTGTTTCTCAAGTATTACATGAGGGCGGAGGTCTGGATTTCCATGGAAAAGTTGGTTATAATAGGAATACAAAGGATTGGTATTATTATGGCCCTAATGTTCCCAAAAATACAAATGATAAAAAATCCCGCACATCATCTTGGACTGGAGCTCATCAATTTAGAGAACACTGGGCAGTAGTTAATGGTTCCGGAGGAGAATTTGCGTATCAGGCCAAAAAGTACTCAGTCAAAGATGCACAAAAGAACTTTAGAGACATTTACAACGATTTGTATGAAGGTGATATTGTTCAGTATGTGAACAGTGCTGGAAGAACTGTTCATTCACAAGTAGTTCATCACTTTAAGGATGGGGAAGTGTATATGGCTCAGCATTCGTTAAATGACAGTGATTATACATGGGGGACAGACCTTCCGCTAAGTGAATGGCTCGATTATGGCGGAGCATATGTTGTAACAATAAAAATCAAGAAATAAAACACTAAAGGGGTGATACCATGTTTATACAGCGAACCAAAAAACTTATCGCTGCATCAATAGGCGGTCTTGCCATTTTAGGCGTTGCAAGTTTTTTGGGGTATCAAGCATATGCGAATGATGCATCCAAAACAGAAATGCTTAAGCAAATGGAAGAAGAGTATCAAAAGCTGGCCGAGCAAGATGATCCAAATGCGCCAAGTGAAGAAAGACAAAAAATAAAAGATCTGGGGTGGGAGATAGGCAAGCTGAAAAAAGAGCTGTACCCCGAAAACCCCGAGGATGTATTGGCACGTAAGCTAGCTGGTTTCAAAGAAATGACACTCATTCATGAATCAAGCTACAAAAACAGCGATGCAGATGCAAACGACCCCGAGGTAACGAAAATGTTAGCGCAAATCGAACAGCAGAAACAACTCGTTGCAAAATTTGAAGAGAAATTGGCTTCTTTAAAAAATAGAGCAAAGATGGCAAGGCAGTCTGAAGATGCCAAAGAAGAAGCAGAACAGTTGCTGGCACAATTTCAACAGGAAAAAGATGCAATCAGTACGCAAAGCGACCAATAAGGCTACATGTACGCGAAAAACAAAGGGCGTTGCTCACCAGGGCAGCGCCCTTTTCATGAGCAGTCCAGGTGGACAGGCCAAACATAAAATGACAGGCAGCGGCTCATGCTACTACTGGCAGCTTCCTTCCCGCTTATTTCCTTTTATGGTAGACTGTCATGGAAGTATCAGATGGCCCTCATTCCTCCAAAATTAGGTGGTACATGCATGCGTTCCATATGGCAGATTTACAAAACGGACTGGATCAACATATTCAAAGTACCGACGGGAATTTTCCTCATTGTCGCGATCATCTTGCTCCCATGCCTGTACGATTGGGTCAACATCAAGTCGGTCTGGGACCCGTACGCCAATACGCAAGGCGTAAAAGTGGCGGTAACGAGCGAGGATCAGGGTGCGACGGTCATGGACAAGCAGATCAACATCGGGGACGAGCTGCTAAAGAGCTTGCAGCACAACGATAAGCTGGGCTGGACCTTCGTGACGAAGGAGGAGGCCGAGCGCGGCGTGGATCGGGGCGATTACTACGCCAGCATCCTGATTCCGGCCGACTTTTCCGAGAAAATTACCGGGATCGTCAACGGCAGACTGGACAGGCCCGAAGTGATCTATACGGTCAACGAAAAAGTCAACGCCGTGGCTCCCAAAATCACCTCTTCCGGCGTCTCGGCCATCGCCAAGCAGATCAACGAAAGCTTCACGGAAGAGGTCAGCGAGGCTCTGCTGACAAAGCTGACGGAAATCGGTGTGAAGCTCGAGGAGCAACTGCCGACCATTCGCCGAATCGAGAGCGGTATTTTTGAACTGGAGAAAAAGCTGCCCGAGATTCATGCAGCGGGGCAAAAGGTGCTGGAGATTGAAAAGAAGCTGCCGGAAATTCACGAGAAGGCGCAAATCATCCCGGAAGTGGAAAAGCGCCTCCCGGAAATCAACCAGGCGGCCGATGCCGTGCTGAAAGTCCAGCAAAACTGGCCGCGAATCAACGAAGCCGCATCGGTTATCATCGGCATGGAAGACAAGCTGCCGACAATCGAGCAGGCGGTTGGGCGCATTGCCGAGCTCGATCAAAACTTCGGCAAAGTCGCAAGCGCGGTCACCACGGCCACAGAGAAGGCCAGTCAGGCAATTGAGATTGTTTCGGCGGCTCAAAACGCCCTGCCGCGCATTGCCGAGCTGACGGACAAAGGAGCCGATTTGGCCGATCAACTGAATCGGTTTTTTGCAACCCATGACGGCGCATGGGACACAATCGCGCCGCTGATTAAGCAAAATCTCCTGCTGGCCCAGCAAGCTGCCGATGCGCTTGCACAGCTTACAGACAGGCTTTTGCAGCTCAATCCGGAGCGCTTGCCGACAGCAGAAGAGGTTCATGCCGTCCAGGACAGGCTGTCCCGAGTCGTGCGCGTGCTGGAACATACCGCAGCGCTGGTCGACAAGCTGAACGGCTACATCCCCGGACAGCCGCTGGACCGTTTGTCAGAGCGGCTGCACGGGCTCGAGGACAGGATGAATCGGCAAATCGAAATTCTCGGCACGATTGCAGACGCGCTGGAAAACGGGAAAAAGCCAGCGCGAGACTTGGTCGAGAGCCTGAACGAACTGTCGAAAAACACGAGCGCGGAACTGGGCGATATTCTCGGGCGCTACGATAGCGAAATCGTTCCGAAAATCGAGGAAGGCATTGAAAAGCTGAAGACGATCACGGGAACGTCCGCCGAGCTTTTGCACAAAGCGCAGGAAAAGCTCCCGGATATCGAGACGATTCTCAAGGAAACGAAGGCAGGTCTGGAGCTTGGCCTGGCAGAGCTGAAACGAATCGAGCAGGAGCTGCCGCAAATTCAGGCGCGGGTTCACGAGTTGGCGCAAACGCTGCAAGCGAAGTCGGACGCTTTTGCCAAAGCGATTCGCACGGCGGCTCCGTTCTTGAAGGAAAACTTGCCAGCCATCGGGCAAAAGCTCGACCAGGCGGCGGCATTCATTCGCAACGATTTGCCGCAGGCGGAAGCGGAACTTGTGAAGCTGGCTGATTTTGTGCGCAACAAGCTGCCGGAGGTGGAGAACGGCGTCCACAGAGTGGCGGCGCTGGTTCGCGACGATTTGCCCAAGCTGGAGAGCGCGATTTCGCAGGCGGCAGACAAGCTGAGAGAGGTAGAGGCGAACAACAACTTCGCCGATCTCGCCAAGCTTTTGCGCGGGGATATTCAAAAAGAGAGCGAATTTCTCGCCAGCCCGGTGCAGATCAAGGAAAACCGCAAATACCCGATCCCGAACTACGGCTCGGCGATGTCTCCGTTTTACGGCGTCCTGTCGCTATGGGTCGGGGCCACGCTGCTGATTTCCCTGCTCAAGCCGGATGCGGAAAATCCGGATGGCCGCTACAAGCCGTACCAGCTTTATTTGGGCCGCTTGGGCACGTTTGTGACGATCGGTCTGCTTCAGGCATTGTGCATTACGCTTGGAGACATTTACATTCTGGAAGCTTATGTTGCGGATAAAGTCCCGTTTGTGCTTTTCGCGATGCTCGTCAGCATGGTATTCGTCACGATCACGTACACGCTGCTGTCCGTATTCGGCAACGTGGGCAAAGGCATCGCGATCATTTTCATGGTGTTCCAGTTTTCCAGCTCGGGCGGGACGTTCCCGATCAGCATGACCGCTCCCTTTTTCCAGGCATTGAATCCGTTCATGCCGTTCACCTACGCGATCAGCCTGCTGCGTGAGGGCGTAGGCGGGGTGCTGTGGGAGACGGCGACCCGGGACATTCTCTTTCTGTTCGGCTTCATCGGAATCAGCCTGTTCATCGCGCTCGCCCTGAAGCGTCCGTTGAGCGGCCTGATTCAAAAATCGATGGAGAATGCCAAGAAGACAAAAATTATCGGGTAAGCCATCAGTAACCAGCCAATCATCGTTATTGGCTGGTTTTTTCGTGTGCGTTCAATCGGGTTACCCAATTTTTAGGAAAGAATCCAATTGTTAATTTTCTGAATCGGTGGTATATTCGAGACAAACTAAATACGTGTACAAACAGGTGCAGATAAATTCACCATCTTTTATCTGCTTAAAAGGGAAGTTCGGTTAGAATCCGACGCTGTCCCGCAACTGTAATTGGGAGCGATTCGAAGATGCCACTGTTTTCGCCAGCCGAAAATGGGAAGGTTCGAAAAGCGATGAACATAAGCCAGGAGACCTGCCTGTTTGAGCACAACATCAATACCTACGAGGATAGGGGGTGTTAAGTGCGAAATGGATAGGCGTGTTTTTGATTTGGACAATCAGCATGCTTATTTGAGTATTCATTCGCCTCTTAACAACTTCTGCGGAAGTTGTTTCAGATTGGAGACAAACCCCTTTCGATCACAAGCCGTATGGAAACTGTAGGCAAAGACACGCTCTTTTTCTCCTTTTACAAACAATCCGCACTCGGGATCAGTCGTACTGACCTTCCCCTCCTTCTGTGAGCTTCTGTCTTTTTTTTCGAGTGGTTTCTTCCCATGTGCGATTCGATCTTGATTGATCTCGTCGTCCAGCAGTTCCTGATACTTTTTGCTTTGCTCTTGCACGATCTCTTTGAGGTATTTGTTCTTGTTCGCGTTGGCTTTTACATGTGTGGCATCAATGAAAAGCACTTCCGGCTCCACGAATCCATGGCTGACGGCCTCTTCCAGAATGCGAGCGAAGATTGTCTCAAACAAATTGCTATCGCGGAAGCGGCGAACGTAGTTCTTACCCAGTGTCGAGAAGTGGGGAATAGGTTGACTGGAGTCATTGCGATGCTGCATGAACACGTGTGTGGTGGATAAAAGCTCAGCTTTCTGGGCATTCGTTGTTCTGGCAAGCTCTATTTTCTATAATGAAAGTAAAAAACAGGATTCAGAGACAACCGTGAAGGCAGACACGGCTTTTGGGACAAGGCAGATTTTACGGGCGGGCAAGCAAGCGGGAGCGGCGACAGCAGCCTGAGGCCAAAAGGAGGCGGACGAATGAATAATGAAGAGAGCCGGGCGCGATGGATGAGCCGCGTGCTGGAAGGCATTGTGGAGACGTCGCGCGATCATCTGCTCATCACGGACCCGGAAGGCTACATTCAGCTAGTCGGGGATTCGTCCTACGAAATGTACGGGATCGGCAAAGACGAGCTGCTGGGCAAAAACGTCATCGAGCTGGAAAAAGAAAAAGTATTTTCGCCTTCCGTCACGCGCAAGGTCATGGATACGAAGACCCCGCAGACGATGATGCAGGAAATCCCCGGGGGCCGCAAGCTGATGGTGACGGCCTATCCGTTGTGGAATGCCGATGGGAGCATGCATTCGGTCATCAGTTATTCGCACGATTTGACGGAAATTTTGGAATTGAAGCGTCGCTACGAGAGCCTGACCGAGCAATTGAAGCAGTTTGAATCCGAGATCGAGGAGCTGCGCGAGAAAAACCAGGAGGGCTTCGTGGCTGTCAGTCAGCCGATGCGCGACATTGACCGCCTCATCAAAAAGGTGGCGATGGTCGACTCGACCGTGCTCATTCTGGGGGAATCAGGGGTCGGGAAAAACGTGATCGCGCGCGAGATTCACCGCAACAGCCGTCGCTTTGGCGGACAGTTCGTGGAAATCAACTGCGGGTCGATTCCGGAAGGGCTGCTGGAGTCGGAGCTGTTCGGCTACGAGGCAGGCGCGTTTACGGGCGCAGGCAAGCAGGGCAAGCAAGGGATTATCGAGATGGCGAATCAGGGGACGCTGTTTTTGGACGAGTTGGGGGAGTTGCCGCTGACTTTGCAGGCCAAGCTGCTGAAGGTAATTCAGGAAAAACGGCTGCAGCGCGTGGGCAGCATGCAGTACCGGGACGTGGATTTTCGCCTGATTGCCGCGACCAACCGCGACCTGGAGAAGATGGTCAAGGAAGGCAAGTTTCGCCAGGACCTGTATTTCCGGCTGAACGTCGTGCCGATTCATGTGCCCGCCCTGCGCAATCGGCCAGAGGATATTGCCGCGCTGTTGAAGCTTGTCGTGCGCACGCTCAATGAGCGGTACGGAATGAACAAGCGGCTTGATGCAGCGGCGACCCACGCCTTGATGCAGTACGCCTGGCCGGGGAACGTGCGGGAGCTGGAAAACGTCCTGGAGCGGATGGTCGTGACGGCGGACGAAGACGTGATTACGCCCCAGCACCTGCCTGCCGAAATCCGGGCGGTCGGAGAGGAGCAGGCAGCGATGGAGCCGAGTGTAGCGGCGTCGAGAATGTCGCTGCGGGATGCGCTGGAGCAGGTGGAGGAAAAATGGCTGCGCCATGCGGCAGAGCGCTGCCGGACGACAGCAGAGATGGCGGAGTTTCTCGGCATCAGCCAGCCGTCTGTCGTGCGCAAGCTGCAAAAATACCGGATTCGTTCCACTTGATTCAAAAATGAATTTTTCATTCAAAAATGAATCGGGAATTTCGTGGTCTTCAATTCATTTTTGAATAAACGTACACCGCGCGCGTGCGGCAAATGCGCTTCCGGCAAGCTTTTTCGCTTGGCACGAGTATTGCTACATATCGTCAGCGAAGGCATCACCTTGCTGTTATCAATCTCATACGAGGAGAGATCACGATATGTCCAAACAACGCAAATTCGTCAATGTAGCCGCTGGTGTACCTGGTCCGAAGGGGTCCGCCCTGATCGAGAAAAGAAAACAGTTTGTGCCAAAAGGCATCGGCAACAACACCCCGGTTTTTGTAGAGACAGCCTCCGGCGCGCTCGTGACAGACGTAGATGGCAACACGTTCATTGATCTGGCAGGCGCGATCGGCACTTTGAACGCAGGGCATTGTCCGCAGGAAGTAGTCGACGCGGTCAAAGAGCAACTGGACAAATACATCCATCCTTGCTTCCACGTAGGCATGTACGAGCCGTATGTGGCACTGGCGGAAAAGCTCGCCGAAATCACGCCAGGCAGCTTCGAAAAGAAAACGATGTTTGCCAACAGCGGAGCGGAAGCGGTGGAAAACGCCGTGAAAATCGCCCGCAAATACACCGGACGTCCCGGTATCGTATCGTTTAGCCGCGGCTTCCACGGACGCACACTGCTCGGCATGTCGCTGACCTCCAAAGTGAAGCCGTACAAATTCGAGATGGGGCCGTTCGCGCCAGCTACCTACAAGGCGCAATTCCCTTATCCGCTGAACAAGCCTGCTTCCATGACAGAGGATGAGTACGCGCAATTTTGCGTGCGCCAATTCGAAGACTTCCTCCTGACAGAAGTCGCGCCGGAAGAAGTCGCGGCTGTCATCATGGAGCCGATCCAGGGCGAAGGCGGCTTCATCGTGCCGCCAGTAGCATTCGTACAAGGCGTCTTCCAAATTTGCAAAAAGCACAATATCTTGTTCATTTCCGATGAAATTCAAACAGGCTTCGGCCGGACCGGAGCGATGTTCGCTTCGACTCACTTCGGAATCGAGCCTGATATCATTACGATGTCGAAGTCGCTTGCGGCTGGCTTGCCAATCTCTGCTGTGACAGGTCGCGCAGAGATCATGGACGCGCCAAATCCGGGGGAAATCGGCGGCACTTACGGCGGCAGCCCGCTCGGTTGCGTAGCGGCGCTCGCTGTGATCGAAAAAATGGAGCGCGAAAATTTGTCCGGGCGCGCAAAAGAGATCGGCAAGGCGATCAAGACGCATTTCCAGGCGCTGCAAGCCGAGTTCCCTGTGATTGCGGAAATTCGCGGACTGGGGGCAATGTGCGCGGTAGAGTTTATCGACCCGCAAACGAAGCAGCCTGCCAAAGAGCTTGTGGCGAGCCTGACCAAAGGCTGCTACGAGTCCGGCGTCATCGTGCTTTCCGCAGGTGTGCACAGCAACGTGCTGCGTTTCCTGTCTCCGCTGGTGATTACCGACGAGCAACTGCAAGAAGCGCTGGACATCATGACCGATGTGCTGAAAAGCCAATACGTGACCCACTAATTCATCTGGGAGGTACGCATGAAAAAGCATCTGTATATCAACGGTCAATGGAAAGAAGCAACGGAATACGCGCCGCTGTACTCGCCTTATTCCGGCGAGCTGCTGGCAGAGGTCGCCCAGGCGAACGAGGCGGATGTCGACGAGGCGATCCGCGCGGCCAGCGCCGCAGCAAAAGTGATGGCGAAGCTGCCAGCGAGCCAGCGGGCGCTGATTTTGGAAAAAGCGGTGGCGATCATGGAAGCGCGCAAAGA
The DNA here is from genome assembly GCF_058781555.1 of Brevibacillus sp. FW306-2-1A-C05A. Classification (NCBI taxonomy): domain Bacteria; kingdom Bacillati; phylum Bacillota; class Bacilli; order Caryophanales; family Paenibacillaceae; genus Brevibacillus; species Brevibacillus sp. FW306-2-1A-C05A. The sequence goes on from NZ_JBYSWV010000002.1 coordinate 40,932, forward strand.
GGAACTGGCTGTGATTCTCGCCCAGGAAGCTGCCAAACCACTGCGCACGGGACGGGTCGAGATCGCCCGCACGATTCAGACGTACAAATTCGCGGCAGAGGAAGCAAAGCGGATTCACGGGGAAACCGTACCGCTCGATGCGGCTCCGGGAGGCGAGGGACGACTCGCTTTTACCGTGCGCAAGCCGATCGGCGTGGTCGGGGCGATTACGCCATTCAACTTCCCGTTTAACCTGGTTGCCCACAAAGTAGGTCCGGCGATTGCGGCAGGAAATACGGTCGTACTGAAGCCAGCCAGTCAGACTCCGCTCAGCTCGCTGATTTTGGCCGATATTTTTGCCGAGGCCGGATTGCCGGCCGGCGCGGTGAACATCCTTCCGGGAAAAGGCGCGGTCGTAGGCGAAAAGCTCGTCAGCGACAGCCGGATCGCCGCGATTACGTTTACGGGCAGTCCTGCGGTCGGGATTGCGATGAAAAACAAGGCAGGTCTGAAACGCGTGACATTGGAGCTTGGCTCCAACTCCGCGGTCATTATCGACCACAACGTAGAGATCACGCCAGCGTTGGTCGATCGCTGCGTGACAGGAGCCTTCTCCTTTAGCGGCCAGGTGTGCATCTCGCTGCAACGCGTCTACGTTCACCAGAGCAAGTACGAACAGTTTCTGGAAAAGTTCAAGGCAGCGACAGAAAAGCTCGTGCTGGGTGACCCGCTGCAGGAGGCAACCGACATGTCCTCCGTCATTTCCGCCAAAGATCATGAGCGGATGGGGGCGTGGGTACAGGAAGCGGTGGACGCCGGAGCGCGCGTCGTAACAGGCGGCAAAGCTGTGAGCGACCGACTTTTTGCCCCTACGATCCTGACCAACGTGAGCAGCCATTCCTCCGTGTCTTGCCAGGAGGTGTTTGGGCCAATCGTTGTCGTCACGCCGTTTGAGACGATGGACGAGGCGATTGCGGCAGTAAACGACTCCCGTTTCGGCCTGCAAGCAGGGATTTACACGAGCGATATTCATGCAGCCATGCGCGCAGCAGAAGAGCTGGAAGTGGGCGGCGTGATGATTAACGACATCCCGACCTTCCGGGTGGATAACATGCCATACGGTGGCGTGAAGGACAGCGGCTTTGGCCGCGAAGGCATCAAGTATGCCGTCGAAGAGTTGACAGAGCTGAAACTGATTGCGATCAAGCTGTAGCTGCCGCTGTTTTTCCACGAGTAAACAGGAGAGTGCAGCACCACATGAAAAAACCTTCTCAGCGTCGCTGAGAAGGTTTTTTGTTTGATCCCGTCTGTGCATACGAAGCGGGTTACTGCAAGTAGTAGATCGCCCGCGAGCTGACAATGCCTTTGACGTTTTGCTCGTCGCTGATTTTTTGCTCTACGAACGGAATCCCGGCTTCCTGCAGCCGCACGCGGTTGGCGTTGAAGTGGCGGAAATCGACGACTATCGTCTTGTTCGCAGCTTTGATGTCTTGTAACTGCTGCCGCGCCATTTCGTTGACGGATTTTTGCGCCAGCAGATGTGCACTGCCAACCAGCAGCATGTTGACGAACATGACGCCGACCAGGAGCGTGCTTCCGTAGCGCAACAAGGCAGAGCGCGCCTCCCAGCCTGCCAATGCCACGAGAACGGGAATCAGCCAGAGCTGGGGAACATACCGCGCCCACCAGCTTTCCGGGTTGACGAGCACCGTGGCGAGCAGGATGCCGCTCGCGATGAAAAACGGCACGGCTTTTCTCCGCTCCGGGCCAACAAGCAAGCCAAGCGCGAGCAGGAGGGCGATCAGCACAGCTCCCCCGAACCATGGCCCGAAGCCTGCCACGCGGACGTCCGGGGAGAGAAACACTTTCAACTCCGGAGTCGAGACGGTAAAGGGCCATTTCAGCGTCGTTTCTTTTGGCGTGGCGATGTTTTCTGATTTGGCGAACAGCGAAATCGCGAGCTTGCTCACCGGGTTGATGCCTTTGAAATCATGCGGGCTGTTCGAGGTCATAATATCGACCGCGCCTTTGCCCGCCAGCGGATAAAACGGATGCCCTTTGGCGAGCGTGTTGGTGACGTACGGATTGTAGCCCACTACCAGGACGGTGATAACCAGACTCGCCGCGAGCCACGCCAGGAGGCTTTTCCAGCGCTTTTGCCGATCGTAGAAAAAGAAGAGCACCAGCAAGGCGCAGCCGAGCAGCACGGCGTACACCAGCGCCGTGAATTTGATCTGTGCCAGCAGCATGAGCGCCGAGCAGAGAGCCAGCATGATCCAGGTGTGATAGCGCTTGAGCAGCAAGTACCCGAGCGCGCAGATGATGAGCACGAGCGAGCCGAGCTGTCCGTCAATGTAGTAGGACGTAGCCTGCGTGACGCTGACCGGATTGTCGGCCAAAAGCAGCGCCAGGACGATCCCCAGCCCTTTTTTCGCGGGAAAGGCGACGCTTATGGCGGCCAGACTGAAGAAAAAGGAAGCGGCCATGAGCAGCAGGTTGAATATTTTCCCGACTTCAATCTGGTCGGTCACCTTGTACATGACGGCATCCAGCATCCACGGCCCTTTGGCGTAATGATTGATCCAGAGGTGGAACGCGGACAAAATCTCCTTGTTGTCCATTTCCTCGATTGGCTTGGCGAGCGGCTTGAGCACGGGCGCGTCGTGGACCGGATTCCAGCCGTTTTTCAGCAAAATGATCGCTTCCTGGTGATAGGTCTGCCCGTCAAAGGAAAGGTCGAACGTATTGGCGCTGATGTACCAGCTACTTCCGACGACGAGGCCAAGTCCCGCGAGCAGGGCGAGCAGCCAGGTTGGACGGCGGAGAGGCACAAATACGGCCGTCATGGCGAGCATGCAGGCCAAAGCGGCGAAGACGGCGAGCCAGAAGCTGACGGCCGTGACCGGGATGCCCAATAAAAAGAAAATCGAGGTACAAAGCACGATCGCGGCCATAAAAAACAGCAAAGCGGCCCCGATCAAAAACGAATACGTTGCAGTACGGTTATTCATCTGTATGTCTCCTGTTTTGCAAGCTAAAGGACTGGGAAGGCGCCAGCCAACAGGTGCAGGAGCGTGGCGAGCATGATCCCCAGCACCAGCCCTCCGGCAATTTCCCATCTGGTATGGCCCATGCTCTCGCGCAGCGGCGTGGGCAACAGGCTGCCAGGGTGCTCCTTTGCCAGCTTGTTGAGTGCGGCGGCATGCTTGCCTACGGCTCGGCGCAGCCCGGTTGCGTCAATGATGACAATAAACGTCACCGCCACGCCCAGACCGAAAACAGGATGAGTGAAGCCCTCCTGCAAGCCGATCAAAAACACGGTGGTGACCATGACGGTCGTGTGCGTGCTGGGAAAGCCGCCGTTTCCGACCATCTTTTTCGCTTCTGGTCCAAAGCGAAGGTAATTTATCAAAAATTTGGTTACTCCGGACACAAGCCAGCCAATAAATGGCGCGATCGCATAAAACATGGGCAAGCTCCTCTTTCTTGGTGATTACGATTGGGAAATGACAACCACGCCAACGACGATGATCGCCAGCCCGACGATACGTGTGAGCGCCAGCGGCTCGTGAAAGATCAAAAAGGACAGCCCGGCTACCAGCACGTACCCGAGGGCCGCCATGGGATACGCGTAGGAAAGCTGCACTTTTTCCAGCGCGGCGATCCAGATGAACGCAGACAGTCCGTAAAGCGCAAGCCCCGCCATGATCGGCAGGTTGGTGAAATAATGCAGAAACTTCAACAGCAGCATGTCATTGTTGCCGGACAGCGAGGACGCCCCCATTTTCATGGCAATCTGACCGCTGGCGCTGAGCAGCACCGAGATGAGGATGAGAACGATAGATGGCATAGTGTGATCCACAACCTGTCTGTGTGATTAATATTCAAAGGTGTAAATGATGCCCGCTACGGTGATGGCGTAGAGCACGACTGTGATGAGAATCGGCTTGTCCTGCAGCAGCACTTTTTCAGGACTGCCGCCTTTGTCTGTGATCGTAATCAGGTACAGGTAGCGGAAAATGCCGAAGATCACGAACGGGATTGTCCACATCAGATGAATCGTGCGTCCCGAAGTAAAGGTGAACAAGCTGTAGCTGATAATCGTCGCCGTAGTGACAATTGTATTGAGCTGATTCAACAATTCGGACGAATAGCTGTCCAGTACTTTGCGATGCGTTCCTTTGTCCGCTTGCAGCAGAAGCAGCTCGTGGCGCCGTTTGCTGATCGCCAAAAACAGGGCCAGCAGCATGGTGCAGAGCAAAAACCACGGCGTGAACGGCGTGTTAATCATCAGGCTGCCGCCGATGGCCCGCAGCACAAACCCTGCGGAAATAATCATGACGTCGAGAATGACTACGTGCTTGAGCTTGAGCGAATAGGCGACATTGAGCACAAAATAAACAGCGAGGACAACCCCGAACAACCGATCAAAGTAAAAGGCGGAAAAAAGCGAGCCAGCCAACAGCAGCGCACCAAACGCCAGGGCAAGCGCAGGCGGCAGGGTGCCGGAGGCCATGGGCCGAAACCGCTTTTCCGGGTGGTTCCGGTCGTTTTTGATGTCCACGAAGTCGTTCAGGATGTAGACGCAGCCGGATACAAAGCAGAACAACAAAAACGCGAACAACGATTTGCCAATGACATCCGTGCTGACTTTGTGCAAGGAAAAGAGCAGTGCTGCGAAGACGAGCAAATTTTTCGTCCACTGGTGTGGGCGCAATTGACGAATCAGCAGGTAGACGATATTTTGCCGGAAGCGGGAAGCCGTTTTCACGTCAACTTTTACGGAATTAGATGTTACCCCCATATTTCTCTCCAATCCAAAAAGAATATTGCTATCCTCCTAATGACGAAAAATGTAAATGGAAAGTTACACCTCGCCAATATAACGTTTCATTTTTGCGTAAAATTTGTGGTTTGTCCATATCTTATGGAGATTTTGTAAAATTTTGTAACTGGTCATTCGGAGGCGGCGGACGGTGGGGCAAATGGTTGGCGATCTCACGAAAAAACGCAGCTTCTGGCAAAGCGGAGTGCCAGCAAGCTGCGTTTTTTTCCCTTCTGTTCCGGTCAGTTTACGCGTGGGACCCTTTTGGCTGGCCTTTTCCACGAGTAAATCGACAAGTTGAGCAAAATGACGGCCAGGATGACAAGCTGCGGAATCGTCGTCTCCCAGTTCGCATAAATGCCGAGGTCCGGCAGGTGGAGCAGGAAGTCCTCGCTGTGCGCAGGCAGGGTGCCTGTGACCTGTAGCGCATGGATGCTGACCCCGATAAACTTGAAGGCCATGTAGTAAAGCAGCAGGCTGGCGACGAGGAAGAACGGACGGACAGGAATCCGCGCGCTCAGCCTGATGATGACGAAGCTGATGACGGCGAGCACGACCAGCGCTCCGACGATGCCGAGCATCAGGTCGGTCATGGAAATCGTCGCGGCCATCCCCATGTAAAAAATGATCGTTTCCGCGCCTTCGCGGACGACAGCGAGAAACGCAGTGAAAGCAAGCGACCAGAGCGCGCCTTTTGCCAGCGAGGAGCCGATTGATTTTTGCACAAAATCGTTCCACGCCTGCAAATTCGACTTTTTGTGGAGCCAGGCGCCGATGGTCAGCATGAAGAACACGGCAATGAGTCCGGTAATGCCTTCGATTGTCTCGCGGGAGCTGCCTGTCGTGAGGTTGGAAAAGACGATGCTGAGCACGATGGCGAGGATCGCCGAAGCCGCTACCCCGAGCGCGGCGCCTGACCAAATCCATTTGCGCTTGTCCGCATTGCCTGATTTTTGCAGGAAGGCGAGCAGCGACACGATAATCAGTATCGCCTCCAAGCCTTCGCGGAACAAAATCAGTCCCGCATCCCAGGCGGTGTAGGAGGAAGCGGTGGCGAACGGCTCCAGCTCTGCCTTCATCTCAGCGAGCAGGGCGGCTGCTTTGTCCCACTGTGGCGGGCTGGACAAAATCAGCGTCGGTACGGCGACCATCTTGGCTTCTATGCTGCTGTAGGTCGCGGGCGATTTGGTCATGACCACGCCTTCCACCAGAGGCCATGTGGCGATGAAGGTGTCCATTTTTCCGGCCGCTTCCTCCGCGTTCTGGCTGGCGATGTCCGCCTCCACAGAGCCGATGAGTTCAAGCAGGGTGGAGATGGACGGCTGCTCTGTGGAGTCTGTCGCCCCCGCCGCCTGCTGCCCGGCTTTTCCTGACACGTAGTCTTGGACCGCTTGCAGCAGCGATTGCAGCTTTTCCGTACTTTTTTGCGGATTGGGCGGCTCGGTGTTCAAGGCGATGCGTGCGCCGCTTATTTTCACTTCCATATCGCCGTAGACGGCGGCGTTTTCCGAACGAACGAGGCTTTCGGCTTTGTACCAGCCTTCGACGAAGCTGTTGTACTGCTGCTTGGCTTGTGTCCAGTCGCTTGCTTCGACTGCAGCCAGGCTTTTTTCCAGAAAAGGCAGCAGGGCAGCGATTTGCTTGTGCGCCTTTTCTTTTGGCTGTGCCGGTGATTCCTGGGCCGTGACGTAGCGATCGGCGGCTTTGGCCAGGTTGGAGATGGCTGCGGCCGCGTCCTCCGGCTTGGACTGTACCTGGGCGAGAGCTTGCTCGGCTTGCGCGATGGCAGCCGACAGCGCCTGTGCGTCTGCTGAAGTATCCTCTGCGTTCGCAGCCCAGATCGTCTTCATGCTGGCAACGGCTTTTGTCGCTTCGTCCCAATTTTTATCGCCGCTGCTGATGAGCGCGTCGCTGGAGAGGGCGATCAACTGTTTGAGCTGCTCGGAAGCAAGTGGCGCTGCGAAGGCAGACGACAGCCCGGAGAGAAGCAGCAGCAGGCAGAGGAAAACGGAAAAAAGATAGCGTATCAAGGGATTCACTCCATCCTTGCTAGTTGGTTAAAACAGTGTGTCTCCGATGTAGCCGCCTTCGCTGGCGCCCGGCAGACAGGCGTACAGGCCGCTGCCGACGTGGGTAATGTATTCGTTGAGCAAATCGACAGATGCGAGCTTTTGTTGCATCGGGATAAACTGCTTGCGCGGGTCGCGGTTGAAGCAGATGAACAGCAGTCCGGCGTCCAACTGCCCGGTCCGCGCATCCAGTCCGCTCGAATAAGAGTAGCCGCGGCGCAGTATTTTGACTTTGCCCTCCATGTGGGCGAGAGCGACGTGGGAGTCAGCCGGAATGACCGGATTGCCGTTAGCGTCTTTGCGGTCCAGCTCCAGATCGTCGAACTCGTTTGTTTTTCCGAGCGGCGCACCGGAGTCGCGATGTCGGCCAAACGTATTTTCCTGGTCGTCCAGGGCAGAGCGGTCCCAGACCTCGATCCGCATGCGGATTCTACGCATGACCATGTAGCTGCCGCCAGTCATCCAGGCCGGTTCGTCGGAAGGTTGCACCCAGACGACTTCATCGGCTACAGCCGGGTCGCTGACCTTCGGGTTGTTGGTTCCGTCCTTGAAGCCCATCAAATTGCGCGGGGTAGAACCGCTCGGATCGGCTGCGCCCGTGCGCTGAAAGCCTTCCTGAACCCAGTGGAGGACAGCTTTGCCGCGCGCGATGCGGGCCAGGTTGCGCAGCGCGTGAAAAGCCACCTGCGGATCGTTGGCGCACACCTGGACGACGACGTCGCCGCCAGACCATTCCTTGCGTATTTCATCGCTGTTGAAGCGGGGCAAGTCGACCAGAGCGGCGGGCCGTTTGCCAGACAGTCCGAAGCGCTCGTCGAAGAAGGAAGCGCCGAGTCCAAACGTAATCGTCAGGCGCATCGGGTTCAGCCCCGCGCTCTCGCCTGTATCGGCGGGCGGGAGGTGAGGGCTGCCGCTTTCCTCGTCCGCGGTTTTGCCAGCCGTCAAGCGGGCTGCTGCTGCGGTCCAGCTCTGGAACAGCTTGCGCACATCGTCGAGCGAGGCCGTCGTTAAATCAAAAGCACCCATGCAGATAAAATCCTGCATAGGTGTAATGATCCCGGCCTGATGCTTGCCGTAAAAAGGAATGATGCCGTCGGCAAGCACAGGCGCTGCAGCGGCTTTTTCGCTGGAAGAAGCGGACGGCAGCAGCGATTTCACGCCGGTGGCGCCGAGAATCAGCCCGAGTCCGCCGACACCCGCCAGCTTCAGTGCCTCGCGACGTGTCAGCTTTGTGTTGTCGCTTGCGGGATGCTTGTTTTCCATCAGGTTAGCCCCCAATGATCGTGCCCATTTTGGACAGTGGTTCAGCCAGGGCATCTATAGACTGGCTCAGTTTTTTCACCTGGTCTTCCTTCAACTCGGTGTACAACACGTAGCCGTTGTCCTTGCGGTAAGGCGCGAGCGCTGCGTCAAGCTCGGCAAAACGGGTTTCGATCTCTTTGGACAAAGCTTCGTCCTTGGCATCGACAGCAGGCTTGAGCACTTTGAAAATCTCGTGTGCGCCCTCTACGTTTGCCGCGAAATCGTACAGGTCGGTGTGGGAGTAGCGCTCTTCCTCGCCTGTCACCTTGCTGGTCGAAACTTCGTTCAAAAGCTCTACTGCGCCTGTTACGAGCATTTTCACGTCGATATCCACGCTCTCGACTTTCACGCGCAGTTGCTTGACGTCTTGCAGAAGCTGGTCTGCCACCGGGCCTTGGTCAGCGACGGACTTGGTTTCCCAGAGAGCTTTTTCCAATTTGTGATAGCCGCGCCATTCGTTATCGGGAACATCGCCTTCGCGGGCATCAATCCACGGGTCGAAGTCGCCGAGCGATTCCGCGATCGGCTCGATTCGTTCAAAGTAGGCGCGAGCTGGCGCGTACTCGCTTTTCGCTTTTTCCATGTCGCCAGCTTTGACGGCGGCCGTAAAGCTTTCCGTCGCTTTGACCAACTGGTCTGTCTGTTCAATGACCCATTTGCGGTAGGCGTCGATGGGAGCTTGCAGGTCTACGGCAGCGGTGTTCGCGGCGGTTTCGGCAGCGGCTGGCTTGTCCGGTTGGGCGGCCTCAGGCTTTTTCTCTTCCTTTGCCGTCTCGGTGCTGCCGCAAGCAGACAACAAGAGAGAAGATCCGAGCACAACGGCGGACAGCGGGTAACCCCATTTTTTCATCATCTGAAAACATCCCCTTAATTACCATATAAGTAGATTCTTATACATTGATAATAAAAATCATTATCATTCAGAAAAAATGTAAACCTTTCTTTGGCGGTTTGCAATATTTTTTTGTACAGAGAAGAATGTATAAGATTCTTATCCAGTATCAGCGCAACTAAGTCTGCGCCAAGTTTTCTGACAGGCTTGCCTACCGGTTTATTTTGCATGCCGGAACGAGGGGGGAGCGAGACAGAAAAAAAGGCCGCCGAGTCCGTTGCTCGACAAGCCTTTTTGCGCGGGGTTCAATCAGCCAAATACTTCAGGAGAATGCTCTTTTCGTGGAGCAGATGTTCCTTCATCCTGGACTGGGCCGCTTCGGGGTCTTTGCTCTTGATCGCTTCGTAGATCGCTCTATGCTCGTGGAAAAACTGCGCGGAGACGGAGTGGTTCGAGTAAATTTCCATTCTGCGAGTCTCGCGAATGCCGATTTCCATTTGGTGGGAGAGCGATTCAAACAGATGCGCCAGGATGGAGTTGTGGGTGGCTTTGGCGATTGTCAGGTGAAAAAGCAGATCGGTGCGCTCGCCTACTTCCTCGGCGCCGACGTGCTGCTCCATTTCCGCGAGGATGGCTTCCAAGGAGTGCAGGTCGTGATCGTCACGCTTGAGTGCAGCGATGGCGGCGTTGGAGACTTCCAGCGATTTTCGCACCTCGATCAGTTCGAGAATGGTTTGTTTGTTCGTTTGCAAGCCGCTGAGATCAGGCAGCAGGCTGTGCGCAGGGGAGGGGATGCTTCTTACCGTGCAATTGCCGCCCTGGCGAATCTCAATCAGCCCCATCGCCTTCAAGGCACTGAGCGCCTCGCGCGTGGTGGAGCGGCCGACGCCGAATCGCTCCGACAGCTCCTTGGTGGAGGGGAGCTTGGCTCCGGGTGGCAGCTCTCCGTTGAGAATGAGCGCTTTTAACTGCTCGGTGATGTGTTCGTAATGGTTTTTTTTGGCGAGCCTAGAGAGATCCATTTCAACACTCCTGTACAATCCAGTTTTTTCCAAAAGCTATTGTAACACGTGACGACGCCGGAAAAAGAGCGCGCTTCCCGCAGGCCAGGGCGCGACCGGGTGCTTAGCCGACGAGCAAAACAAACACGACGCCAGGGCCGTGCACCCCGATGGTCAGATCGTTTTCGATATCGGCGGAACGGCTGGGGCCGGAGATGAAATGAATCCCGGCAGGAAAGTCTGCGAGCTCGCGTCCGTCGTAGGCAGCCAACGCTTCCCCGAGCCTTGTCCGGAGCCGCTCTGCGGGGAGGATGGCGATAAACACGGCAGGCAGCAGGCTGACCGAGCGTCCGCTGTTTTCCGACGAGGTCACGACGACCGTTCCGGTATGCGCGACGCCGCAATCGACGAGCGCGATGCCGATATCGGCTTGGGCTGCCTGTGCCAGCAGCACGTCGCGATTGGCTGGATGCCAGACGGTGAAGGTGGAGTCGGGCAAACTTTCGGCCAGCCCGAGCGCGAGCAGCTCTGGCTGGTTTTGCACAAGAAACTGGCGGGCCTTCAGTTCGGCCGCTTTTTCCACGATGAACTGTTTGGCTTCACGCATGGTCGCAAAACGGCAGAAGTGTCCGCCAGCTTTTTGCCAATTGTCGCGGAAAAGCGCGATCTTGTCCTCCAGCGCAAGCGCGTGGGTTCGCCAAAAATCAGGAGCGCCTTTGTACGGGTGCACAGGCGGCGAAGCGGGCATCGGCCTGCCCAGTCGGTTTGTAATCATTTGAATGAAGGCTTTTTGCGCGTCACTCATGGTCGTCGACTCTCCTTTCGCGTTTGCGCAGCTCCTCTTCCAGCCGGGCTTGTAGTTGCGGGCTTAGTTCCTTGCGTTCGTCGCCGAGCACGTGCGCCAGGGCAGGCCACTTTTCGCGAAAAGACTGCGCAGGGATCGCAGGCGTGTGCCGATACTTGCTCCAGCCTTGCAAGGGTCCGCGCTTCGCTTTGATGGCACAGTCGTGCAGCCCCAGCTTTTGCCCGAGCCTGCCCAGCGTAAGGACTCGCCTGAGCCGTCTGTGGTCGGACATGATGTAGCCAAAGCCTTTCATGGCCCATGCTTCTTCGGGGGCGGTATTGCCTGCTTCTGCCTTGCGCTTGCGCAAGTAGACGAGCATGTCGTGCAGCGGAATTTTGACCGGGCACGCTTCGTAGCAGGCGCCGCACAGGCTGGAGGCGTAGGCGATGTCGTCCCACTCCGCCACGTTTTTTTGCAAGGCAGGCTTGAGTACAGCCCCGATTGGCCCGCTGTACGGCCCGCCGTAAGCGTGTCCGCCAATGTGCCGATACACGGGACAGGCGTTGAGGCAGGCTCCGCAGCGGATGCAGTTCAACAGCTCCTGAAAATCCGGGTCGCCGAGCTGCAGCGAGCGGCCGTTGTCGACGATGATGATGTGCATTTCCTCCGGCCCGTCGCTGTCTAGGGCGCGGCGCGGTCCACTGATGCCGGACATGTAGACGGTCAGCTTTTGCCCGGTGGCGGAGCGCGGCAGGAGCGTAGCCATGACCTCCAAGTCAGCCCAGGTCGGAATGATGCGCTCCATGCCCATGAGCGAGATTTGCGTTTTCGGCACAGTGCTGACCATCCGCGCATTGCCCTCGTTTTCAAACAGGACGATGGAGCCTGACTCGGCGATGGCGAAGTTGACGCCCGTCATGCCGATGTCTGCTTCGAGGAACTTTTCGCGCAGCTTCCGGCGCACAAACCCGGCGAGCACGGCCGTATCGGGGGGCAGCGACTCGCCTGCTTCTTTCGACAAAAGCTCCGCGATTTGCGTCCTGTTTTTGTGGATGGCGGGGATGATGATGTGCGACGGTCCTTCTTTCGCTAATTGAATGATGTATTCGCCGAGATCGGTTTCGATCGCCTCGATGCCTTGTGCTTTCAGCGCTTCGTTGATGTGTACTTCTTCGGACACCATCGACTTTGACTTGACGACGGTGCGCGCTCCGCGTTTCTCGGCGATGGCGAGCGTGATCGCCGCCGCTTCTTCCGCCGTGTAGGCAAAATGAATCTGGGCGCCGTTCGCGCGGGCGTTGTCGATGAACTGATTGAGGTAATAGTCGAGGTGGGCGATCGTATGCAAGCGAATTTGCCGTCCGCGCTCGCGCCACTCCTCCCAGTTACCTTGCTCTGACGCTGCTAGCTGCTTACCGTCCCGCAGCCGCTCGGTGGTGTATTTGACCGCGTTGCGCAAAAATTCGTCCTGCAAAGCCGCCCTGGCCCTGTCTGCAACGGATGCTTCCTTAGCGCTTTTCACCGTTTTTCACTCCCTCGTACAGTAATTCAGCCAGATGCATCACGCGCACAGGCTCTCCGCGAAAGCGCAGGTTGCCCGAGATGTTGAGCAGACAGCCCAGATCAAGGCCAACGAGCACCTCTGCTTCTGTCTCCAGGACGTGATCGGCCTTTTCCGTCACCATCGCCCCTGATATTTCGCTCATTTTCACGGCAAAAGTACCGCCGAAGCCGCAGCAATCTTCGGCAAACGGAAGCGGAACCAAATCGAGTCCCCGAACTTGCTGTATCAGTTGCAGCGGCTCCTCGCTGACGCCGAGCAGGCGGCTCCCGTGACAGGAGGGATGGTAGGTAACCTTGTGCGGAAAAACAGCCCCCAAGTCCGTGATGCCCAACACGTTCACGACAAACTGGGTAAACTCGTACGTTTTGTCGCGCAATTGCTCCGCTTTTTGCCGCAACACAGGGTCGTGCTCGAACAGCTTCGGGTAGTAATGATGAATCATGCCCGTACAGGAGCCGGACGGAGAAATGACAAAGTCGCTGTCGTCAAAAGCCGCAAGCAATGTTTTGGCCGCAGCTCTGGCCTCGTCCCAGTATCCGCTGTTAAAGGCCGGCTGACCGCAGCACGTCTGTACATCGGGAAACTGCACTTGCACGCCGTATCCGGCAAGCAGGCGAACCATCGCTTCTCCCACCTGCGGATACAGGGCGTCACTCAAACAGGTAATGAACAGAGAGACTTTCACGCGATCACCTTCTCAAACCAATTTTTTACTTATCAGCTTATTATACATGTCGGGAGGTTAATAGTCTGAAAAATGAAACGATCGACGCGTAAAGCGGAAAAGCTGGCAGAAGCGTTCGTATTGGGCGTTGGGATGCGCACAGGACGTACCGGGGCAGGGGGCGACCAGGGGATTTTTTCCTGCCTGATTTTTGTGCTGCCGCAAGGGTTGAGCTTGGGTAGCAGCTTGTGTAAACTGTTCATAATTAAGCGGCAAGAAGCGACGAAAGCGGGAAGCCGTTCAGCGAAAAAAGCAGGCAAAGAAGGTGTTGCGCATGGCGAGACAAAAACTGCACATCGACGAGCTGTACGAAGTGTCGGGCAAGATACTCGTGGAAAAAGGCTACGCTGGCTTTCATTTCAAGCTGGTAGCCGATCAATTGAATGTGAGCCGCAGCACCATCTACGAGTATTTTTCCAACAAGGACGAGCTGATCGCCTCTTTGATGGTCCATTTGATGGAAAAAGTCATGAGCGAATACGAGCGACCAGACAGCGAGCCGGCTCCTTTGGCGAGATTGCGGAAGATGTTTGACTCGTTTATGAAGTACGCGGACATTCACCAGATTTTGCTGTTTGCTCCGTTTGTGAACGGCGAGTCGTCTCCCGGCGTGAACGAGGCGATGACGACACTGCGCCAGCAGCATCATTTGCTGAATCGGCGGCTGATCGAGCTGATTGACACCTGCAAGCAGGACGGAGCGATTCGGGGCGATATTCCGAGCGAGCTGATCGCCAGTCTGTTGTTTCAGGCCATCCAAATCCCCAAGCATCCGGGAGTGGCCGAGACAGAGTGGAATCGCCTGATTTTTCAGGTGATGCTGGAAGGCTACGGGGCAAAAGTCGGGCGCGATTTACACAAACGAGAGCAAAGCTCAACACTCTCTTAACACTTCCCTGCTATGCTTGTCTTAAAGTCACCAAGTGAATAACGTCTGTAAGTGGGCCGAGACGTGGAGAAAGCCCTCATGCAGCGACAGCTTTGGCAATGCGGACCGATGGTATCGGTTTGTTGTTTGCATGCTGTTGTCTTGCGTGAGGGCTTTTTGTGTTTCCCCAAAAAGAAAGGAGCGAGCAGGAGGCTTTGTTAGATACCGCTTTGTATGACGCGTATTTTTTTGATCTGGACGGGACGATCTTCATTGGGGATCGGCTGCTGCCCGGCGTGGGAAAAACGTTTGCCGCCTTGCGTGCGAACGAGAAGAAGATCATGTTTTTGACGAACACCACGGTGCAGACGAGAGCGGACTGCCAGGCGCGGCTGGAAAAGCTTGGCCTCTGCGTGGAGCGCGAGGAAATCATGACGGCAGCTTATGCGGCGGGCCTGTATTTTCAGCAGCAGGCAGACAGCGCGCGTGTGCTGGTTGTCGGGGAGCGCGCGCTTGCCGCAGAGCTGGCGAGTTTTCAGATCAGGCAGGTGCAAGCGCCGTCGCAAGCTACGCATGTGCTGGTCGGCATGGACAGAACGTTCACCTACGAAAAATTGCTGCTGGCGGCCGATGCGCTGCGAAACGGAGCCAAGCTGATTGTAGCCAACCCTGACCCGGTATGCCCCGTACCAGGCGGTGCGATTCCGGATACGGGAGCGCTGGCGCAGGCGATTGAAACCGCAGGCGGCGCGACTGTCTGGGCCATGACGGGAAAGCCGTCCCGCTTCTATGCGGAGCAAGTTTTTCAGCAGTTGAACGTCCGGCCGGAACAGTGCCTGATGGTAGGCGATCGGCTGGAGACGGATATTTTGCTCGGCAAAAACAGCGGAATGAAAACCGCGCTCGTGCTGACAGGGGTGACGACGTGCCATGAGCTGGAGCGTGCGGGCATCCGGCCGGATTTTGTCCTGCCTACGCTGGATGGCAGCGCGCACGGCAGACAAGAGCAGCAATGTAGATGAAAGCTTTACATTTTCCAAATATTTGCTTATCAAGCGGTTGATATGATCGGATGATGAAGCACCAACGCCAGAGGTTCAGGGGGGATTGTCGTGGCAGAAGTGGAATTGCGACGCATTTCCAAAATGTACGAGCGGCAAAAGGTCGTCAATGAAGTCAGCGCGCTCATTGCGCCGGGAGAGTTTTTTGTGCTGGTCGGTCCTTCGGGCTGCGGCAAATCGACGACGCTGCGCATGATTGCCGGACTGGAAGACATCAGCGAAGGAGAGCTGTTGATTGGCGGCAAGCGAGTCAACGAAGTCGCGCCGAGCGGGCGAAATATATCCATGGTCTTTCAAAATTACGCCTTGTATCCGCATTTGACGGTCAAAGATAACATTTTGTTCGGCTTGCAGGTTCGCAAAGTGGACAAGCAGGAGCAGGCCAAGCGGCTGGAGCGGGTGGCCGAGATGCTCGGGATCGCCCAGCTTTTGCACAGAAAGCCAAAAGAGCTGTCGGGCGGTCAGCGGCAGCGGGTGGCGCTCGGCCGGGCGATTGTCAGCCAGCATCCGATCTGTCTGATGGACGAGCCGCTGTCCAATCTCGATGCCAAGCTGCGCGGGCATATGCGGACGGAGATTCGGCAACTGCAACAGGAGCTGGGAATCACGATGATTTACGTCACGCACGATCAGGTCGAGGCGATGACAATGGGCGACCGGATGATGGTGCTGCGCGACGGCGAGGTGCAGCAGGTAGGCAGGCCGCTCGACGTGTACAACCGTCCGGCGAACCTGTTTGTGGCCGAATTTACCGGGGCGCCGCCGATGAATACGACAGAGGGCGTTTGGCGAAGCAATGGCGCGCAGTCCGGCGTCGAGCTGACGAATGACCCGAGCAGACGGTTTTTGCCGCTCGGTCTACAGGCAGGCATCAAGGGCGGGACGCCCGTTGTGCTCGGCGTGCGCCCCGAGGCGTTGCAGCCGCTGGAGGCAGGCAGCCCGCTCGATGAGAGCCGTTCGTTGCTTGTCAGCGTGCAGGGCGTGGAGATTCTCGGTTCCGAGACGATTGTGGAATTCAGGCTGGGCGACAAGCTGTGGAAGGCAAAATGGAACGGGCAATGGCCGTGCCGCCGGGGAGATGTGCTGCGCGTCGGCTTTGCCGCAGAGCAAGTCAGCCTGTTTGATTCGCAATCGGGAAAAAATTTGGCCATCACGGCCGGAACAGAAAAGGGAGAGATACTGCGATGCGTACAGTAGTGAAAAGTCTGTTTTCAGTCGCCATGAGTCTGGCGCTTATTACAGGGTGCTCCAGCGGGACTTCCACCACAAGCGGCAATTCGTCGGGGCAGACGGGACAAGCTGCGCAGACGGGGACGCCGGAGACAAAGCCCGCGGAAAATACCGAGCTGTCCTTCTTTTATCCGGTGGCAGTCGGCGGTCCCCTGACCAAAATCGTCGACGGGATGGCAGAAGAGTTCAACAAGGCGAACCCGGGCATTACCGTCAAGCCGGTCTACACAGGCAGCTACCAGGACACGACGACGAAAATCCAGGCGGCCGTGCAAGGAAAAACGCCACCTGACGTAGCTGTCATGCTCTCGACCGAGCTGCACACGATGATGGACATGGACGCCATCCTGCCGCTGGACGAATTTATTGCCAAAGACGGCGGCAGCGAGTACGTGAACGATTTCTTCCCCGGCTTCCTGGCCAACTCGCAGGTCGACGGCAAGACGTACAGCATTCCGTTCCAGCGCAGCACGATCGTTTTGTATTACAACAAGGAAGCGTTCAAGGAAGTGGGCCTCGATCCGGAAAAGCCGCCTGCGACGTGGGAGGAGCTGGCCGAGTACGCGAGCAAGCTGACCAAGGACGGACGCTGGGGTCTGGAAATCCCTTCCTCCGGCTTCACCTACTGGATGTATCAGGCGCTGGCCTTGCAAAACGGCAAAAACCTGATGACCGAGGACGGCAAAAAAGTGTTTTTCGACACGCCGGAAAATGTAGAAGCGCTGCAATACTGGGTCGACCTGGCGAAAAAGCATAAGGCGATGCCGGAGGGCGTGATCGAGTGGGCGACCGTTCCTTCTGACTTCCTCGAAGGCAAGACAGCGATGATGTTCCATACGACCGGAAACTTGACCAACGTGAAAAACAACGCCAAGTTTGACTTCGGCGTAGCGTTTTTGCCAGCGAAAAAGAACTTCGGCAGTCCGACGGGCGGCGGCAACTTCTACATGTTCAAAGGAACGGATGCGAAGAAGCAGGAAGCGGCCTGGAAGTTCATCCGCTTCATGACCGAGCCGAAGCGCGCGGCACAGTGGAGCATCGACACGGGCTATGTCGCGACGCGCAAATCTGCCTATGAGGAAGAGATCATGAAGCAGTACGTCAAGGACTTCCCGGCAGCGGCAGTCGCGCGCGACCAGTTGGAGTACGGCCATGCCGAGTTTTCCACGCACAATAACGGCAAGGTGACAAAAGCGCTGAACGACAACTTGCAAGCGGTCATTACCGGAAAGGCGAGTGCTGCGGAAGCGCTGAAAAAGGCGCAGGAAGAGGCAGACAAAGTGCTTGCGCCATTCAACAAATAAGCGAAATCGAGCGAGGCATATGGAGGAGCGACGATGGGGGAACTACGAGCAAAATGGAAAGTGAATATGTACGCCTGGCTGCTGCTCCTTCCCTCCCTCATCTTCCTGCTGCTGTTTACCTTCTACCCTGTGTGGCAAACGGTCATTCTCAGCTTTCATCAAGCGGATCTGGGTTCCCCAGAGCCGTTTTTTAACGGGGTAGACAACTACAAGCAGATGCTGGAAGATGATGTGTTTTGGAAGGTGCTGACCAACAATCTCTGGTTTGCGTTGGGAACGGTTCCGACGAGCGTGGCTCTGGCGCTCGGCATGGCGCTGTTTGCCAACAAAGCGCTGCGGGGCAAAAGCTTCGTCCGCACCGCCTACTTTTACCCGACGGTGGTTCCGATGATTGCCGTCGCCAACATCTGGCTGTTTATTTACACGCCGGAGTACGGGGCGCTCAGCCACGTGATGGAGTGGTTCGGAAAAGGCGATATCAACTGGCTCGGCGATCAGGCGAACGTGATGTGGGCGATGATTTTCATGGTGATCTGGAAGGAAGCGGGCTACTTCATGATCTTTTACTTGGCGGGGCTGCAAAACATCTCTCAGGAGCTGTACGAGTCTGCCGCGCTGGAAGGAGCATCGGCGTGGACGGTGTTTCGCCGCGTGACGTTTCCGCTGCTCATGCCGACGACGATGTTTGTCAGCATTATCGCGTTTACGAACTCGTTCAAGCTGGTCGATCACCTGGTCATCATGACAAAGGGCGGCCCGGACAATGCCAGCAACCTGCTGCTGTACTACATTTACGAAACGGCGTTCTCCTTCTGGGATCAAGGGATGGCGTCCGCTTTGACCATCGTGATGGTCGTGCTGCTGCTCGCGGTGGCTGCTGTGCAATTTTTTGGTCTGGATAAAAAAATTCACTACAACTGAGGGGGAGAGCAGATGGCCCGCAAAATTACAACCGTCGGCATGTACGTCCTGGCTGTACTCTGGCTGTTCCCTTTGCTCTGGGTGCTCTGGACGTCGCTTCGGCCGAGAGAGCTGGCGACTTCTTGGACACTCAGCGCCGACTTTACGCTGGCAAACTTCGCGAAGGTGTGGGACGCGGCTCCTTTTGCCCAGTATTACTTCAATACGTTTTTGATCGTCGCAGGCGTGTTGATCGCGCAAATGATTACGGCTACGCTGGCGGCGTATGCCTTTGCCAAGCTGCGCTTCTGGGGGCGGGATGTGCTGTTCGTGCTGTTTCTCGTGCAGCTCATGGTTCCGGCTGACATCCTTATTTTCCCGAACTACAACGTGCTGCGCGACTTGGCGTTGCTCGATACGAAAATCGGCATCATGCTGCCGTACTTCGCTTCCGCCTTTGGCGTGTTCCTGTTGCGGCAAACGTTCAAGACGATCCCGCACGAACTGGAGGAAGCGGCGCGCATGGAAGGCTGCTCCTGGCTGCAAATTTTGTGGCGGGTGTACGTTCCGCTGGCGCGGCCGACCTACATTGCGTTCGGCCTCGTTTCGGTCAGCTATCATTGGAACAACTTCATGTGGCCGCTGATTGTCACCAACTCGGTAGAAAACCGCCCGTTGACGGTAGGGCTGGCGATTTTTGCCCAGTCGTTTGAGACCGGGGCACAGTGGGCAGAGGTCAGCGCGGCTACGATGATGGTCATTTTTCCGTTGCTGCTCGCCTTTTTGCTGTTCCAACGCCAGTTCATCAACAGCTTCATCCATTCCGGGGTGAAATAAAGGAAAGGGGAACGATCCATGAAGGAGCAAAGTGCTTTTGCCGTATCCAGCTACGCCTTGTTTGACCTGCCGCTGCGCGAAGCCGTCGCCAGGCTGATGGACGCGGGCTGGACTTCGATCGAGATCATGTGCGAAGCAGGCCATGCCGAGCTGTTGGCCTGGTCCCGGGAGCAGCTTGCCGAGCTGAAAAAGCAGGGAGAAGAGCGGGGCATCACCTGGTCGATTCACGCGCCGATCAGCGGCTGCAACCTCGCCGCCGGCACAGGCCCAAGCCGGGAAAAGACGTTGGAGACGATGAAGCGGTGTCTGGCGATTGCCCGCTTTTTGGACAGCACGCACGTAGTCATGCACGCAGGGGAAGTAGCCGACGCTCACGATGCGGACAGCCGTGCGCGCGGGGTCGAGCATGTCAGCGAGGCTGCTCGGCTGCTGACGGCGGAAGTCAGCGACGGCAGAACGACGCTGGTGCTGGAAAACGTGCCGCCTTATCCTCGCGTGCTGGGCTGGAATGTCGATGATTTGCTCGCGGTGTGCAAGGCCGTTGATTCTGCGCATCTGGGAATTGCCTATGACGTCGGACACGCCCACCTGATCCGCCCAGGGTACGCACTTGAAGCGCTGGAAACGGTATTTCCTTACGTCTCTGTCTTGCACATCAGCGACAACGGCGGCGAGACAGACGAGCATCTGGCGGTAGGGGAGGGGACGATTCCGTATGCGCAGGTGTGGTCGGCTTTGCAAGCCGGAAGCTTTGCGGGAAGCCGGGTGATCGAAACAAAGCAGCTCGCCTGCGCACGGCGCAGCGTGGAGCGAATCATTGCGCAGCTTTAAACGAACAGGAGGCTCCTATTATGGATATGGAGACGATTTTGAAAACGAATCGGATTATCGCTGCGACGGAGCAGGATCGGCTGGCAGAGGCGATGGATTCGGCGGCCTGCGCGATTTTGCTCATGTACGGGAAGCTGACTCGGCTGATGGCCGAAGCGGACGCGATCAGCCAGGCGAGCAAGCCGATTTTTTTGCACACAGACCTGATGAACGGCCTGTCCAATGACAAAGAGTCGTTCCGCTTCCTGTCTGCGTATATCAAACCGACCGGGATTGTCACGACGAAAGGCCCGATGATTCGCGCGGCAAAAAAAGAAGGGATGCTGACGATCCAGCGCGTGTTTTTAATTGATACGACCTCGCTTACGACGACGATCAAAAACGTGCTGGAAAACCAGCCGGACGCCATCGAAATCATGCCGGGCATCGCCCCGTCGATTATTGCGTACATCAAGAAGCATTTGCCGCAGCCGATCATTTTGGGCGGGCTGATCTGGAACAGGCAGCAGGTCGCGGAAGCGCTGGCGAATGGCGCGGATGCCGTTTCTTTGAGCAGGGCGGAGATGTGGAATGACATAACCGAGTAGGATGGGGGAAAGCCGCAGTTTTCCGGTACACATATGCACATTTGCGCATAGACACTTGCTGGCGGATCAGGTAAAATTGTTGATAATTGATAACAATAATCATTTTCAATAAATAACCACTTTACTTTTTATGTGCGTCTTTTACGGGGTGCTGCTTATGAATACGCTGGAAAAAATGGAAACCTTCATCGTGCTCGCGGAATGCGGCTCTTTTACCGAGTCTGCGAAGCGGCTTTTTTGCTCACAGCCAACCATCAGCCACCATATTCAACAACTGGAAGAGTTGTTTGAGTCGCCGCTCGTGCAACGGTCGGGGAAGCAGGTGCAACTGACGCGGCAGGGCGAGATTTTGCTCCGCTATGCCAAGCAGATTTCGCATCTGGTCGAGGAGGTGGCTGTGGAGCTGAAGCGCATCAGCGAGCAGGAGCGGGTACTGTCTGTCTACGTCAGCAACTACATTGCCGGGTACTTTTTCTCCGACATTCTCAATGAGTTTCATACGATTTTGCCGCACAAGCCGTTGGAG
This sequence comes from Brevibacillus sp. FW306-2-1A-C05A, assembly GCF_058781555.1. Lineage (NCBI taxonomy): Bacteria > Bacillati > Bacillota > Bacilli > Caryophanales > Paenibacillaceae > Brevibacillus > Brevibacillus sp. FW306-2-1A-C05A. The sequence goes on from NZ_JBYSWV010000002.1 coordinate 62,156, forward strand.
ATCAATACGTACTGCTACAGCGACCTCATCCGCTGCTTTCAGGAGGGCCGGACGCACTACGCGTTAATGCCGATCTATCCCGAGGATGATTATATACGCAAAAACTTTGAGACTTCTGTTTTGTTCGAGGAGGAGCTTCTGCTCATCTTGCCTGTCGACCACCCTTTGGCCAAAAGAAGGCTGCTGTACGCGCGCGACTTGCACAACGAAACCGTGCTGCTTCCGAAAAGCGAGTATTTGCAGCAATACGTCATCAACCATTTGAGCAGCCGCCAGGTGAAAACGCGCTTTTTGCAAATGAGCAACTTCGAGACGATCAAGCAGGCGGTCAAGTCGCGCCACGGCATCGCCTTCCTTCCATCCGGGGCGGTAAAGGAAGAGCTGAAAAGAGGCGAGCTGGTCAATGTGCCCGTCTCGTCCTTGCAAATCAGACGGCAAAACGGCTTTGTGTTCCGCAAAAATGCCGAGTTGAGCCAGGCGGATCGCGCCTTTTGCCAAAACGTCGAGCTGTATTTGCGGACGGTTTAGGTTTAGTGGACATTGGCATTGCCATAAAAAAGACGGCCTGTTTCCCGCACGTATCGGTGTGGGGGACAGGCTGTTTTTCATAAGCGCAACATGGCGAGACTGCGAACGAAGCGAAAAAGCAAGGCTTGTGCTCTGTGGGCACCAAGGCTTTGCCAGTAGCTTGGCGCAGCCGGGTTTGCTAATGCGCGACGCTTGCGGGACAAGCGTTGGAAAGATTTGTGCTATCAAGAAAATGAATAGATGGATTCAAAAATATTATGCGGGAATGAGGGCGGTTGAAGCGCGCGGAATTTCAAAAAACGCCCCCTACAAGTGGGATTGATATTCATTATCAATTAAATTAAGATGGACCTAGTTTTCGGATACAAACACATACAGTCAACAATGGAGGGGTTTTTTCATGTCTGTGATCTACGTACGGGATCGCAACGAAGTATTGGAACTCAGCTTTCAGGATGTGACGAAATACCACGGAAGTCTCGCCTTGATGGCCGTCGCGGTTGGATTCCGCACGTTGCAGGCTGCTTTTGCCGAGCTGTTTGGCGAGGAGGCGCCAGACCGCAAAGAGCTGTCCATTCTCTCCGGCCATGCCGGGCCAGGGTTTCGGGACGTGTTTGAATATGTGACCCGGGCGGTGACGCGGGGAGCCTACCGTGTAGATGTGGACTATCCCGTCGCGCAATACGATCCGCATCGCCCGCAGTCGTACGCGTTTGTCATCACTGCCGCAGACGGACGGGCTGTAGAAGTGTCGCTCTCCGCCAGCTTTTTGCCAGCGGAATTTTACGACTACTTGAAAAAAGGCCGGGAGCAAGCCATGACCGAGCAGGACGTCGAAGCTTTCGACAAACTGAAGCTGGCTTTATCCAGGCGGGCACTGGCTCTGCCGCAGGACGAGCTGTTGGCGATCAAACGAATCGCTTGATGGAACGGATCACAAATCAGGAATGTAGGAGGTTATTTCCTTGTTGAAGCGCAAGTCTTTCGGACTTTTTCTCAGTTATTTGCTAGTGCTGTCGACCTTCGTGCTTGGCTGCCAGTCCAATCAGGGCGCCGCACCGAGCCAGCCCCAGAACGACGCGGCCAAATCCGGCGAAGCCGCGAGCGCCGCACCGCAGACCGTGCCGGAGTTGAAAATCGGCTTGCCGAGCGACGCCGGCCCGCTGAACATCTACACCGGAAACATCGACTATTTGACAGAGCTTGTGTTTGACAAATTGTTCTCGCCGTCGCCTTACGTGGAAAAGCCGCAGCCGTGGCTGGCGGAATCGGCCCAGCAACTGGACGATGTGACCTGGGTGGTCAAAATCCGCTCCGGCATCAAGTGGCATGATGGGACGCCATTCACTGCGGAGGACGTCAAATTCACGTACGAATACTATCGCGACGGTCCAGCCAACCGCCATACGCACCACGTGAGCGAAGTGCCGCACATCTCCAAAATCGAGCTGGACGACCCTTCGACGGTCCGCTTCACTTGCGCTTACGCGTGCCCGACGCTGGAGCGGATCACTTTTGCCGACCTGCCGATCTTGCCCAAGCATATTTGGGAAAAGGTGCAAAACCCGCGCAAATATACAGATTTGCCGATCGGCACCGGGCCGTACAAGCTGGTCGAATACAAAGCCGATCAATACTACAAGTTTGAAGCGAACAAAGACTACTTCATGGGCAGCCCGCTCGTCGACACGCTCGTGATGCCTGTCATCAAAGACCCGACCGCGATCTTCAATGCGCTGCGTGCAGGAGAGATCGACATTTCCGCCAGACCTGTTCCGGCCGAGCTGGAAGCATCCTTCCAAAACCAGGCCAACATGAAAGTAGTACAAACCGCGCCGCTGTCGCTGGTCGAGCTGAAGCTCAACTACGAAAAGGCGCCATTCAATCAGGAAGCGTTCCGCAATGCCATGTCGCTCGCGGTGGACCGCCAGGCGATTACGGATACGGTCTTGCTTGGAAAAGGGCGTCCGGGCTTAAAAGGCTATCCTCACCCGGATTCGCCGTGGACCAACCCGAACTTGAGCACGCCGTATGACGCAGAAAAAGCAAAAGCCGTCATGGACGAATTGAAGCTGACAGACAAAAACAACGACGGCGTCCGCGAGATGGCAGACGGCAAGCCGCTCGCCTTTTCGCTGAAAGTGCCTTCCACAGAGCCGGCGTGGATTCGCGCGGCCGAGATGCTCAAGGAGCAGTACGCCAAAGTCGGGATCAAAATTACCGTCGAAGTGCTCGACTCCGGCACGATGGCGACTGTATCGCAAACCCGCGACTTTGACCTCGTGATCGGAACCATCGGGGCGCACGGGGTAGCAGACCCGGATCAGTTTGTCATGTCTCACCGTTCTTCTTACCTGTGGAACAAAACGATTCCGTATCCGGCGATGGACGAGCTGACCAAGCAGTGGATGGCGGAAACAAGCGTAGACAAGCGCAAGGAAATCGCGTTCAAAATGCAGGAGCTGTTCAACAAGCAACCGACCAGCATCGTGCTGTACTACCCGGAAGAGAAGTTCGCCTACAACGCGCAAAAGTTTGACAAATGGGTAGAGTCGCCCGGGTTTGGCGTCATCAACAAGTTTTCCATGCTGCCAGACGGCGCGAAAAAGGCTGTAGCCAAAGAGTAAGACGGGGGGAGCTGCGATGAGTGGGAGCGGGTTCTCCGCGGCATTCGGCAAGAAACTGATTCAATATGTGCTGGTGCTCGCCGTGGCGTTGACGATCAACTTCGCCCTGCCGCGGCTCGCACCCGGCGATCCGCTGGAATTTTTCTTTGGCGAAACGACAATCAACGAGCTGACGCCAGAGCAGCGCCAGCAAGTGGAGCGGGAGCTTGGGCTGGATCGCTCGCTCTGGCAGCAATACGCGGATTTTATGACAGGAGTGTTCCGGTTTGATCTCGGCAGCTCCATCAAATACGGAAAGCCAGTGACGGAAGTATTGGCAGACAGGCTGCCGTGGACTTTCCTGCTGGTAGCTCCCTCCCTCGTTCTGAGCGCGGTCATAGGCATTGCTATCGGTGCCTATGCCGCGTGGAGCCGGGGGAAGCGGCGCGACCTGCTTTTTTTGACGGGGATGCTCACGATTGAATCCATTCCCGGCTTCTGGATCGGCATGCTGCTGATTGCGGTGTTTTCCGTCAGCATGGGCTGGTTCCCGTCCTTTGGCGCGGTGCCGATCGCCTTTTCCGGAGGCGGTGCCGACTACGCGCTGGCCGTGCTCAAGCATATGACCCTGCCTGTGATGACGATTACGGTTGCTACCGTCGGAGGCAATTTTTTGCTGACCCGGTCGTCGATGCTCGACACGCTGGGCCAGGATTATGTGCTGATGGCGGAGGCAAAAGGGGCGAGCAAGCGCAGCCTGATTTTCAATCATGCCCTGCGAAACGCCCTCTTGCCCGTCTATACGCACATTACGATGAGCCTCGGTATTTTGGTGAGCGGCGCTGTTGTCGTGGAGACGGTCTTTTCCTATCCAGGCGTCGGCCGCTTGCTCTATGAGAGCGTGATCGCACGGGATTACCCGATGATGCAGGGGGTATTTTTAATCATTACGCTGGGTGTGATTGCGGCCAACCTGCTGGCGGATGTGACTTATCCGCTGTTTGACCCGCGCGCCCGCCAAAGAAAGCAGGTGGAGGAGTCCCCATGAGTCGGATTGGTTCCAAAATGATTGGCTGGCTTGGCGTTGTCTTGCTGGCAATCGTCCTGCTGCTCGCGCTCGTGGGACCTTACGCAGTTCCGTACGACGCCAGCGAGCAGTCTGGCGCCCCGTTCCAGCCGCCTGGCTGAGAGCATTGGCTTGGCACAAATGACATGGGGCAGGACATCCTGGCCGAGCTGGTAGTGGGCGCGAGGACCTCGCTTACGGTTGGGATTGTCGCCGCCTTGCTGGCTACGCTGATCGGCACGGTGGTCGGCCTGGTCTCCGGCTATTCGGGAGGTTGGCTGGACGCTGTTTTTATGAGAATCGTGGATATTTGCCTGACGCTGCCGTTTTTGCCCCTGATGATCGTGATTGGCGTGTACATCGGCCCGAGCCTGTTTACGCAGGTGCTAGTGATTACCTTGGTCATGTGGGCGGGAAAGGCGCGGAAAATCCGGGCGCAGACGTTGTCGCTGCGCACGCGAGGCCCGGTCCAGGCTGCGCGGTCGATGGGCGCAGGGCATCTCTACATTTTGCGTCGGCACGTTTTTCCCAGCATCCTGCCTTTGGTGATTCCGCAGTTCGTGCAGGCTGTCAACGTCTCGATCATGATGGAATCCTCGCTGAGCTTTTTGGGCATGGGCGATCCGTTGTCCAAAAGCTGGGGCAGCATTTTGTTTTACGCCAACTCGCGCAGCGCCTTTTTGACGGAGGCGTGGATGTGGTGGGTAATTCCGCCGGGGCTGTGCATTGTCGTGACGGTGCTCGCCTTTTCGTTGATCGGCTACTACTTGGAGGAGCGGGTAAATCCGCGGCTGCGCGCTTATCAGGCGACTGCTGCCAAGGGAGGCCAGACGACGCCGCAAAACGGACCGTCCGCGTCCGCTGCGAAGATTGCGACAGCAGAGGCGCTGCTGGAAGTCCAAAATCTGACTGTTCGCTATCCAAAAGAGAGCGGAGTGGTCAATGCGGTGGATCAGGTCAGCTTCACGGTGTCCAAGGGCGAGGTGCTCGGCCTGGTCGGAGAGTCGGGCAGCGGCAAGAGTACGGTAGCTTCGGCAGTCATGCAGTTGTTGAAGCCGCCAGCGCTCGTTTCGCACGGCGCGATTTATTTTGCGGGCCGCGATCTGACCCGGCTCTCCCCGGAGGAGATGAGGGAGTTGCGGGGAAACCGGATTGCCTTGATTCCCCAGGCGGCTATGAACGCGCTCAACCCTGTGATGAGCGTGCGCGAGCAGTTGGCGGAAGCGGTCAGATCGCATCAGCAAATGCCCAAGGACGAGTTGCAGAAACGAATCGACGAGGTGCTTGCGCAAGTCGGACTCGCTCCGAAGTGGGCCACCGCTTTTCCGCATGAGCTGAGCGGCGGCATGCGCCAGCGGGTCGTCATCGCGATGGCGCTGATGAACAAGCCCGATCTGGTCATTGCCGACGAGCCGACGACGGGGCTCGACGTCATGGTTCAGGTGGAGATCATCAAGCTGCTGAAGGACTTGCAGCGCACGCTCGGGCTGTCCATGGTGTTCATTTCGCACGATCTTCCTGTCGTTTTGAGCCTGGCTGACCGCACGATCATCATGAATCAGGGCAAAATTGTCGATCAGGGCGACACGCTCGCCTTGGCGAAGACGTCCACCCATCCGTACACACGGCGGCTGATTGATTCGATCCCCAGGCTGACGCCTGCGCCGGAGCGTTCCTTGCAGGAGCAACGATAATCTCACGGAGGCATGAAGGATGGAAGCGCAAAAACAAGAGCGGGATATGCTGCGGCAAAAGGAACTGCTGCAGGTGTCCGGACTGTACAAGACCTACGAGGGCAAAAGCTCCGGCAAACAGGCAGCGCCTGTCATTAATGGGGCCAGCTTTTCCATACAGGCAAACGAAACGGTCGGGCTGGTCGGTTCGAGCGGCGCCGGAAAAAGCACCATCGGGCGAATCGTCGCGGGGATCGAGCAGGCCGACAAGGGCCAGCTCATCTACCAGGGGCAAGACCTGCTGTCGATGAAGCCCAAGGCGCGCAGGGAGGCCACGAGGTCTATCCAGATGATTTTTCAGGACCCGTACGAGTCGCTGTCCGCGCGCATGACGATTGCACAGTTGATCGCGGAACCGTTGGTCATCGCCCGGCTGTACAAAAATGACCCGGCAAGACGGACGGAGCTTGTTCGGGAAGCGTTGCAGGAAGTCGCGCTGCCGCCTGAGCGCTACATGCACCGCTATGCCCATGAGCTGTCTGGCGGGGAACGGCAGCGTGTCGGCCTGGCGCGCGCTTTTGTCACCCGCCCGCAGTTGATCGTGGCGGACGAGCCGACCTCGATGCTGGACACGTCCCTGCGGCTTGATTTGCTGCGGCTCATGCGCGAGCTGAGCCTGCGTCACGGGATCGCCTATTTGTTCATCACCCACGACCTGGCGCTGACGCGGGGCTTTTGCGATCGGCTGCTTGTGCTCGACCAGGGCCAGATCGTGGAGACAGGCACGCCGGAGGAAGTGGCGGAGAATCCGCAGCATCCTTTTACGCTGCGGCTGATCGGGGCAGTGCGGGAGCTTGACCAGTTTTAACCGAAACGGCTGTACCGGATACAACGACGATCGAGGAGGCATACATGAATCAACCAACCGATTTTTTGATGCTCGATTCGGGCTGCTGCTTTGGCGAGCCGCGTCTGAAAGACCCGAATTATCAGGATTTTTTTACCTTCATTGATGTGTACGATTTGCCGGAGCACGACTTGTCGCCGTACAAATGCCTCGTGATTACCGGATTGATCGACCAGGAGCTTTTGTACAGGCAAAAAGACAAGATTCGCCGCTTTCTCGACGAGAAAAAGGTGCTCGTTTTCAGCGGCAACCTGTTTTTGCCCTGGCTGCCGGGCGGGTCTCGGTTCGTGCCGAAACAAATTCGCAGCCATGCCGACTACGACGTGCGGATTGCCAAGGAACACCCGATTTTTGCCGGGGTAGAGACGTACGATATGACGTACAACAAAGGCGTTGCAGGCTTTTTCGCCAGAGGACACCACTCGCTCCCGGAAGGCGCCGAGGTGCTGCTGACCTTGCCAGGCGGCGAACCGATTACCTATATCGACCGGACCAGCACGAAGGGAACGATTCTCGTCCATGCCGGAAACGACCTGTTCGGCTACAACCACCCGGGAAAATCAACCGGACGCATCGCGGTCCAGCTCACGAAGTGGGTGCGGGATGAATACCGACAGCTTCAGCAACTTCAAGAAGGAGGCGCGTACGTATGAGAAAAATCGCAGCCCTGTACGGCGGCAGCTCGCAGCATTTTCGCAGCCTGAACGAACCAAAATACCGCCGCTATTACGAAAAGCTCATCTACCTGCCCGATTTGGAGCGTACGTCTCTCGATGAATTTGACGCATTAGTCGTCCCTTCGCAGTTGCACATGGGCCTGGTGATGAAATCGCGCGACAAAATCAGGGAGTTTTCCGAGCGGGGCGGGATCGTCGTCGCATTCGGGCCGCAGCCGCGCGAATGGATTCCCGGACAAAACTGGGAGCTGCGCCCGACGAATTTCTGGTGGTGGCTGGACAAAAACGCGAAGAGCGGACTGGTGCTGCAAAAGCCGGACTACGACCTGTTTTCCTACATTACCTTAGAGGATGCGACCTGGCACCAGCACGGCGTCTACTGGCCGCCGGAAGGGGCGGAGGTGCTGATCTCGACCGAGGATGGCGGAGCTGTACTCTACGTCGACAAAGTCAGCACGGCGGGGACGTGGATCGTCACCACGCTCGACCCGGACTTCCACTTCGGCTCGTACTTCATGCCAGCGACAGAGCGGTTCCTCGACGGCTTCCTCCCGTGGCTGGCAGAGGGGAACGTCTGATGATTTTGCTAGAAAATGTGTACAAGAGCTATGGGAAAAGAGTGATTTTACAAGACCTTCACCTGCATTTGGAAGCAGGGGAGTTCGCCTTTTTGCAAGGGCGCTCCGGTTCGGGAAAAAGCACGCTGCTCAAGCTGTTGTACCGGGAGCAAACCGATTTTACGGGACGCATCGAAATAGATGCCGTCCCGATCGGGCAAATTCCGAAATTCGAGCTGCGGCGCAAGATGGGCGTCATTTTTCAATCGTTTGAGCTGCTCCCGCGAAAGACTGTCATGGAAAATGTCGCGCTTGCCGGAGAGGTCGTCGGCAAGCCATGGGCGGAGATCGAGCCTGAGGCGAACCGGCTGCTGGAGCGGGTCGGGCTGTCCGACGTGAAGGATTGTTTTCCTGACCAGCTTTCCGGGGGCGAGCAGCAGCGCGTCGCCATCGTGCGGGCTTTGCTGAATCGCCCGCGCCTTCTGTTGGCAGACGAGCCGACAGGCAATCTGGACAACGAGACGGCTTTTGAAGTCTTGCAATTACTAAAGGAGCTGCACGTGGAGGAAAACATGGCGATGCTGATCGTTACGCATTCGGAGCGTCTGATTGAACAATTTCCGGCAAAGACGTGGATCATGGAGCAGGGGCGGGTACGTGTCGTATGAACAGACAGTCGTGCATGTACATGCTCAGGGATGCGCGCGAAGGCATTCAGCGAAACATCGGGGCTGCGGCGGCAGCAGCCGTCCTGATTTTTGTCGCAATGCTCATCGCGGGCATCCTGCTGCTCGGACGGTTCGGCGTCGGGGATTTGCTGGGCTATCTGGAGTCACAGGTAGCGATGAAGCTGTATGTAGACCCTGCCGCGGACACGAAGGCGATTGCCACCATTTTGCGGGAGAAAAGCTTCGTCCAGTCGGCTGAGATCGAGACGAAGGAGCAGATGCTGGACCGATTGGCGGCGTTTTTTACCGGGAGAGAGCACCTGCTCGTCTCGTTTCAGGAGAGCCAGATTCCCGACGCCATCCGGCTGGAGCTGCGAGACAAGACGCAGATGAAGCTCGTCGCGGAGCAGCTACAGGCGATGAACGGCATCACGAAGGTCGTCTATCCGCAGCAATTCGCCGAAACGATCCTGCACTGGTCGAGCGAGCTGAACCGCTATGGGCTGGGGCTTCTGCTCGGCATGGCGGCGCTGGCGTTCGGCATGGTGTTTATCGCGATGAATCTGGCCTTGTACCAGCGGCAGCAGGAGATTCGCGTCCGGCTGCTGCTCGGCGCGAATCCGTGGCACGTCAGGGGGCAGTTTTTGTTTGAGGGCTGGCTGATCGGCTTCGTCGGCAGCTTGCCCGCGGCGCTGGCTGTTTACGCGCTGTTTTCGGGCATACTGCTACCTTTGCAAAAAAGTTTTCCGCTGGTGTTCCACTTTTCGCAGGGCATGGTGTACGAAATGATGGGCGGCATGGCGGTCGCAGGCTCTCTCGTGGGACTGTCGGCCAGCTACGTGTCGACAAGGAAGCTGATCGATCATGCGTAAAAAGCTGTTCATACCAGCGGCAGTCGCGCTGCTTTTGTGCGCCACAGGGGCGTACGCTCATTTGACGGGGGCGTTTGCGAATTTTCTCGTCACGGTCAACGACGAGAGCACCACCGAACGGCTGAAAGAGGAAGTAGCCCAGACGAAAAAGCAGATTGCCGAGCTAATGCCGCAGATCGCGAAGCTGGAAGCAAGCTACAAGGCCGACCAGCAGGTAGCGGTCGACAAGCTGCAATTTTACAGCGAGCTGGGACTGGATACGTGGGTCACGCTGTTGCTGCAGGAGCAGGAGCCAGTCGATATTCTCGGCAGCCAATGGCTGATCGAGCGCAATCTGGACGCTTACATGGCGGAGCTGGACAAGCTGTACCTCGCTTACAAGCAACTGGTCGCGACCAAAGAGACGCTGGAAGGACACGAAAAGCTGCTCGCCGTCATCGAGGAGAATCTGCAAGCGAGAGGGGCGTTTCTCGCGGACAATCCGGAGCTGCCGATTGAGCAGTTGGCCAATTATTTGGACATCGACTGGATGGCCGAGGTCGAGCCGGCTTTGCTTGCGATATTGGCAAAAGACCGCGTCTTGACCGAACACGAGGCAGCCGCCTGGGCTTCTGCGCGAGCCGTTTCCGGGCCGAATCCGTATCGGCTGGACGAGAGCTGGCTTAACGAACGCAGCGAGCTGCGCTACTTTTTCCGCTCAGATCATGTGTACGTCGTGTTTCAAAAGCCGGACTTGCACGTCATTTTGATCGGGCAGGTGCTGGAAGAGTCGCCCGCTGCGGCTGCGCTTGTTTTTGAGGCGGGATTTTTCAACGGCTTTTTGATCCCGGAGACGTTGATCGAGGAGTTGCAAGGCTTCCGCATTCCGTACGCGCAGCTTGGGCAATTGCCGGACGCACAGGTGCCTTTGTACCTCCAGCAAACGAGCGGAGGGCTGATTGTACGGACAACAGAGTAGCCGCAACGGGCACACCATCTGGATGGGAGAGAAAGACATGAGAAGGAGCTTGTGTTTGCTGGCGATGCTTTTGCTGCTGTTGCCAACGGTCGTATCGGCGCACATCGTCAACGAACAAAATTTGTACGACGACCTGCAATATTCCAAGGCCACGCCGCAGATCGTGCAATTGAGCGGGCTTGGGGTCATTGCCTACGATCACGGTTCCACGCTGTTTTCGCCACAGGAAAAGCTGACGCGCGAGGAACTGGCGCATTGGGCAGGAGCTTTTTGGAAGCTGAAGGAGAGCGGGGCTGCCCGCGAGCAAGTGACGGCGGCTGCGCTGGAAAAAGGGCTCGTGCCTTCGCTGGACGGCAATGCCACCTACGCGGATGTCAACCAGGCGTATTTTGCGGGCAAGCTCGCTGTACCTGAGCAGGATGCCGCGCGCGAGTTGACCAAAGAAGAATTTGCCGTGTTTGTCTTCGAGCACAGAAACGATGCCGTCGAGGGCAAGAGCCTGTACGACCGGGGCGGTTTTGTGGCCGGGCCGACAGGCAAAGTGGAAAAAGTCGCGGTCCGGGAAGAAAAAGATGCGGCAGGCAAAACTTCCAAGGTGTACTCGCTGACTATCTCCGGCACCGTGCATGATCTCTCTGCGCATCCGCGCGTGCTGCAGGCTGCGGTCGATCCGGCGCAGTGGGAAGGAAAAACGGTTGAGGAAGCGTGGCTGATGAACGTGGCAGGCAAGCCACAGCTTCAACTGATCCTGTTTGCCAAAAGCGCAGACGCTTCCGGGCAATCCGCGCAACCAGAAAAGGCGCCGACAGCCGATCACGCGCACGCAGGCCATGCCGATCACGCAGCGGCAGCGAGCGGCGACGAGACAGGGGCGTCAATGGTTCCGCTGGTTGTGGCGGTCGTTTTGCTCGCCCTCGTCGGGGGCTGGCTTTTTGCGCGGAGACGAAAATAACGCCGCTGCTATGGTGTTGACGTAGTGAAAGCGAACGCGAACGGGAAACGGGCGGGCTTCGGAAAGCGAGGCCCCCCTGTTTTTTTCTGGCAGCCCTATGTCAAATTAAGCTGAGCTACTTTATGACATGCCAAGTGCGCCATAAAACAAAAAGCAACTTAATAGAGCTGGAATCAAAAATATATTTCCTTGTACTTCTTGCAATACTTATAGATGAATTTTTTGTGAACACAAGATTTTGACAATGTTATTTGGTTGAATTTTTGTTAAAAAATGTTATTATTGTAAGTATCTTCGTGAGATGGGTTGGCTAACCTTTACTATCCTGAAAAAATTCAATTATGGTAAAGGAGTTTCAAAATGAAAAAAGCGATATTTTTAGCATTGTCAATTTCTTTGTTTTCCAGCTCTCTTTATAGCGCTAGTTCCGCTCATGCTGCCACAGTAAAATCGTATAATCTCGATATTTCGAGCATAGACGTTTCTCAAATCAAAGACCCGCAAGAAAAAGCTGCTTTTGAGAAGTTTAAGCAAATGCTTGAATCTGAGGATGCGAAAAAATTAATCGATGGATTAAAAGCGTATCGCGATTATTATCAAGTTGACAGTAATGGATATCATTTTGTCAAAGAGGCAGATAAATATATTCCAGCCGATGTTTACAAACTTGTGTCAGAAACTTTCGAATCGGCCAACGAGGAATTGAATAAACCCGAAGCAAAGAAAGTGAAACAGAAATCGAGTTCTAAAGTAGAAGGACCTGTCTATTATCCTGATCCTGGGGAAACAACGAAATATTATGGATACCATTCAAAAACCTACTATTTTCAAGGAAGTAATTGGGATGTTGGAGATTGGCTGTATCTTAGTGACGAAGATACTAGATGGGTTGTCAATGTATTGATAGCTAGTACGGTTTTCTCTTACGTACTAGGAAAAGTGCTTTCTTTGTTCCCACAAACTAAAGGCCTTGCTTTGTCAGCAGATGTAATTACATTTATGTGTGGGGCAGGTGCTGCTTACCTAAGCAATAAAAATGAGGGAAAGGGCATTTACATTCGAGCCTACAGTGGAGGAATTTATTGCAGGGCTAGATAAACAGGGGTGATTTATTATTCAAGCCTACTTTACCTACATTATCTTTGGAATAATGATTGTGTCCACTTTAGTATCCATGGTAAAAAAAGAGAACTTGTTTGGGTACATTAATGGCGGAGTTCTCTCAATCATTATTTATGTGATTGATCCAGCGTATTGGTGGATTAGTATCTGTCTATTGTTAATAACGTATCTTTTCCAATTTATAGAAATCCAATTTCCTAAAAGGTGACCACGGTTGTGGGTTAACCCCCAATAGCCAGGATAAATCTGCAAGCACAGAAAGGATTGACAGCGAAGCGGGCTTTCCCTTACGATAAATCATAATTCACTACGGTTTTTCAAGGAGGCTCTTTTATGTACTCTGTACGCATGCGCTAATCAGGCACGGACGACTCGCCCGTTTTTCGATGGGTTATTTGTCATGCCTGCATAGTCAGCTTGCGTATGTACCTCCAAAGCTCCTCGCTGCCTGATTCTGATTCGTCAGGCAGTCGGTTTCATGTGCTTGGATTGAGCAAGCTTTTGCACGGATGGCATCCCCTCGGACGGGACGTTCTCCGTGCTTTTTTGCGTCCAAAAACGGATGTCGCACATGAATGTCCACATGAGGAGGATGTATATGAGTACAAAAAAAGAAAGCTGGAAGCAAACCTTTTACACGATTTTTGCCGGGCAGGCCTTTTCGCTATTGGGCAGTGCCGTTGTGCAATTCAGCATCATCTGGTGGCTGACAGAGAAGACGGGCTCGGCGCTGGTGTTGACCATCGCTTCGATGGCCGGCTTTTTGCCCCAGGCTTTGGTCGGCCCTTTTGCCGGAACGATTGTCGATCGGCTGGACCGCAAAAAAATCATGATTGCCGCCGATATGTTCATCGCCCTCGTCAGTCTCGCCCTGGCGATTCTGTTCCTGAGCGGGATCGAGCCGCCTGTTTGGGTCTTTTACGCCGTTCTTGGCTTGCGTTCGATTGGTACGGCGTTTCACATGCCGTCAATGCAGGCTTCGATTCCGTTGATCGCGCCGGAGGATCAGCTCATGAAGGTGCAGGGCTGGATTCAGACGCTGACTTCTGCTGTCAGCATGGCTGGCCCGATGCTCGGTGCGTTTTTGTTGGCTTATTTTTCGATGGAAACCGTGCTTTTGCTTGATGTCGCAGGGGCGCTGCTGGCAAGCGCCGCCTTGCTGCTCGTGCATATCCCGAATCCCGAGCGCAGCGTGCCGGAGGAAGGCGAGCGCGGCATGCGCAGCGAGATCAAGGCAGGGCTGCGGGAACTGATGAAGTCAAGAGGCTTGGTGGTCATCACGGCCGCCATCGGGTTCACGAGCTTCGTGTACGTGCCGGTAGGGGCGCTGTTTACGCTTATGGTGTTAAGCCACTTTGGCAAAGGGGCGTGGCATGCCGGAGTGGTCGAGTTTTCTTTTGCGGCAGGCATGCTCGTCGGCTCGATTTTGTTGGGTAGTTGGGGGGCCAGGCAAAATCGCGTGTACTTGCTGACGGGCGGAATAGCGCTGTTGGGGCTGGGGCTGTTCTTCTCGGGGCTTTTGCCTGCGTCCGGTTTTGTCGGGTTTGTGCTGCTGTCGGGGCTGATGGGGATATCGGGGCCATTGTGCTTATCGGAGTGTTCACCTCGCTCGTTCCAGCGGTGAGAGAGCTGAAGGCAGCCCAAGCAAACCAGTAGACGTCTGCATAGAAACAGCCAGGGTCACGTCAGGTGGTTCTGGCTGTTGTTGTTCACAAAGATGGCACGAGGTTTTACAGTTATGTGTCGAAACGCCTGGGAGATTGGTAATGCAAGTTGGGGAAAATTATAATGAAGGTACATACGCAGCGAGCAAGCGCCTTTTCAGCGGGAAAGAGGGTACTATGGAACCAAATCAATTGATGGAAGCAGCTCAACGTTTTATCCGCACCTGCTACAGCGAGTTGAACAAGACGGCGGCCGAGACAGAGCAGCGTTTGCAGGAAGTCCGGTACCAGATCGAGTCACAAGGCTATTACGAGCACACAGAGGAAGAACTGCGCCACGGGGCGAAGATGGCCTGGCGCAATAGCAATAGATGTATTGGACGCTTTTTCTGGGAATCGCTCATTGTGATGGACGAGCGCCATGTCCAGACAGAGGAGGAGATGGCCCAGGCGTTGCTGCGGCACATCGAGTTCGCGACGAACGGCGGGAAAGTGCGTCCGACCATTACCGTTTTTGCCCCTGCCATACCAGGGCGGCCGCAGATGCGCATTTGGAACCATCAGTTGATTCGCTACGCCGGGTATGAGACGGAGTACGGCATTCTGGGCGATCCGGCTTCGCTTGAGCTGACGAAGCTCTGTTTGAGCCTGGGGTGGCAAGGGGCTGGCACGCACTACGACATATTGCCGCTCGTCGTGCAGATTGGGGATCGGCAGCCGCAATTTTTTGAGATACCGCCAGAGCTGGTCATCGAAGTGCCGATCACGCATCCGGAAATAGCGGGCTTTGCAGACCTTGGCCTGCAATGGTACGGCGTGCCGATCGTCGCGGACATGCGTCTGGAAATCGGCGGCCTGGATTATGTGGCGGCTCCTTTTAACGGGTGGTACATGGGGACCGAGATCGGGGCGCGCAATCTGGCGGACGAACAGCGCTACAACATGCTGCCAAAAGTCGCGGAGGTCATGGGCCTGGACACGAGCCGGGAAGCGACGCTCTGGAGAGACAAGGCGCTGGTGGAGCTGAACGTGGCCGTGCTGCATTCCTTCAAGGAAAAAGGCGTTTCGATTGTCGACCATCACACAGCCAGTCAACAGTTCAAGCGCTTTGAGGAAAGAGAAGCCAAAAACGGCCGGGAGATTACAGGGGACTGGACGTGGCTGATTCCGCCGATTTCTCCTGCGGCTACCCACATTTTTCACAGCACGTACGACAACAAGATGGAGTCGCCGAATTTCCACTATCAGGCGAAGCCGGATTTGCCCAAAAAATAAGGGAAACAACAGGCAAAATGTCGCGGACGACGGTTCGCGGCATTTTTTTGTACAGATAAATGGGCGCACAAGCTCCCGCCAGGAAGTTTGCGCAAAAGCAGGGCCTGTAAAGGATTTACAGTTATTTTCTTGCACAGAATAGGTGGCGAAATCGGCAAGATGTGATAAAATTAGTCGATAATGATTATCATTATTAAAAATGTGGGGGAGATTCATTTTGCGCAAAACCGGATCTTTCAAAGTCATCTTACTGGCATTTATGCTGGTTCTCGTCGGGGTTTTGTCGGCATGCGGACAAGCTCCGGCCAATAATGCGGCCCAACCGGCTGCTCCGGCCAAAACCGAGAGCAGCGACGAGTTTATCACCTATCAGGCACAAAACGGAGAGGTGAAAATCCCGAAAGACTTGAAACGGGTGGTCGTGCTGGCAGACAGCTACGTCGGTGATTTTCTCGCGTTGGGCATCAAGCCGATCGGGATTACCGATCATGTGATGAAAAACCCGTACATGAAAGGCAAGCTGGACGGCATTGAAAGCGTTGGCGACGGCTCTTCCGTAGAGAAGGTGCTCACCATGAATCCAGACTTGATCGTCGTGTTCGAAGGCGACAAAAATCTGGCGGAGCTCTCCAAAATCGCGCCGACCGTTGCGATTCCGTACGGCAAGAAAACGTTCCGCGAGCAGCTTCAAGAGTTCGGCAAAATGACGGGCAGAGAAGACAAAGCCAATGAGTGGATTGCTTCCTGGGACAAAAAGATCGCTGAGCTGAAGCCAAAAGTACAGGCGGCGGTAGGCGACAAAACGGTTGCCATCCTGCAGCCTTACGCCAAAGGCATCTATGCATTCGGACACAACTACGGCCGAGGCGGCGAAATCATTTACGGCGAATTTCAGTTGAAGGCTCCTGCTGCTACGCAAAAGGCTGCCATTGACAGCGGCACCGGTTGGGCGGAAGTCTCGCTGGAAACATTGCCGGACTTCGCTGGCGATTACATTTTCACAAGCGCATGGAGCGGAGATGACGCCGATCCGGAAGCTGTCTACGGCTCTAATGTCTGGAAGGGACTTCCCGCTGTGAAAAACAACAAAGTATTCCAGCTCGACCGCGATGGTTCTTACTTCAACGACCCGATTTCGCTTGAGGCCCAGCTTGATTTCATCGTAGAAAAACTGACGCAAAACTAAGCCGATCAATAGAAAACCCCCGAGTCAGAAACAGCACAATCGCTGTCTGACTCGGGGGTCTTTTGCTGTTAACGGCTGTAGTAGCTGCTGAGTGCTTGCAGCAGGCCCAGCGGATTCTTGCGCAAATCTTTGGCGCTGAAGAAGACGCTGCCCTGGACTTCAGGGATTGTCGCATTGAAATTCAGTTGATTGATAATCTCCTGAGAGCTTTGCCAGCCTGCTTCGGCTGTGCCCAGCTTGTAAGGAGAATGGCCGATGAACAGTTTGACGTTGGTGCCGCGTACCTCGTTCGCCCACCAGGTGACGAGCTTGTCGTACTGGGCCGGGGCAAAGGAGAGGCTCCAGTAAATTTGCGGCGTGACATAGTCCATCCAGCCTTGCTTGATCCAGGTGCGGACGTCGGCGTACATATGGTCGTAGGCAGTGACGCCTGCTTTTGTATCGGAGCCTGTCTTGTCGACGGCGATGTTGCGCCAGACGCCAAACGGGCTGATGCCGAACTGGACATGCGGCTTGGCGCTTTTGATCGCCTGGTTGAGCTGCTGCACGAACTGGTTGATGTTGTCGCGGCGCCAGTCCGCTTTTGTCGCGATTTTTTTGCTGTTGTAGCTTTTGAAGGTCGCATCGTCGTTAAAGGTGCCGTTGGACGGATAGAAGTAATCGTCCAGATGCACGCCGTCGATGTCGTAGCGCTGCACGACTTCCATGATCTCGGCAATGATTTGCTGGCGGGCTTGCGGGATGCCCGGATTGATGTACAGCTTGTTGCTGGAATTGACGATCCATTCCGGATGTTTTTTCACGACGTGAGTGGCGGCGAGCTGGTCTGTTTTCGCGTCCACGTTGGCGCGGAACGGATTGAACCAGGCGTGGAACTGCATGCCGCGGCGATGTGTTTCCGCCACCATGAAGGCGAGCGGGTCGTAGCCGGGATTTTTCCCTTGGGTGCCCGTCAAATATTTGGACCACGGCACGAGGGAGGACGGGTACAAGGCGTCTGCCGAAGGGCGCACCTGCACGAACACGGCATTCATTCCCATCGCTTGCAGCTCGTCCAAAAGCTGTATGTATTCCTGCTGCTGCTTGGCCTGGTTTCCGTAGGAGCCAGTCGAAGGCCAGTCCAGATTGTACACGGTCGATACCCATACGCCGCGCAGCGAACCGCTATTGGAGACGGGAGGCGTTGGCGGAACGACGACGGAGCTGTCGTTTCCACCCGGAATGTCTTGCGGCGGCGGAGTGACGGCTACGGGGCTTCCCGTCGACAGCGTGATCGTTCTCGTTTCCTGCGTCCAGCCTACCTGCAGGCCAAGCTGCTCGGAGACAAAGCGGAGCGGAACCATGACCCGGCCCTGTTTATTTTGGACAGAGGCATCGAGAGGCACGGTGCTGTCGTTGACGAGCGCGTAATTTTGGTTGATCGTCATGGACAGCACGGTATCGCCTTTCAAAATCGTGGCCGTTTGCAAGTTTTGATCCCAGTAAACTTCTGCGCCAAGACTTTCGCTGATGACCCGCAGAGGGACCATCGTGACATTGACTTTGGGGATGATGTACGGAGCGACATCGCTTCTGACTTGCTGCCCGTCCAGAAAGATGCTGATCGCAGGAGATGCCTGCGCAGCATGCACAGATGTCCCCATCGCTGGAATGCACAGCACGAACGTAAGCAAAAGCATAAACCACTTGCGTAACTTCATTTTGTGAATCCTCCGACACATATTATTTGCTGCAAAACTCTCGCTAATCGTTAGACGTCTTATTATATCGTTTGTTACGGTGGTGTGGGAGGAGAATTGATTCGATTCTGTTCATTTCGACAAAAAAGCTGGCTGGAACCACCCAAGCCGACGGGGAATAGGCAAAGACATAGGCCGTTTTTTAGGGAGAGGAATAGCTGCATGAGTTCTTTTCTTTCGCAAAAGGTGCCGATCGTGTTTGTTCCGGGGCTGTTTGGGTCGATGAACAATCAGATTATACCGGGGACGGGGGACTGGAGCTTCGGTCTTGCGCGAACCGCATACGAGCCGTTTATTCGCATGCTGGAAAATATGGGGTACAGACTGAATGAACAGTTGTTTGTCGCTTTTTATGACTGGCGCAGGCCCATTGGCATTTCCGCGGAGCACTCTCTCGTGCCCGTCATCCAATGGGCGAAGCAGGTGACGGGTGCAAGCCATGTCAACCTCGTCTGCCACAGCATGGGCGGCCTGGTAGCCAGAGCGTACGTGCAAGGCGATACGTACCAAAACGACGTGGACCAACTGCTTGTTTTTGCCACGCCCAACGCAGGCTCGCCGATCAGCTATTGCTACTGGGCAGGAGGAAAGCTCCCGCGCCCGGTTCCGGGAAAAAGAAATGTGCTGGAAATTTACATGAACGTATATCTCGCTTATTTGGAGCAGGGCAGGCCGTTTAAACGCGTCCAGGCGATCCAGAGGCATTTTCCGAGCCTGCTTGACCTGGTGCCTGCCGCCGACTACGGGGACTACTTGCTGGAGAAGAAAAACGGGGCGGAGAGCTTTGTTCCGTACAGCAGCATGGTGGTCAAAAATCATTACATGGACCTGCTCAACAGCACGATGGGGCTGATTTACGAGCGCAACATCCGCATCACGGTTGTGGCAGGGATTGGGCAAGAAACGATTCATTACTTGCGCACGGTGCCGTCGCTTTCCCCGACCAAATGGGTCGACGGGAGAGTCGTTGGTTCCATCAGCAGCTCGGCAGGCGACGGCAGCGTCATGGCCAAAAGCGTGTTTACGCTGGAGGGAGACAAATATTACGTCGAAGCAACTCATTTGGATATTTTGTACAAGAGCGAGCCGCTGCTGAGACAGCTTCTGGGATCGTGAAGCGAATGTGGCAGGTGCTTTTCGACAAAAAAAGAGGATTGGGCCAGGGGGAACCGGGCACAAGTCCTCTTTTTCCAGTATAAGGGCAACCAAGGCTGCGTCAATGGCTTGGCGCAGCCAAGTTTTCTAATGCAGAGCAGAATGGATGCGAGGCGTAGCCAGTATTCGTGCAACGTAGGCTACGGTAATTTTTCGGCCCATACAAATTCTCAACATGTGTCTGGACAGCTTTGGCATCGGGGCGGACAGGCTGCGCACAGTAAAAAGGCCGGGCGAAGGAAATCTCCAGCCCGACCTGCTGTTTTCTTTTGACGAATGTGTGGTTCGTCTGCTCGCTGTCAGTAAGCGACGCTTTTGGAGACGAAGCCGACCAGGACATTTCCTTGCGCGTCCTGGGTGGAGCCGTAATACCAGTCGCCGTGCTCGCCGACGACCTGGACCAGCGCATGCTGTACGGCATAGCCTCTGCCGCGGCTTTCCGCAGAAGGCGTAGCGAAGAAGTAGCCTTTTTCTGCATGAATGCTGACCGTTTTAGGGGTGATGGGAGTATAGCTGGTAATGACTTTCTTGGAGACGAAGCCTTGTCCGATGGTGACGAATTCCGGGTGAGTGCCGGAGTCGACAAGCTCAAAGCCATACCAGAGCGTCGTGGTCACCGGCGAGTCGGCAGAGGGAGCGGCAAAAACATTCGCTTGCTCTACCGCTACAATGACTTTGGGTGCGACTGGCTTCGGCTGCTGCACTGGTTTGGCCGCTGGCGGCTTGGGTGTGGCGGGCTTCGCCTGGCTGTTGCCTGAAGAACGGCCGCCGGAAGAGTTGCTTCCTTTGTTGTGGTAGTGGTACTCGCCGTACTTCAAGCCCCATTTTTCGCAATTCGTTCTGCAAGTATGTCCGCCGTTTGCATCTGTGCGACCGGGATGCGCTTCCAGCGATTGAAGAGGGAATAAAATAACGGCAAGAATGAGAGCGAACAAAAATGCTGCTTTTTTCATGGCTATCCTCCAAAAGTATCATTTTGAATATTATACCAATTTTTCTGGCGTTTGGACGAGGACAGACGCAAAAAAACCGGGTAGTTTGCCCTACCCGGTGTAAGTCCGAAATGTATTTTGCCAATGACCGCAGTGGTCAAGGAGTAGCTTTGGCCCGCAGCAGGTTCAACCCCATCCCGATAAAGACGATCCCGGTCAATTTGTTCAGGATAGAGGAAAAATGCGGATTGTTGCGCATCTTTTGCGTGACGAACGAAGCGAACAGTGCGACCAGGCTGAACCAGATTCCGCCCGTCAGCGTGAAAGTCAGGCCCAACAGGAGAAAAGGCAGCGGACCTGTGTGGGTCGCGTCGACGAATTGCGGCAAAAACGCGATGAAAAACAAAGCGACCTTCGGATTGGTAACGCTCGTGACAATCGCTTGCCCGTACACCTTCCCCGCTTTCCGGCCAGGCGAGGCCGTGGAGTCGAACGACAGCGCTTCCTTGGTCATGAACATGCGCACGCCCAGGTAGACGAGATAGGCGACGCCGAGAATTTTGACGATGTTAAAAAGCACGACCGATTGGGCCAGGATGAGCGACAGGCCGAAAGCAGCCAGCACGGTGTGAATGAGCGAGCCTGTCAGGATGCCGAGAACAGAGAGGATGCCAGCCTGACGTCCCTGCGAAATGCTGCGGCTGATAATGTACATCGTGTCGGTTCCGGGAATCAGGTTAAGCATGATCGCTGTCAGTACAAACGCTTCGTAATGAACAATGCCAAACATCTCTCTTCACACTCCATTCATCGTAAGACAGGACGGTCACCATGCCTGTCTGGGCGCGCGTTCCCCTATTTTTGCTTAAACAACTGCTCTTATTTTGCCAACACTGTAAAATCTGTGTCAATAACAACATGGTTTGCGAAACAGTCCGTAATTCAATCCGAGTACGAAAAAAAGCCCCTGACGACAAAATCGGTGACAGGAGCTTTTCTCATATCCGTGCCGACTGCCATGGCCGAAGCAGCGACAAGTTGCTTAGTGCGCTGATGGAACGCCTTACGGAGCGGTTTGCGGAGTGCGTATCCACCCCTCTTGTCCGTCCAGTGTAATCCGGGACCAGCCGTTCAGCTCTGCGCCGATGGCGAGAGACTCGTCTGCCACCACTTCGCCGATCACGTCATACTCTTCGCCTGGCCCCGCAAACACCTGCACGGTTTGCGGCTCGGCGGCAGGCTCCTCAGCGGCCGGGGCGTCAACGCCAGTGCCAGTGCCGGAGGAATCCGTATCCGTTTCAGCCTCGTCCGCGTCAGGCGCCATGTCGGCGACCTTTTCGACGTAGGCCAGCCCTTCGGAAGTGAGCTTGAACCGGGCGTACTCCTGCTTGCCTTTTCCTACCGCATTCTTAATGATGGCATGCTCGGCATCTTCTACCGCAAATTCGTCCGCTTCGATCGCAAAGCGCTGCTCCATCGTCTTTTGCGACAAGTCAGGCAGCAGGCCCGTGTAGGAAAACTCCCGCTCTTTGCCCGCCGCCTGCACGAGCATGACAGGCGCTTTGGCGCCGCCCAGAGCGTCCGCGATATGGACGCGCACCGATTTTATGTCAAGGCCGTCAAAGCTGTGCTCCAGATAGACGAGCGAATCATCCTGCAGCTTGGCTGCAACGTACAGACGCTGATCCTCTTCCACGAGGCCATACGCATACAGCTTGGCTCCCCATAGATCGGTACCGGAGAAGATTTCTGTAAAAATTTTGTCCGGGTATTTGACCGCAAGCAAACGGCCTGGGTCATAGTCGAGCCAGCGATTCTCCACTTCCGCTACGAGCGTCGCCGTGTCTTCCAGTGGGCTCAGCTCCTGATACAGCTCAATCGCTTTGGAAAATTGGCGCGACTTGGCGTACTGCTCCGCCTCCCGCAAGCGAGCTTTCAGATGGTCGCTGATCGTATCGAGCGCACGGGAATCATCCGGGAGCACATCCTGTATTTTCCGGTAAGCGGCCGCCATTTTGACGAACGAGGCGAGGTCCTGCTTGCGAATTGCTTCTTTCAGTTCGTCCTGCGCGTACTTTTCCAGCCGCGTCAGCAGCCAGTCTGCCGCAAAGCTCTGCTCGGCATAGTGGCGCAGACTGCTCGCCGTCCTGAAAATCACTTCCTCAAAAGAGGCGTTGTTTATCAAGGAGCGCAGCTTCGTTTTTTCATAGTGCTCAAACAGCGCCAGCAGCGCTTCCTGCTTTTGGGGCTGGCCGCCGTAGTACTCCGCGGGAATGGCGAGCAGCGTATCAATGAACGATTCGTCGCGATAGCTTTCTTTGTCCAGATTCGCCTGCGACTGGCCGCGGGCAGCCTGCATCGCCTGCTGGTAATAGTCGGACCAGCCTTTTTCCAGGCGCAAATGAGCGGACAACTGCTGGAAAAACGCAGCCGCTGCGCCAGGCTGGTTCGCGTATGTCTTTCGCATGGCCTGGTATGTCTCATACGTCTCCAAAACGTCCGCGTCCTTTTTGGCCTGCATGGCGGTTTGCGCTTTTTGCTGAAGCCCCTCCATTTCCAGACGGATCGAGGTCAACTGCGACATGAGCGCGCTCCACTGCTCGTCCCCGTAGGAGATGGCGCCGATGTCGCTGGCCCGGGCAAAGCTTTCCTCGGCTTGCAGCAGGTTGTTGGCTTCATAATAGGCTTTGGCCTGATCGTACAGGGTCATCTGTCTGTACCCGAGCACAAGCTTGACGCAAACAGCGACAAGCGCGACGGAAAACACGATGAGCGCCACATTTCGGACAAACAGCGATTTTTGATAGGATGAGATTTTCATCAAAGGCGGCTCCTTCACAGTACGCCTTTAAAATCAGGATCAAAGGCGAAATGCGTATCTACCCTGTTTTTGGTAGAATGATATAGTTGCTCCCAGCCTTCGCTTCGATGCGTCTGGAGCATTTTGGCGAGCCGCAGCAGCCGTTCGCGAGGCAAATAATCCATAAATTCGATAATCAGGTCCTGATACTCGTCCACATACGTCCTCATCCGCAAAGCCGCGCCAGCCACTTGCCCAATCAGTTGCTCCCCGTTTTCCAGCAGCAAAATTTGCTTTTTGTAGCGCCGGACGTAATCCAGTACGGCTTTTTTGACCAGCGACGGCTGCACCTTGACGACTTCACGCACGTATTCCATGAAGTCTTTGTCATAGGTGGAGGGGATCAGCGTTTCCAGTTCAAGCTCCATGTCCTTGCGCAGCACGAAGTGATTCAGAAACATGATTTTGCGAATTTTGATCGTATCAGAATCGACAAAATAGCCGATTTCTCGCGTTTTTTCGTAGGCTTCCTTGATCTGTCCGGCCTTGACGTCGGCTCCGACCTGTTCCAGATGCTGCAGCAGCGATTTTTTGAGCGCTTCTTCCTCGCGGGTGAAAAACGTCAGCAACTGGGCGTCTCTCTCATACGAACCGTACTTTTTTTGCATCGCGAAAAAAAGGCAAACGAGCAGCAAGCCCACGCCAAAAGCAACGGCTATCTGCACCAGCGTGTCGGCACAGAGGATCGCGAGGCAAATGAACAGGCCGAGCAGCAAAAAGCGCGTCTGCACATAGCGGCGCGTCACGGCAGCGGAGACTTCGCGAACCGGGGTGTAGGCTCTGCCGCACGCGTCACAGTGCGTATCCCAGAAGACGTGGTACGTGTGGCATCGTTTGCAGGCCATGATCCGTTCAAAAGCGTGCGCCGTTTTCCGACTCTTTCGAAATTGAACACCGATTCGTTTTCTCATGGCTGGTTCCTCTTCTCATTTAACAGACGGTGAAGATGCTGATCGATTTCGGCTGCGGAGAGGTTGCGCCGTTTCAGTCGCAGCAGCTTGAAGAAACGCACTGCCAGCAGCAAAAAAGCGGCAAAGAGAAGGAAATAAGTTAACATAAAAATTCTCCCTCATAAAAGTGTCGAAATCTGTAACAAAGAATCACGTCGTATCGTATTACGAGTAGGAGCGCAATCATCTACTACTTTTTCACTATTCTTTAATCTAGTGGTATAGTGTCACAGTCTTACTTTGTTTGCAATAGTACTTAAATTCTGTACGCAGAGGGGTCCTCATGAAAAAGTTACGTTTTGGCTTGTGGTATCGATACGCATTGTGTCTCATGGTTCTGTTTGTGTCAGTCATCTACGGTGCGCACTCAGGCTTTGCGCAAACCGCCGGAAACAGCATGGATGCGGTACTCGTCGTGGACGTCAGCAACTCGATGACGCAGAGCGACAAGAACAAGGTCAGCAATGAAGCGATGAAAATGTTCGTCGACATGACCTCGATTCAGGCGAACAAGATCGGCGTGATTTCGTACACCGACAAGATCGAGCGGGAAAAAGCGCTGATTCAGGTCAATTCCGAGGAAGACAAGAACGATATCAAGGCGTTTATCGACAGCCTGCAAAAAGGGGCGTACACCGATATTTCCGTCGGGGTGACCGAAGCGGTGAAAATTCTCGACGCAGGGCGCGATCCGGCCAATGCGCCGATCATCGTGCTGCTTGCTGACGGCAACAACTATTTGAACAAGGCGTCTGGCAGGACGCAGGCCCAGTCTGACCAGGACCTGCAAAAAGCGGTCAAGGAAGCAAAAGACAAAGGCTACCCGATCTACACGATCGGCCTGAACGCGGACGGCCAGCTCAACCGCACGACTTTGCAGCAGATTGCCTCCGAGACGAACGGCAAGTTTTTTGAAACAAGCACAGCGGACAGGCTCCCGCAAATATTGAGTGAAATTTTTGCCAATCATTTGAAGCTCAAGGTCGTCCCGGTCAAAAGCTTTACAGCGAACGGCCAAGCCCAGGAAGTTCCGATCTCCATCCCGAACGCGAGCGTCATGGAAGCGAATATTTCGATCATGTCGCCAAAAGCGGTGGAAGTGAAGCTGTTTGACCCGGCGGGCAAGCCAGTGGCGATTCCGTCCGATCAGGTGCGGCTGAGCAAATCGAGCGCGTACACGATGGTCAAGCTGGTGAAGCCACAGCAGGGCGACTGGAAGCTTCAGGTAAAAGGCGCTCCCAAGGAAAAAATCGACATCAATCTGATCTTCAACTACGACTTGCAACTGGAGGCAGAGCCGCTCCAGGCAACCAGCTTCAAAGCCGGGGACGTCGTGCCGATCAAGGCCGCTCTCGTGTCCAACGGCCAGCCGATCACAAGCCCCGACCTGTACAAGCAGATGAAGGCGACGCTGATCGTGGAGGACAAGACGGACAACAAAACGAGCGAAGTTGCTTTGAATAACACTGGCAGCGGATTTGCTGGCAGCTTCACGATTCCCGCCGACCATGCTTACGAGCTGAAAATCAAGGCGGAGGATACGAGCTTTTACCGCGAGACGAAGCCGTTGGTCGTGGATGCATCGCAGACGGCTGGCGCAGGAACGACGAAGCCGCAGCAGCCGACAACGACCGCGCCTGGCGAACAATCGAAACCATTTCCGTGGCTGACCGTAGTAGGAGGTGCGGTGCTCCTTACCCTCCTGATCGGAGCCGGGCTGTACGCGCTGGCGCTCTGGCGCAAGGCCAACAAAGGCTTCATCGGACAGATCGCGATCGAAATCGTGGACGAGGACACAGGCGACAAATCCAATCCGCAGTACAAAAAACTGAGCGCGTTCAAAGGAAAAGTGAAGCTGCACCAGCTTCTGCAGCTCGCACCGGAGTTTGCGGAGACGGAGAAAGTCATCTTTTTGCCGGGAAGAAATGATACGCTGATTATCGAGAACCGCTCCACCTGCCGGATCGAAAAGGCGGGACGCGTGCTGGATGTCAGCCGTGGCAAAGAACTGAAGAAAAACGATCGCATCAAAATTTCGTTAACGAATGTCAACAAGTCCGTTTATGTAGACTACATCGTCTAGGAGTGGATCGGTATGAAAGCAGTAGTGAGAGAACATATTCAGCAACTGGACGTATCGCTTGGCGGCGGTATCGTCAGCGACAAGATTCGTGTAGACACCATCGACAACCCGATGCTCGTCATCGGGCTGGGCGGGACAGGCATCGACGCGCTCTTGCGCCTCAAATATCAGGTGAACAGACGCTTCAAGCTGCCAGTCGATGCGCTGTCGAAAAAACGCAAGGAAAAGCCGGACAATATTGAATTTATCGCGTTTGAGACGAACGAGCACGACCGCAACAAAAAGTACAAAGGCATCGGACTCGATCCGGTGACCGAGTTCGTCCTGTTGTCCAATCCGGAAATCGGGGGCGTGCTGCAAAACCGCAGCATTCTGGAGCCGTACATAACGGAATGGCTCTCGCCCGAGCTGACGATTACAGACGGCATCAGCGGGGCATCCGGCGTGCGCCAGGCAGGGCGGCTGCTGCTGTTTACCAAAATCACGCAAGTCGTCCAGACGATTGAGAAAAAGATCAAAATGCTCTGCGAGGGCACGAACAAAAAGCTGACCGTCTTCCTGTTGAGCGGCTTGTCCGGCGGGACAGGCAGCGGCTGCTTCCTCGACATCGCCTACATCGTGCGCGGAATTTTGGAGCGCGACTTCGGCAGCGCCGGGGTGGACAAGGTCAATACGCTCGGCTACCTGTTTACGCCGGACGTCAACCTGTCGAACAAAAGCCTCAGCTCGCACACGCGCGACTACATCATGAAAAACGGCTACGCCGCGCTCAAGGAGCTTGACTACTGGATGAACGCCGACGAGCGCCAGGAGCGCTTTCGCCAGCAGTACGGCAATGTGCTGACGGTGCAATCGCCAATGCCGCCGTTCAACCTGTGCCATCTGATCTCGGCGACGAACCTCGAAGGCAAGGCGCTGGAAAACGCCTACGACTACTGCATGAACGTGACGGCGGAGAACATCACCAACTTCATGGCGAGCGAGGAAAAGCGCTCCGGCGAAGAGTTCGCCATTCACGACTACATCAGCAACATCCGGACGAACATCAACCAGATGCCGAAAGCGTACGCGGCCAACTACCAGTACAACGTGATCGGCGCTTCCTCGGCAGTATTGCCAATCGAGGAAATGACGACCTACCTGGCGTACCGCCTGTTCAAAAAGATGGAGAAAATGTTCCACGTAGCGCCGACGCAGGAGGATGCGGAGAAGTTCGCCCGCAAGCTGGGAATTGATATCGACTCGGTCTCCCGCAAATTCGAGGAGCGAGTGCCGGAGCCGCTGCCAGGCTACGAGAACAGCGAGCGCCTCAGCTACAGCAACGTGATTTCGCAACAAGTCGTGAGCATCGACCACGAGCTGGAGCAAGGCTACCTCGCCAAAGCGCGCGAGGCGTACATCAAATGCAAGAAGCAGACGCCAGGCGAAATGATCGGCGTATTCGGGGAGATGATTACCCGCGTCTTCCTGCACCCGCAGCAAGGGCCGTTCTACGCGTCGCGTCTGATTCATTCGGACAAAGGCTTTTGCCTGATGAAAATGATCCTCTCCTACGTGGAAAGCTTGAAGGCCACGCTGGAAAGCTACCCGCGGGAGATCGAGGCCGCGCGGGAAAACGCCAACGAAAAGCTCGGCGATGCTCGCAGCGCGTTCATCTCCAAGGAGAAAAAGAAAAACCTCTACATCGAGGCGAAAATCAACGAGTACCAGCTCCTGGCCGACCAGGAGAAGCTGGAGCAGATGATCGAGTTTTACGAAGAGCTGCACCGCCTGCTGAATGCGGAAAACAACCGGATT
The DNA here is from genome assembly GCF_058781555.1 of Brevibacillus sp. FW306-2-1A-C05A. Taxonomy (NCBI): domain Bacteria; kingdom Bacillati; phylum Bacillota; class Bacilli; order Caryophanales; family Paenibacillaceae; genus Brevibacillus; species Brevibacillus sp. FW306-2-1A-C05A. Next base: position 90,383 of record NZ_JBYSWV010000002.1, read on the forward strand.
TACAACGTGTTCACGGAGGTTTTGAACGCGCTCAACCAGATTTTCGAGCAAAACGGCGACATCCTGATTAACGGCGGAGAAGAGATGGACCGCACAGGCAACAAGACGTACTACTGGAACATCGTCAGCGTGCCGGATATCGCCAAGGTGGTCGGAAACATCCTGGAGCAAAAAGACGCCGACGACCTGATCCGCGACTTCACGAGCGAGCTTTTGCGCCACTCCGACAAATGGGTCAAGGAGCAGGAGCTGGATATCGTCAGCTCGATCTCGGAATTTCTCTCGGAGAAGTTCGGCGAGCTGATTACCAAATCAATGGAAGAGTTCCTCGTCATCAAATACGGTCAGGACGAGACGCTCGATCGCATCGTGGAGCGCAAGATCGCCAGCAAGCTGGACGAAGAGGCGATTCCGGTCTTCCATCTGAGCAACAATCTCGGCAACATGCACTTCCCGTCGTGGGGCTTCGTGTCTGTTCCGCTGAAAGCACCGTCGATTTTGAAAGGAATCAAAAACTATCAGAATACGGCGATTAGCGGCTCGCGCTTCACGGTTAAGGAAAGCGAAGTCAAAAACCGCATTTTCTGGCTGAATACGAAAAACGGGGTGCCGCTGTTTGCCTACACGCCGCTGAAGGTGTACGAGGAAAGCTACGAGCGCACGATTCTCGACCGCGAAGGCATCGGCCGCCACCTCGTGCAGACGGAGAAAAACAACTGGGCGTACCTCCCGTCGCCAATCCCGGAAAAATCGTGGGGCGACACGTACCAAAACGAGCGGATCAAAGCTTACAACGCCAAGGTTCGCGAGCTGTTTGCGCAGGCCATGCGCTACGGCTGCATTCGGGAAAAAGGCGACGACAGCAAGACGAGCAACCGTTACGAGTGCGTAGTGTCCAAGCCGTTTTCGATCAACGCATTTATGGAGAAGTACCAAAGCGACACCGCCAAGCTCAGTCCCGGCGAAATCAAGCGGGCGTTGGCAGAGCTTAGAGGCTTCATGAAGGATGGGCTTGCGCAGGAGAGCGTTCGCGACATTTTCGGCAGCATCAACGAAGAGCTGGCGAAGGAAAATCTGATCCGCTCGCCGCAGCTCATTCGCTTGCTCGAAGAAGAGGTGCGCAAATACGCGGAGATCGAAGCGAAAATCCAGGAGCTGGAGCAAATCGTCAACGCCATCCAGGGTGAGGAGGAGCTTTTGACCCGCTATATCGAGGCGCTGTACACCGGCACGATTTGCAAGCGCGGCGCCCTGTACGTCTACGACAAGGACGAGGAAGAAGAAGCGTGGGAGCCGTTCGTCAACCTGATGAAAGTGAACAAGCACGTAGAGTTCGCCATCTACGAAAAGTTCCGCGCCCTCGACCACAAGAGCATGGCGGCGATTCAGCGCAAGTCGGCCAAGCGCAGCGACGCGTTTGTCTCGGCGGAGGATACCGAGCAACTCGTGAAAAAGCTGGATGAAATCGCAACGGCGTTCCAGAGCGTGAAAAACGATCTGGAGTACGACCGCGACGAGTACGTAAACGGCGAGGAAATGTACCAGTTCTACAAAAAAGTGTGGGCAAAAGTAAACGACATGCGCAAGACGCTGCAATAAACGAGGGAGGAAGCATGAGGGATTTGATTAACGAGTTCGCGACCCAATACGTGGCGGATTTACAGCGGCAACTGGATAGCGGATACGGGCAGCGCAGCCTTCAAAACCCCGTGCTTTTCCTCTTTATCGGGGACAAGAGCGTAGAGGCGCTGCGAGCAGTCTGCGCGAGCAATGAGCGCGACTGGCAAAACAGCCGCGGCGTCCTCTACATGCACGCCTATCAGGAGAAGACGTGGGAACATCCGCAAGTGCTCGGCTGCCGGCTGCCGCAGGCGGATGCGGACAAGAAGACGATGCGCTCATCGGTCCACGAGCGTTTTGTCGAGGACGAAGCCAGCAAAATGGAACTGAACAAGGCGATGAAGCTGGCGAGCGTGCGCATCGCGGAAACAGGCAAGCTGTTTTCTGCCTTTCAGCAGGTGAACATCGCCGTCGTGACCAGAGCGGACGACCCTGCCGCGATTCTTTTGCCAGAGCTGACCTTGCTGTTGAAAAGCTACCTGAACGAGCTGTTCAAAAACGTGTCGGCTGACCTGTACGTCTTGCTGCAGGAACGGAACAACGGAGAGGCGTTCGGCTTTTCGGCGGCGCTCTCCGTCAGCTTCCTGGAGGAGCTGAACCGCTATCAGCGAAGCGATTACAGCTATCGCGCCAATTTGCTCGTGACCGAGGATCTCGTCAAGCTGCCGGTCGAGCACGAGAAGGCGCCTCTGTTTTCCATCGCCTATCTGCTCAGCGACAAGACGGAGCACGGCCTGTTTCTCGAAGGCGGGATGCAGGAAAATTACGAGCTGATTAGCAAGCTCGTGCTGCTCAACAACAAGCAGGCAGAGCACGAGTTCAGCGAGGGCAACGAAGGCTACAACAAGCTGCAGTTCATTCGCAGCATTGCAGGCGACGGCGGGCAGACCCGATTCGCGTCTGCGGGGCTGTCCAAGGTGAAGCGCCCGACTCACGCGATTGCGCTGACAGTGCTTGCCGCTGTTTTTGACCGTTACTGGGAGCGGCTCAAAGAGGGAGAGCTGGTGCCGAAGACAAAAGCGCGGGAAAAGCTGGGGCTGTCTGCGCATGAGCTGGAGCGGAAAATGGCGGCGATCATGCCCGAACCGCACATGCTGGAGGAAATGACGGGCCTCATGACCTCCGGGGTCAGCTACAGCGAGCTGTCCGGCATGACGATGCGCGAGGCAGAGCTGGCGCTGTTTGACGGCAGCAGCCAGGCTTTTTTCGAGACGAATATGGCATCCGTTGCGAAGGAGAGGCTGGAACGCCTGCTGGTGCAGGAGCCTCTGGCGGATTTGATTCAGGATCGCGTCATGGCAGATGAACGCTTCGGCCTGTACGCCGCGTATCAGTTGACGGCGGAGCATGCCAACGGAGCCAATCTGCTGGACGAGCTGCGCACGGGAATCAGGGAGGCTGCGCGGCAAGTGGAGCTGATTCGCGCTGAGCTGGCCGAGCTTTACCAGCAGCGGGTAGATCGGCAGGACATTCGCGTTGGCGGCTTTTTCACGCGCGACAAGGAGCGTGTCCGCACGCTCGTCCGCCATCTGCTGCACGTCGTGTACGAGAAAAAGCTGGAGCTTTTGGAGTGGGAGCTGCTGCACGCCCTGCTCGTCGACTACGAGCGGCAGACGGAGGTCATTCACAGGCAGATCAGCGAGCAGGTCGACCAACTGGAAGGGCTGCAAAAGCAACTGCGCGAGATCGCCCAGGCGAGCGTCCGCGAAGCGACCGACTACCTGGGGAAAAACGTGGACGAGTATTACGAGTCCGTCGTCCGCGACACGATGCGTTCGCTGGAAGCGGCCAAAGGCAGCGGGTTTTACATGGAGCAGCGCTACATCGGCAGCGGCGCCCTTTTGTTCCAGAACCGGATAGCGGGACTGGTGGAGCGGCTGTGCCAGTTTTGCCGCAACGAGATTTTGACCCGTTCGCCGTTCGCCCTGTCTTTTGAAGCGGAGCTGCTGGCGCGTGCCAACGTCGGGGCCGCTTACGACAACAGAAGCGTGCTGACCCGCGAGGATTTGTTTTTCGATCTGTCCCAGGTGCTCGAACAGCGGGCGGCTGTGCACATGGAAGTGTTTCACTTCCTGCAAAAGCACCGCTACGAGGAAAAGTATCTGTTTGCGGATATTCACAACGACTTCGTCCAGTACGTGCTGCGCAAGGATGAGGGCATTCGGACGTACAAGCAAGGCTGCATCCACGAAGAGCAAAAAAGCGGGATAGAAAAAATGAACCTGATGGGTGGATTCGGCATGGAGGACCTGATGTTTTACCGCAATAACAAAAAGTACCACGCCTCCTACGTGGAGAGCGGATTTGTCTTTGACCGTACGGGAGAGGAGGGAGCGTCATGAGCCAGAGAAAGCTGAGCCTGCTCATGGTTGTGTGCAGCCTGGTAGGTGGTGTGATCGGCTTTTTGGTAGGAGAGGTCATTCTGGATCGCCTGGCTGGCGAGATCGCGCAATGGCTGTTAATTGGACTTTATTTTGGTCAATATGCATTTTTCGTTGGACTGATGTGCCTCATTGCGGAAATGATCTCGCCACGCCTGAACGGTACAGGCTGGAAGCAGAGATATGCAGGTTTTTCCTGGAAAATGCTCGTCCCCAGCACGTTTGTGATGGTAGGCGTGGCAGCGATGCTGCTCCAACTGCTTTACGGATCGTCGTTCCAGGCGCCCAGCGGAGCCAACAATATCGTCATGCTGCTGGACACCTCTGGCAGCATGCGGCAGTCTGACCCGGACAACCAGTTGTTCAAGGCGGCAGCGGACATGGTGCAAAAAATGGACAGCGACATGAAGATTGCCGTCGTTACGTTCAACGACGAGACGAACGTGCTGCAGCCGCTCGTGGCGCTCAGCAGCCAGGCAGTCAAGGATGACGTCGTGCAAAAGCTGCTCAATCATTCGGGGACGGACGGCGGGACGCGGATCGAGCTGGCGCTGCAAACGGGGTTAGAGCAGCTAACGGCAGCCCAGCAGGTGGAGAACAGTACCGTCGTGCTGATGTCGGATGGCTACACCAGCCTGGATATTCCGGCAACGCTGGCTCCTTTCAAGCAGCATCAGGTGCTGGTCCATACAGTCGGGATGCGGAATATTGATGAACAAGGCACGCGTCTGTTGGAGCAGATTGCGGCAGAAACCGGGGGCCGCTATTTCAACGTCGAGCACGCCAATGAAATGACAGGCATCTTTGGGCAGATTTACGATATGAGCCGCCAGGACCGCAATCTTGTCTCCGAGCGGACGGGTGCCACGGCAGACAGCACGTTTTACGCGATTTTGCGGGTAGCGAGCCTGCTTGTGATCGGCGCTTTGCTCGGCTTGTCACTGGGACTGATTTTTGACAATCGCCATCTGGCAAAAAGCTTCACGATCGGAGGGGCGGTATCCGGTCTTCTGGCCGGGATCGTGCTGGAGACAGGGCTTTCCTCGATCTACTTGCTCGACATGGCGGTGCGACTGATCGCCGGCGCCTTGCTCGCCGTCGTTCTGACGCTGTTTACAGTCTTCATCCCAGTTCCGGCCAGCGGCGGATCGTCTTTTCAAAAGCGGAGGCTGGCCGCCCAGCAAAGTCCGCGCGCTCTCGGGGCAGGGAACGAAACCAGCAAACGGTTTGATCTGTAGAGGGAGCCTGATGAACCATGATGAACCGGGAGGAAACAGTTGAAACGCTGATTAAGAACGTTTCGTGCCAGCAGCAGGGAGGCGACTTCGTGCTGACCTGGCATTGGGGGCAGGATATTCCTTGCGTGTACGTGCACAAGTCGCTGTACGGCGCTCCGTTTGATGCCGGTCTGATCGAGGATCAAGAGCTGAAGCTGTACACGCGCGAGGAATACAAGGTACACAAAGGACTGCGCGAAAAAGCCGAGGGCATCGGCCGATATACGTACCGCATCTTTCCCTGCCGCCTGGAAGACGGCAAGCCGATTCTGCTCATTCCGCAGGGCGACGCGCACGTCATCCATGTCAGTACGGGGAAGGCGAAAATTTACTACTCGTTCAAGCGGAGCGGAAGCTGGTTTCGCAAGCAGCAAACGTTGCAAATCCGCATTTTCTCCGAAATTCCGATCGCCAAAGACGTCCTCTGCTATGTGAAAAAGGAAGGCTCGCCCCCCGCGCACAAAGATGACGGGACGCAATACCCGTTCATTCGCGATCTGGTGCCAGGCGTCAATCTGTTGCCCGAAATCGAGGTCAGGAAAAAGGACGTCATCCGCCTCTTTTTTACGGACGGAAAAAAATACGGGGAAATGTACGAACTGATTCCGGAATAGGAGGGTGAAGCCATGCTGTCGTTTTTGAAAAACATGTTTGAGAAAAAGCCGCAAGTAAGCGAACGGCTTCCTTTTTACGATATTGTCTGCCCGTACTGCTTTGCCAAGTACGGACCGGACGAGGTGGTGTTCCGCGCGACACACTACCGCCAGGACGACGAGGACTACGCCTTGCAGGAGGATGAGATTCTCAACGCCTATCGCGACAAATTCGGCCTGGATGCCATCGACGAGCTGGAAGCGGTCATCGACCCGGACTCGATCCCGCCGGAAAATCACCTGTACGTCGACAATGTGCTGGCAGGCGTGACCGACCGCTACGGAATGGTGTCCAAGCGCAGGCTGTGCCCGAAGTGCCACAACGAGCTGCCGATTACGGCGGGCAAAGCGCCGAGCAACATCATTTCGATCGTCGGGGCGTCGCAGGTCGGCAAATCCGTGTATATGACGTCGTTGATTCATACGCTGCAAAACTCGACGGCAAGCCGCTTCAACGCTGCCTGCATGCCGCTCAATGCGCAGATCAGCCGCAAGTTCCGCGAGAACTACGAAGCGCCGCTGTTTGAGCGCGGCCAGTTGCTCGATTCCACGCAAAAAGAAAAGCGTCAGGAACCGTTTATTTTTCAGTTCATTTTCAAAGACAGCCAAAAAGCGCCGCTCATCCTCGTCTTTTTCGACGTCGCAGGCGAAGGCATGGTCGATCGCGAGTATTTGGAGCTGTACGCCGCGCATGTGAAAAACTCGTCCGGCATCCTGTTTCTGGTCGATCCGCTGCAAATCAAGACGATTCGCGACCGGGTCATGCTGCGGGCGGGCGACGAGCCGGGCGAATTCACGGCGAGGTACGACGAGCCGCGCGAGGTCGTCATTACGTTGTTCGAGAACTTCATCGGCTATCAGGAGCAGAGCAAGACGGACATCCCGACGGCGGTCGTGCTGACGAAGAGCGACATGCTGCATCTCATCAAGGAAGACGACGGCGAATACATCAAGTCCAACAGCAATGTGTTCCGCAATTTCGTCCATGAACAGTATTTGAACACGGCTGAATTCGAGAACATCAACGGAGAGATCAGCCGCTTTATCGAAAAAGTGGATCGCCCGTTCAAAGACGCGCTGGAGGTCTACTTTACCAATACGGCCTACTTCGCTGTATCAGCGCTGGGCAGCAATCCGGTCAATCAAAAGGTGAGCGGCGTCGTGACGCCGATTCGCGTCGATGAGCCGTTCATCTGGTTGATGCATCAGCTTGATTACATCGAGGGGAGGGAGCAGTAGTGAACCGTCAGCCCATTTTGCAGCAATTCTACACCCGCGGGCGACAGGGGGTTTTCCGCTCGAACGAAGGCTACGATACGGTAGCCAGGACGCCAGGGCTGGACAACCAATTCATCAAAAAGACACTCCATCCTTTTTGCGTGTACGATGCCCCCAGACAGCTTCAGGAGCGGGCGGAGAGCGACCTGTCCGCCTACCCGGAAGCGCTCGTCTGCTTCCACGCCGAATCTGGCGAGATGGTGCTCGGCAGAAGCGTGTTTGTCGGGGCGGACTTTACCGGGCAGCGAAACACGTTTTTCAGTCACAACTACGTCATTCCGGCGGGGCGGCGGGACGAGTTTATTACGAATCCGGAGAAAATTTTCGGCGTGCGCGCCTTTGCCGACCGTCACGACGATACGCAGGGCAAGGAGCTGCCGCCTGTAGCGGAGCTTCCGGCGCAGTCGACCTTGCCCGCAGACCGGAAGCGGCTGCTCGGACAGCTCGGGTTCGACGAGCGGCTGTTCAAACAACTGCTCTATGCCGTCATGACTTCGCTTACGGCGAAAAAGAAAGTATTCATCAGTCTGGACGTGGACATCAGCGCGGCCGCAACCAGCGCCAGCCAACTGCTCGAGGTTCTGTACAGTTGCTTGCCGTATGAGCTGCGCAGACATTTTGGCTTTCTCACCTACAGCAGCGAGCCGCAGAGCAAGAAGCATATCCACGTCATGTTTGTGGAAAAAGGCAGCATTCGCCCCGGCGGCGGACACAGTGACAAAGACTTTTTGTTTGATCTGGCGCTCGGACGTGTGCAGAACGTCGACTTGCAGGAGGGGGCGCACGAATACCTCGATTTTGCCTGGGAGTACGTGAACGACCCGCAGGCTCTGGCGTCGTTCCATGCTTTTTGCGAGGAAGTGCTGGCAGGGGCGGAGACGGCGCTGACCTTGCAGGTGCGCACGTATTACGAGCTGTGCGCCCTCTACCTGATCGAAAAAGGCCGGACGGCTGTCTACGAACGCAATCCGGCGGGCGTATGGCAGGCGTTGAACGGCTATTTGCGCCAGCCGGCGCTGGCGAACAACAAACGGTTGCTGGAGCTGCAAGTGCTGCTGTTTCACGGCGAAGTAAGCGCGCTTGCCGCCAAAAAGTTGCCCGAGGGCGAGACAATCCGGCAGATGCTGGACTCCTGCGGATTGAGCAGGCAGGACCGTCTGCGCATGGACATGGTCCGCTATTTGCTGAATGTGTTGGTGAGAGCGAAGTCGTCGGGGCAGCGCGGGCTGGCAAGCGAAGTGTACAAGCATTTGTCCGCCCATCCCGAGCTGTTTGGCATGACGATGAAGACGATTTTTCACTCGGAGCAATTGGTGAAGCAGCTTTTCGAAGGGTACGCGAGCGAGCGGTTGGCAGCAGTGACCGCGCTATCCGGCATGCTGGAGGAAATTCGCTTTTGGACGAAAACAGCCCCGGAAGCTTTGCGCCATCCTTTTTTTGTCGCCGAATCGACGGAAAAGCTGCTCCGTTTGTTCGCCCGCGAAAAAAACAAGCTGGAAGCCGCGATTTCCATTCACCAGTTTTTTGACAACCTCGACAGAGCGCGCAGCTATGCCGATCCGTTGCTGGACGAGCTGGACAAGTCGCTCTTGAAGCTGATAGAGCTGGAGAAGCTGTCCAGGGAGGAATTTCAGAAAATGATCGCGCTTCTGGAGGAAAAGCCGCAGAGCTTTTTCGGGACGCTTGATGTGGCGAGCAGGCAAAAGCAAGAGATGCTCATGCATGTAGCGACGCTGCGTGAAGCGAGAGGCGGCTTGCACCCGGCGGAGTTTTTCCGCAAATGGGAGCGCGACGAGGTCAGCGTGCAGCAGCAGATGATCGCCAACATGCTGGCGCGGCCGCTTGACGCGGACTGCTTTGCCCATGTGCCGCTCGTCTACTATCGCGAGGACCATTTTGGCCAGGAAGGCTTCCAGTTTGCAGAGATGCTCGACTTCGTGCAAAAAAATGGCGGCGAGGAAACATTGCACGCGTTCATCCAGTGGACGATGACGCAGCGCATGTTTGTGGAAGGAAGAAGTTTGCTGCCAGCGTATCGGCAAGCGCTCCGGTCGCTTTTCCTGGAAAACAAGGCGGCAAGACTGCGCAACAAAGAGTGGCGCAAGCGGTGGTACACGGTCCGCCATGCCGATTTTCGCAAGCTGCTGGAAGAGGTGCGCAGCGAGACGGCCAACCCGCTGGTCAAGCTGTTTCGCCACAAGACGTTGATGATTTCCGCGATGGTTGTCCTCGTGGCGGCTGGTGGAACGGCAGGCTATATGCTCTCGCAGCAAAAGCCGGTGGCCGAGCCTCCGCAGGAGCAACCGGGAGATCAGCAGCCCGTGCCGCCCGATGTGGTCCAGGCGCAATTCGTCCCTGTCTATCGGCTCATGCTGGAGGAGCCGCACATCCAGCCAGTGAGAGAAGCTGCCGGGGAAAACGGCCAGCAAGCCCCGGGTGCAACGGATCAGCCAGCTACGCCGTAGAAGCGGGTTTTTGTGCGCGTGCTCCCGGAAGCTTCGGGCATTCGGGCAGAGCGCAGGCCCTATAAATAGCGGGACCGATTTTCCCTGACATCGCGCTTTTGCAAGCGGCAAGCTGGTAAATCGGTCCTAGAAAAAATTTGCAGCAATGGAAAACGATTCAGTGATTTGCTATTATGGAGGTATCTGCCAAAAGACGTGCAGGGGCAAATTCAATCACTGAACGGGTAGCGCTCGATGAGCAAAAAATGTGTGAAAATAATCAGCATTTGCAGACACCCTACCGGATTGGACAGTTAGGGTGTTTTTTGCAGCGGTTCTTGGGGCAAAGCTTCTTTGGCGACGGAGCCTTTGTAGTATTTTTCCAGGGATTTGTCGGAGCCTGTCCAATGCGCCAGCTTGGCGAGCAAACCAAACAGCGCTTTTTGCAGGAACAGCGGCAGGTAGGGGACGTAGAACTGTCCCATTTTGAACAGCGTGCCCAAAAGCAGGATGTTTTTCGGCAAGTACTGCTTCAAAAATGGCATGTAAAAGCTCCGTCCGTCCGTATCCAGGCCGTATCCGCAGCGGACGAACGACTCGAAAGTGCCGGCAGGGCGGATCTCCGCGGTGAAGCTGACGAATTCATTGGAAGGGTTGTAAAACCCGTGAATATGGTCGCGAGGGATGTCCAGCTTCTCGCCAGGCTTCAAAATGATTTTTTTTCCGTCAATTTTTACCTCCAAATTTCCGCTTATCCCTTCAAACGTCTCCGTAAGTTCGGTATGATAATGTAGAAAAATTCCATTGTCCGGTGGCAGGTCTGTGCGGAAAAGCAAATATTCCCCATTGGTTTCTTCTGTCGTCTTCAGAAAGGTAACCGTTTCATTTGTGTAAGGGTTGCTTACAACTCGACTCAAATTTGCCATAGAGATACCTCCATAAGTATTAGTAGAAAAATAGCATTTTATGACAGAATATATATTCAATATAGATTATTTGTCCTGAAGCAACAATATAAATGATAGGATGTTCTGCCTAGATGGAGTGGATAGTATGAGCGGCATGATCGTGATTCCGGGATACAGAGTGACAGAGTTTCTCTCAACACATTCAAATATGGGATTTTACCGCGGTTTTCGTAACAGCGACAACCTGCCCGTCATCATCAAGAAGCCGCGTGAAGGTCCCACGCACAAAGAGTCGCTTTGGAGACTGAAGCACGAGTATCGCATTTTGCAATCTCTCGAATCACATGCTGTGGAAACTGCCGTTGAGCTGATCGATCACAATCGGGAAACTGCGCTTATCACGGAAGATTTCGGGGGAGTGCCGCTCTCCCTGCTCTGCAAAATGAAAGAGCTGTCATTAAAAGAAATCCTGACCATTTCGATTCGTATCGCTTCGTGCATCGAGGACATTCATCAGCAGCGCATTATCCATAAAGACATCAATCCGGCCCATATACTGGTGCACCCGGAGACGTATGAGGTCAAGCTGATTAACTTCGGCCTGGCGACCAGGAGATACCAGGAGCACCAGGGCGTGATGAATCCGAAGGAGTGGAGAGGCAACCTGCGCTACGTATCGCCTGAGCAGACGGGAAGAATGAATCGGACGGTCGATTACCGGACGGATATTTACTCGTTTGGCGTGACGATTTACGAGCTGCTGACAGGAAAGCCGCCTTTTCTCACATCGGACATGCTTGAGTTGGTACATGCCCACATGGCCCGAAAACCGATCGCTCCCGTGCAGGTGAAACCATCTGTTCCGCCAGTTTTGTCGGACATCGTGATGAAGTGTCTGTCCAAAAATACCGAAGACCGCTATTTCAGCATGGCTGGCCTGGTGGCCGATTTGCAGCTTTGCCTGGACCAGCTTGTGAACAACGAAACGATCGGGCTGTTCCCGCTGGCGCAGCACGACCGCGCGGACCGCATGCACATCCCGGAAAAGCTGTACGGACGCGAGCAGGAAATCCAGATGCTGATCGACGCGTTTGAAGAGGCGTCAAATGGCGCATCGCGCATGGTCATGCTGAGCGGCAGTGCAGGTGTCGGCAAGTCCGCTCTCGTTTTCGAGGCGCAAAAAGTTTTCCTGAAGGGCAGAGGGCGCTTTATTTCCGGCAAGTTCGATCAATACCGCCAAGGCGTGCCGTATTCGGCCATCATTCAAATCTTTCAGGATTTGATAAAGCAGCTTTTGGCCGGAAATGAAAGAGAGCTGGCGACGTGGCGGGAAACGATTCTCGAAGCGATGCAAGGGCTTGGGCAGGTCATCATGGACGTGATTCCCCAACTGGCCGCGGTGATCGGCAAGCAGCCGCCCGTGCCGGAGCTGCCCGCCGCAGAGGCCAAAAACCGTTTTCAGTTGGTCATGCAAAGGTTTATCCGCATCTGGGCAAGCCCCGAGCATCCGCTGGTACTTTTTCTCGACGACCTGCAATGGGCGGATTCGTCGTCGTTGTTTCTCATCCGCGAGCTTGTCGCCGATTTGCCGCTCAGCCATTTTTTGCTCGTGTGCGCCTATCGCGATCAGGATGGAGGCGCGATCAATCCTTTGATCGCGATTTTGACGGAGGCGGGAGTCAAAAGCAGGATGCTGCGCCAAATCACGCTGTTGCCGCTGCGGCTCGCCCAGATCAACGCGATGCTCTCCGACGCGCTGCATACAGACCCTGCTGTCACGCAGCCGCTGGCGATGATTTTAATGCGGAAAACGGCAGGGAATCCGTTCTACTCCAGGCAGTTTATCAAGTCTTTGTACGATCAGAACCTGCTGCGGTACGTCCCGGAGGAGCGCGGCTGGCAATGGGATCTGGCTGAGATTGAGAAGCTCAGCACCACGGAGAACGTCGCTGATTTTCTCGTGGAAAAAGTGCGGCGCCTGCCTGAAGTGACCCAGAAGCTGCTGGCTTACGCGGCGTGCCTCGGTAACTCCTTTTATTTGGGGATGCTGGCAAAAGCGCAAAATCGGAGTGAATCCGAAGCGGTCCGGGATATTTGGCCTGCCATGGAGGAAGGGCTGATCTATCCCTTGGAAGGCGCAGAGTATTTGGCCTATGCGGCCGTTGAGGAAGAAGAAAATCTCGCGCAGGTCACGATCCAGTTCAATTTTGTTCACGACCGAATTCAGCAGGCGGCGTACTCCTCGCTGTCGGTGGAGGAACAGAAAAAGGCGCACGTAAAGCTCGGGAGAATGTTGTGGAACATGTCCCACTCGTATGAATCGGTGCTGCTGTTTGAAATATGTGAGCACATGTATCGCGGCGCAGACATGATTGAAGATTCGGCGGAAAGAATCCAGGTCGCCCACTGCCATCTGCTCGCCGGCCAAAAAGCGATGGCCTCTACTGCCTTCGATGCGGCGCTGCAGTATTTCCAGCGGGGGACGATGTTCATCGGCGAAGCGGCGTGGGAGCAGCACCATCAACTGGCGATGGAGCTGTACACGCTCTATGCCGAGTCGGCGTATTTGTGCAACCAGATGGAGGACGCGAATCGGCTGTTTGACCTTACCCTTTCGTATGCCAGGACCAACCGTGAGCGCGTGCGGGTCCTGGAGTTGCAAATCCACATGTACACCCGCCTGGCCGAGTTTTCGCGGGTGATAGATATTGCGAGCGAAGCGTTGGGGCTGCTTGGCGTGCCCATTCCGCACAAGCCAGGGAAGCTCGATATCATCAAGGAAATGTGGCAGATCAAGCGGCGGCTGAGAGGGCGCAAAATTGACGAGCTGCTCTATTTGCCGGACATACCGGATGAGAACTACCAGTTGGCGATGAGCATCATCAGCGACGCAGGACCTTCCTCGTACTTCGTCAATCCGAACTGGTTTGCGCTGACGATCTTGCGCGTGCTGCACCTGTCGCTCGTACACGGCAATGCGGTTGCGTCAGCGAACGGCTATACCGGCTACGGGATCGTGCTCGGCTCGCAGCTCGGCAACTACCGGGAGGCGTACGAGTTCGGGCAACTGGCCTGCCGGGTGGCGGATGGCTTTGCGGACCCGATCGCGATGACGAAGGCGTACGGAGCGTTTGCCCTGCTCATCAACCACTGGTGCGACCATGCGCGGACAAACATTCCGCTGCTGAAAAAAGCGATCCAGCTCGGGATGGAAGGCGGAGGAAACATTTACGCTGCCTACAATGCCCACGGCTTGCTGGAAGCCATGCTCTACTGCGGGCTGCCGCTGGAAGAGCTGGAGCAGCAAATCGAGGAGCATGCCGACCTGATCTGCCAGATGAAGGTGGTCGATCACGATGATCGGCTCTTGTTGTTGCGGCAAGCGTTGTACACGTTTACACACTGGACAGAGGGCGCAAAGACGGCGTTTTGCCGGGACGGCTTCGATGAGGCGCAATACGTGAGCAGCCTGCAAACAGAAGGCACCAGCTACAAGCGCTACATGTACCACTTTTACAAGTCGCTGGCGCATCTCATGTACGGCAACTACGCGGAAGCCGCGCAACTGCTGAGCGAAGCAGAGCAATGGATGGAGTCGGTCAGCGGCCAGGTGCTGGTCAGCCAGCATGTTTTCATGCACGCCCTGTCGTTGACGAAGCTGTACGAGCACGCCAATCGCCGCGAGCAGTTGCGCTACGCGAAAAAGATCAAGGCGCATTTGAAAAAAATGAAGACTTGGGCCGACAATTGCCCGGAAAACTTCCAGCACAAATACTTGCTGATGAGCGCCGAGTGGAGCCGTGTCAACGGCAAGCGGCAGGCAGCGGGAGAGCTGTACGATCAGGCACTGCAACTGGCGAAAAAGGATGGCTTTTTGCAAAATGAGGCACTGGCGAGCGAACTGGCTGCCCATCATTATTTGGCATTGGGCCTGGAGACAATCGCCAGGGTGTACATGACGGAAGCGTATGAGACGTACTTGCAGTGGGGAGCTTTGGCCAAGTCCAGAGAGATTGAAGAGCGCTACCCGCATCTTTTGCAGCGGGGGAGAGGGCTGGAAGCATCGGCAGAGCTTGCGGCGACAGACCAGTCCGCCGATCTGGTCGATCTGATGAGCGTGATTAAGGCGTCGCAAACGATGGCGAGCGAGATCAGGCTGGAGCTGCTGCTCGCGACCATGCTGCGCACCGTCATGAGCAACGCGGGAGCGGAAAAAGGCATCCTGATCCTGAAAAACGAGAGCGAATGGGTCATCGAGGCAGCCGGGTCTGTCGATCTGGACGTGGAAATCATGCAGTCCGTCCCGTACGAGCACAGCGGGATGCTCTCTGTCGCCGTGGTCAACTACACGATCCGGACTGAAGAAATGCTGGTGCTGCACAACGCTTCGGTCGAAGGCGTCTTTTTCCGGGATACGTACATCACGAAAAACAAGCCGAAGTCGATTTTGTGTTCGCCACTGTGGCAGCAGGGCAAAATGATCGGCGTCATTTACCTGGAAAACAACGAGACGACGCACGTCTTCAACGAAAAACGCTCGGAGCCGCTGCGGCTCATTTTCTCGCAGATGGCGATCTTTATTGAAAATGCCCGGCTGTATCACCAGTTGGAGCAATGGAATCAGTCGCTGGAGATGATCGTCGCCGAGCGAACGACGGAGATTCAATCGCTTTTGCAGGCGAACAAAAACTTGCTGAACAACGCAGGCCAAGGCTTCCTGTCGTTTTCCAAAAATTTGCTCGTCCATTCCGAATACAGCCGCGAATGCTTGCGGATGTTCGGCAGAGAGCTGGCAGGCGAATCGGTGGCAAGCCTTTTGTACCCGAACCGTCCGGAAGAGCGGGCGTTTGTCGAATCGCTTCTGGAAAAGTATTTTGAGACGAAGGACCAGGGACAAAAAGAGCTGTATTTGAGCCTCTTCCCTACGGAAATTTACATCAACCAGCTTCCGCTCAAGCTGGAGTGCAAGCCAATCCATGAGGATCGCCGCGATTCTCCCGAGGGTTTGATGCTGATTTTGACCGACTTGAGCGAACAAAGGGCGCTGGAAAGCAAAATGGAGCAGGAGTGGCAAAGGCTGAACATGATTTTGACCGTGGCGATCAGCTTGCCGCTTTTCCAAAAAGTATATCGCTCCTTCACGGCTTTCTTCGCGGGCGGTTGGAAAACGCTGTTCAGCGCGGGCGTGGACGAGTCCGACAGCCTGTTCAAGCTGGCGGCGCAAATCCATCAGTTCAAAGGGGATTTCAGTCAATTCCATCTGATCCACACGCCGCAAAAGCTGCACGATCTGGAAACGTGGCTGATGGATCGGGACAGGCAGCAGGAGCGCTTCACCGACGGAGATTTCCCGAGCCAACTGCCGGTTGCGCAAGTCCAGGCTGCCATGGAGCAGGATTTGGAGATCATCCGCAACAAATTGGGCAACAGCTTTTTGGAAAGTGGCGACGGAGACATGACGATTGCCAAGGACAGGTGGGAGCATTTTGTCGAAAAGGTGAGCAAGCTGTTGCCTGACAGCTCTGCTGCCCAGCTCGACCAATGCATTCGCGAGCTGCACCAGCGTCCGATCAAGGAATTGATGGCGCGCTATCAGGAGTATGTAACGGAGCTTGCCCAGCGCCTGAACAAAACGATCCATCCGCTTCGGCTGGAGGCAGAGGAGATTTTGGTGGACCCTGAGCGCTTTGAGCCGTTTGTATGCAGCTTGCTGCACGTATTTTCCAATGCGATCGTCCACGCCATGGAGCCGGAAAGTGAGCGGCTGGCGCAAGGCAAAGAAGGCCGGGGAACGATCAGTTGCCGGATTTGGCAGGAGGACGCTGCGCTGCTGATCGCCATCGAGGACGACGGCAGAGGGATTGATATCGACAGGCTCAAGCAGCAGGGGCTGGAAAAAGGCTGGGAGGCAGAGCAGGACGAAGAGGAGCTCGGCTTCCTGTTTTACGAGCAGGTCAGCGTCAGAGAAGAGGCCGACATTTATTCGGGCAGAGGATTAGGGCTGCTGATTGTCAAACGGGAGGTCGAGAGACTGCGGGGCACAGTGAGCGTTACTTCCCAGACCGGGCAAGGCACCCGCTTTCTTTTCCGGATTCCGCTGGAAGACAAGCTTCCACAAATATCGAAGCAAAGGAAAAACTGAGGCGCGAACAAGCCCTCAGTTTTTTTGTGCTCCGGCCGACTGTTCAGTGCGTGTTTTGAATAGAATCCAAAAGGCGCTCTTCATCAATCGGCTTGGTGATATAGTGACGCGCTCCCGCATTGATCGCTTCAAAGACCAAATGCTTTAAACCGTAGGTGCTAATCATGATGATGTAGGCATTGGGGAATTCGCTAATAATTTTTTTGACAGTGTCGATACCGTTCATGCCTGGCATGTTGATATCCATCATGACTACGTCAGGTTGGTGCGTCATGTACTGATGGTAGGCGTCTAATCCATCCGCCGCTTCTGCAATGACTTGATGGCCAGCCCGTTGAAGGATGATTCTAATGTATTCTCGGACAACAATCGAGTCATCAGCAATTAATATACGAGCCATAAAACCTCCTGTGTCGAAGCGGTGTGATAGTGTTGTGCAGTGTATGGTGTGCCTGCCTTAACCATAACATTGATAGGAAAATGGTCGCAATCCCATTATTAGAAAATTTGAGCGATCTTTGACGGAAACGTCACAAATCAGTCAACTGTGAGTCCTTGACGGCCAGGATCGCTCCCGTGAAGCCGCTCCTGCCGCAAAGGAGCGGCTGAAAACGTTGTATCCTTTCGCCAGAATGACATTTCTTTCGTGAAGATCTTGTAAAAAAAGCGATGAGTTCGCCGCACCTGAAAGGGTAAGGTGTAAAATGTCGCTAGGATAACAGGGGGTACATGACAGGAAAGGTGACACTATGGATGCGAAAATAGCCGAGCGGCAAACAGGCCGACGAGAAATCAGCGCGTACAATCTATTTGCGTTGACTTGGCCTATCTTTTTGGAGTTGCTGCTTTTTTCCCTGATCGGCATTACCGACACGTTTATGCTGAGCGGGGTGTCCGATCAGGCAGTATCGGCAGTTGGAGCTGCCAATCAACTGATCTTTATTGCGATTTTGATTTTGGAGGTGGTGGGCAACGGCGCTTCGAATGTCGTCGCGCAATACATCGGCTCGAAAAAAATGGTCGATGCGGCGAGGGTCGGGGCAGTTGCCATCACGCTCAACCTGCTGATCGGCATCGTCATTAGCGTAGGCTTTGTCCTGTTTGGCAATGCCTTGCTTACCCATGTCAATTTGCAGGGAGAGATTTTGGCGCTGGCCCAGTCGTATATCGCCATCGTCGGGGGCGGCTTGTTTTTGCAGGCGCTCATCAATACGCTGGCGAGCATGATTCGAACTTACGGCTTCACGAAGGAGAGCATGTTCATCTCGCTCGGGATCAACGTGATTCACGTGATCGGGAACTATTTGCTGATCTTTGGCCGCTTCGGCTTTCCCGAACTGGGCGTGGAGGGGGCGGCGATCTCTACCGTATTGAGCAGAGCGTTGGGGCTGATCGTCTTTTTCTGGGCGTTTTATCGGCTGATCGAGGTCAAAGTCGGGTTCAAAGAGTACGTGGCGATCAAACGGTCGTACGTCGGCAAAATTTGCCGGGTGGGCATTCCTGCCGCATGCGAGCAAATCATGTACCACGCCTGTCAGCTCGTCTTTTTTTACTACGTGACGTTTCTGGGCGCAGCGTCGCTCGCCTCCCGCCAGTACGTGCTTCAGCTCTCCATGTTCATTTACTTGTTCAGCGTCGCGATCGGGATGGGGACGGCGATCATTACCGGCAAGCTGGTCGGGGCAGGCCGGCCGGACGAAGCTTACGGCAGGGTGTGGAAAAGCTTGCGCTGGGGCTTGCTCTACACGGCTGTAGTCAATACGCTCATCATCGTCTTCCGCGAACCGATTATGGGCATGTTCACGACTGATCCGCAAGTTTTGCAGATCAGCTCGACGATCATTTTGCTCAGCATATTGCTGGAGACGGGGCGTGTTTTCAACATCGTGCTGATTAATTCCTTGCGCGCGGCGGGAGATACCCAGTTTCCGGTGTATATGGGCCTGATCTCGATGATCGGGATCAGCTTGCCGCTTGGCTATGTGCTCGCTTTTTACGCGGGCTTGGGCTTGGCTGGGGTATGGCTGGCAGTCGCAACCGATGAATGGATACGGGGCATCATGATGTTTTTCCGCTGGCGGAGCAGGGCGTGGGAGCGAAAAACGCTCATCGACCCGTAGCGCGTGCCAGCACAACGAACGACTCCGTCTGCAGACCGACTGGAAAACAACCCCAGAGGCGGATTCTACTTCTCCGTCTGTCGAGTACAATGAATAGCAAGAACAGATAAGCTTGCGTATAGAGGAGATAGAGATGAAAAGTTGGATAGGAGCTGGATTTTTGGCTTTGGCCATAGGTCTTGCGGGCTGTAGCAACGGAAGCTTGCAGACTGTAGAGGAAAAACGGCATTTGGAGCTGCCGATTGCGGCGATAGAAACGCTGGAGATAGCGACAGCGTCGGGTGATTTGATCGTGAAGGGAGACGACAAGGCCACCTCTATCCAGGTAGACGCTACGATCAACAGATCGCCAAATATCAATCCCGAAGATATAGAAGTAACGCTCGCCGAGGACGGGGCTGTCGCCCAGTTGACGTCAGAAAGTCGCGCGCAGTTCGGCGTGGCGTATATGAAGCTGAAACTGGAGGTCACGGTTCCATCCGGTTTGAAGGTCGCGATCACGGACGGTTCAGGGGATATCGACGTATCCAAGCTGGCGGGGCCGCTCACGATTGCGGATGACTCCGGCGATATCCGGCTGAAGGATGTCACTGGCGAAGTGGAAATCAACGACCAGTCCGGTGATATCAAAATCAGCAAGGCGACTGCCCTCAAGCTGATTGAGGACGATTCCGGCGACATTTTGCTGGAAGATACGGTTGGCGATGTGGAGATTCGCGATCAGTCGGGCGATATGAACATCGTCCGGCACAAAGGCAACCTGAGCATATCGGATGAAAGCGGCGATATCGACATTTACACAGTCGATGGAAACGTGGAAATCGTAGAGGATGGCTCTGGAAAGCGTTCGGTGAAAAACGTCAGCGGATCGTACACGGAGAACTGAAAAAAGAGTGCCGTTGCCTTTGGCGCAGCGGCGCTTTTTTATTAGGAAGACACAGGCCGGAAAATTCTTACTTTTGTCAATCCAGAGAAATTTAGTCGACTAATGAAAAAATGCTTTTATCCAGGATAAAGAAGTGCTAATATAACAAATGGAGAAACGATTGAGAATGAGATTCTTTATTATTGAGAATGAATCCCTTTCTCAATAAGCACAATAAAAGCAACGCATCATTCACGTGAACAAAGAGAAGAGTAGGGAAGCGATGAAAAAAAGATATTTGGTTGTGGCCCTGATTCTGCTATCAATGGTATCCCTGTTTATCGGCGTGAAGGACATTTCGCCCCTGGAGCTGTTCAATCTCAGCGACGACAAGGTTCAGGTGATGTGGATCAGCCGGATTCCCCGCCTGATTAGCATCATCATCGCCGGTATCAGCATGAGTGTGGTCGGCCTCATCATGCAGCAACTGACCCGCAATAAATTTGTCTCGCCTACGACGGCAGGGACCGAAGATTCTGTCCGCTTCGGGATTCTCGTCTCCTTGCTTGTGTTTGTCGACGCCTCTGTATGGGTGAAGCTGCTCGTGGCATTCGTTTTCGCTCTGCTCGGAACGTTTGTCTTCATGAAAATTCTCGACAGAGTGAAGTACAAAGACTCGATCTTCATTCCGCTGGTCGGGCTAATGTTCGGGAATATCGTCGGGTCGATCACGACGTTTTTCGCCTACAAGCACGACCTGATCCAGAACATGTCGTCCTGGTTGCACGGCGATTTTTCCTCCATCATGAGGGGCAACTACGAGCTTCTATACATAAGCATTCCGCTGGTCGTCATTGCGTACCTGTTTGCCAACAAGTTTACGATCGCAGGGATGGGCGAGGAATTTGCCATCAACCTCGGGCTGAATTACAAGCAGGTCGTCAATATCGGGCTGGCGATTGTCGCGATGGTTTCGTCCGTCGTCATCCTCACAGTGGGAACGATCCCGTTTTTAGGGCTTATTATTCCTAATATTGTGACGCTTTATCTCGGTGACAACCTGAAAAAAAGCTTGGCCCATACCGCCTTGCTGGGCGCGGTGTTCGTCCTCTGCTGCGATATTTTGGGACGCCTCATCATCTTCCCGTACGAAATTTCGATCGGTTTGATGGTCGGGGTAGTGGGCAGCGGTATATTCGTGTACTTACTCATGAGAAGAAAGGCATATGAACGATGAAAGCTAAGATTGGTGGCATGGCGATAGTCGCCGTTGCTCTGATAGCCGTATTCATGCTGATTGACGCTGGAGGCAACTGGGATTACGTGCTTCCCCGGCGGGCGAAAAAAATTCTCGCCATCATCTTGACCGGGTGCATCATCGCATTCTCGACAATGGTCTTCCAGACGATTACCAACAACCGCATCTTGACGCCCAGCATCATCGGCCTTGATTCCCTTTACATGTTCATTCAGACGTTCGTCATTTTCGTGTTTGGCTCTACGCACATGACGATCATGAACAAAAATGTCAACTTTCTCATCTCGACAGGCTTGATGGTTTTGTTTGCCGGCGTGCTGTACAAATTCCTGTTTAAACGGGAAGGCCAAAACATCTACTTCCTGCTGTTGATCGGGCTGATCTTCGGCACGCTGTTCGGCAGTCTGTCGACGTTCATGCAAGTGTTGATCGACCCGAATGAATTTCAGATCGTACAGGATAAAATGTTCGCCAGCTTCAACAACGTGAACACAGACCTGCTGATTCTCAGCTTTGTGCTGGTGATCGCGATCGGGATCTACTTCTGGCGCTACACCAAATATTTGGATGTGCTGTCGCTGGGACGCGATCAGGCGATCAACCTGGGGATTCCTTACGATTTTGTCGTCAAGCGCTTCCTGATCGTGATTGCGATTCTGGTGTCGATTGCGACCGCATTGGTTGGACCGATCACCTTCCTGGGGCTTCTGGTGGCGAACCTGGCTCATCAGTTCATGAAGACGTATCAGCACAAGTATTTGCTGGCAGGCTCGGCGTTAATCAGCGTCGTGGCGCTGGTAGGCGGTCTGTTGGTCGTAGAGCGCGTGTTCACGTTCTCGACGACGCTCAGTGTGATCGTCAACTTTATCGGTGGGGTTTACTTCATCTATCTTCTGTTAAAGGAGAATAAAGCGTGATAGAAGTCCGTAACGTCTCAAAACAGTATGGGAACAAAAACGTCGTGGAAAACGTCTCGGTGAAGATTGCCAAGGGAAAAATCACGTCTTTTATCGGGCCGAACGGAGCCGGGAAGAGTACGCTTTTGTCCATGGTCAGCCGTTTGTTGACGAAGGACCAGGGCGAGGTATTGATTGAGGGGCAAGAGATCGGCCAGTACAAAAGCAACGACCTGGCGAAAAAGATTTCGATTCTCAAGCAGTCCAACCACATCACCGTTCGCCTGACGATCCGCGAGCTGGTCAGCTTCGGGCGCTTCCCGTACTCGCAAGGCAACCTGACCAAAGAGGACTGGAAGTATGTAGACGAAGCGATCCGTTACCTGGAGCTTACGGACATTCAGCACAAATACCTCGACCAGTTGAGCGGCGGGCAGCGGCAGCGGGCGTACATCGCCATGGTTGTCGCGCAAAACACGGAGTATGTGCTTCTCGATGAGCCGCTGAACAATTTGGACATGAAGCATTCGGTCCAGATCATGAAGGTGCTGCGCCGCCTGGTGGACGAGATGGGCAAAACCGTCGTGATCGTCATTCACGATATCAATTTTGCTTCCTGCTACTCGGACTATATCGTGGCGCTCAAGGATGGCAAGGTCGTGAAGGAAGGCACTACCGACGAGATCATCGACCCGCAAACCTTGAAGGATGTGTACGATATGGACATCCACATCGAGGACATCGACCAAAACAAAATATGCGTATATTTCGCGTAACGCTTTTCTTCCCTTCGATAAAATTATTTTGATGGCATGCAAGGGGGTTCATCAGCAAGCTATCAATAATTTTATATATATTAAAAAACTTATAGAGGTGAGAGAAATGAACAAAAAAATCCTTGTGCTGTTCATGGCCGTACTGTTGGCAGTCTTTACAGCGGCATGCGGTTCCGGCTCCAATAGTGCAGCTCCTTCCCAAACGCCAGAGGCTTCCAACGGCGCCGCGAAGGAATCCGAAGAAATCACGATCAAACATAAATTGGGCGAGGCAAAACTGAAGAAGAACCCGCAAAACGTAGTAGTCTTTGACTACGGTGTACTCGATTCCCTGGACAAACTGGGCATTGAAGTGAAAGGGGTAGCGCAATCCAGCATTCCTCCTTACCTGGAGAAGTTCAAGGACGCGAAATACACCAACATCGGCAGCCTGAAAGAGCCTGACTTTGAAAAAATCAACGCGATGAAACCGGATGTAATCTTCATCTCCGGCCGTCAGCAAGACGCTTATGAAGAACTGAACAAAATCGCCCCAACCATCTTCCTGGGTGTAGATACGACCAAGTACATGGAGTCCTTCACCGAGAACATGAAAACTCTCGGCACTATCTTCGGCAAAGAAGCGCAAGTAGACGAAGAACTGGCAAAAATCAACGACTCTATCAAGCAACTGAATGAAAAAGCGACTGCAAGCGGCAAAAACGCGCTGATCGTTCTGGTGAACGAAGGCAAGCTGAGCGCTTACGGTCCTGGTTCCCGCTTCGGCATTTTGCATGACGTATTTGGCTTTGCTGCTGTAGACAAAAACATTGAAGTTTCAACACACGGTCAAAGCGTATCGGCTGAGTACGTGGCAGAGAAAGACCCTGACTACCTGTTTGTCGTAGACCGCGGCGTAATCTCCGGAAACCAAGGCGTTTCTGCTGCAGCAAAAGAAGCGGTAGAAAACGACCTGGTGAAAAACACCAAAGCGTTCAAAAACGGCAACATCATTTACCTGGATGCCAACTACTGGTACCTGTCCGGTGGCGGACTGGTGTCTACAGCGAACATGGCTGATGAAATCCTGAAAGACATCAAGTGGTAATCAAACCTCGTTGACAGATAGGCAGCAGCCCGGGGCAGATCAAGCCCCGGGCTGCTTGCTTGTTTTTCTTTGCACCAAAAAAGCCATTCTCCTTTTGGCCGATCAGGAGAATGGCTTGTGCTGTCGATGATAGAGAAAATTAACGAGTGCCGACCAGCTTGCGTTCTTCTTCTTGTACCGCTTGGGCGGCTGGTTGAACTAGGCTGGATGCAGGTTGCTTGTTTTCAACGGCATGGCTCAGCTCGTAAGGGAGGCAAAGCGGCACGCCTGTGCGCGGGTCGGTCAAAATGTCCGCTTCGATGTTGAATACTTTGCGCAGCATCTCGGGAGTCATGACTTCTGCCGGAGTACCTTCTGCCATGACGGTGCCGCGAGAGATCGCCACCATGTGCTGGGCGTAGCGTGTCGCATGGTTCAAATCGTGGACGACCATGACGATCGTGCGGTTTTCTTCCTCGTTCAGCTTTTGCAGCAGCTTGAGCACTTCCAACTGGTGTGCCATGTCGAGGAAGGTGGTCGGCTCATCCAGGAACAGAATGTCGGTCCCTTGCGCCAAAGCCATGGCGATCCAGGCGCGCTGGCGTTGACCGCCGGAGAGCTGGTCTACAGGACGGTCGTAGAAGTCGACCATACCCGTCATGGAAATGGCCCATTGGACGATTTCCTTATCTTCTTTGGTCAGGGAGCCGAAGCCTTTTTGATGCGGGAAGCGGCCGTAGGTAACAAGCTCAGACACGGTCAATCCATCGGGAGCAGTTGGGTTCTGCGGAAGAATCGCCAGTTGCTTGGCGACTTCTTTGGTCGACTGCTGATGGATAGACTTCCCGTCCAGAAACACCTGTCCGCCTGACGGCTTCATGATTCGGGCCAATGTTTTGAGGATAGTCGATTTGCCCGAGCCGTTTGCGCCGACCAGCGCGGTGATTTTGCCGGAAGGGATGCTGATATTCAGGTCTTTGACAATGGAAAGCTCGCCGTAACCGATGTCCAGCTTTTGCGTGTATAAGCGTTCCACAATAGGCCAACTCCTTTATAGGAAAGTATGTACATGTATGAGTAAAAGCAGACAATGATAATCATTTTCATTAAAGTATATAACGGAATGCAGGCAATTTCAATACTTGATCGCTTGATCGCGTGCAATCGAGGCATGAGAAAAGCCAACCTGCTCTCTAGTGTGAGCAAATTGGCTTGGGAATAACAAGCTTATGAAAATAGGCGACTAGCTTTGGTACGTGATGTGGGCGATGATGCCTTCCTCGTCATCCAGTACCAGCTCGATACCCGCAGAGTACGGGTTGCGTTGCATTTGCGTCTCCAGATAGAAGCGGATGGCTTCGATCAGGTTGATCTCGACGAACACCTGCTTGCGACCGTTGGCGTAAACTTCAGCGGAAAAGCCGTAGTCTTCGTCCCACATCAGCTCAACTTCTACGTCTTGCGGCTGAACTTGCTTTTTGCTCGCCACATGCAGGCAGATGGCGTTGATGAGCATTTGCTCCGAAAATGTTATCTTTTCCATGCGTTCAGTTCCTGTTTCTTCGCGCGTTGCGTTTTGAAGTAGACGAAGATTTTGCGGATCAGGACGATCACAGCCACAATCGCCAGCATGTTAATCAGGAAGCCGAAGATTGCGCCCAAAGCTCCCATGTCGCCAAACAGGCTACCGAACAGCAATCCAGCCAGTCCACCGACGAGAAGGCCTTTCATGAAGCCGCCGCTGCTTTTGGTCGGAGCAGCAGTTGCCGGTGTATTGGTTGTCGTGCTTTTATTGGTAGAGGCATTTACATTCGAATCGGCTTTGGTTGGAGTTTGCGTGTTCGTTGGAGCTGTATTGGAATTGAACGACTTTTTGCCAGACTTGTAGCCTTTTGCATCGGCGTGATCTGTGAATCCGCCAGGAGCGAGTACGAGCATAACGGCGACCAACAGCATGATGAGTTTTTTCATGTGATTTGAGTAGCCCCTCTCTATTCATTGAGTTACATATAAGTGTACATGAATATTTGGAGCTTTTCCACCAAACATTCGGTGAACATTGCTGGATGGAAGAAGAAAACAAAACGAAAGCCCCTGACGTGCAGCAGCAGCCAAGGGCTTTCTCGCTATGCGCTTTTTTTCAGTTTGCGAGCCGCCCAGTTGCCGAGCGACTGGATCAGTTGCACCAAAACGACGAGGATGATGACGGTAATTATCATGACCTCGATATCCCATTGCTGGTAGCCGTAGCGCAGCGCCAGATCGCCCAGCCCGCCCGCTCCGACGGCTCCGGCCATCGCGGTCGCGCCGATCAGGCCGATGGTGGCAATCGTCAGGCAGAGCACGATGCCCGGTCTTGCCTCGCGCAGCATGATGCGAAAAATAATTTGTCGGCGCGAGGCTCCCATGGCCTGGTACGCCTCGATGACGCCGCGGTCCACGTCGTGCAGCGCCGTCTCCATCAAGCGGGAAATATAAGGAGCCGTGTAGACGATCAACGGGACGATGGCGCCCTCGATGCCGATGGAGGTACCGACGATCAGCTCGGTGAACGGGATGATCGCGACCATCAGGATGATAAAAGGCAGCGAGCGCACGATGTTGATGATCGTATTGAGTGCGTGGTAGATGAATTTGTTCGGAAACAGATGGTTGCCCTGGGTAACGACGAGAAGAATCCCCAGCGGAATGCCGATGAGCGTCGCAATGAACAGCGCGATGCCCACCATGATGACAGTTTCCTGCAAGGACTGTCCGAAGACAGGAATCATTTCAGTAAGGCGGTCCATGAGTGCGTGCCCTCCTCTCGTTCGACGATGTCCACTCTGTAAACCGATTCGCGCAGAAAAGCAATGCCGTCCTCAATCGCCCGTTCCTCCCCGGAGATATGCAGCAGCAGAATGCCCAGCGCCGTTCCTTTAATGGAAGTAATCGAGCCGTACAGCAAGTTGGTGCTGACCGGAAAACGCGCGGACAGCGTGCCGAGCACCGGATCGAGCGCGGCATCCCCGCGAAAAGCTACGCGAAGTATTTTCGAGACAGGCCCGGACGGCTTGATTTTGGCCAAAATTTCACCCGGCACTTCATCGTCAAAAATCGTCTTGATGAAATTGCGCGTCGTCTGCTGCTGCGGATTGCTGAAAATATCAAGCACAGTCCCTTGCTCGATGATGACGCCGTTTTCCATGATCGCGACCTGGTCGCATATTTTTTTGATAACCTGCATTTCGTGGGTAATCAGCACGATTGTCAGATTGAACTTGCGGTTAATGTCGAGCAAAAGCTCCAAGATCGATTCGGTCGTCTGCGGGTCGAGAGCAGATGTCGCTTCGTCGCACAGCAAAATTTCCGGATCGGTGGCGAGTGCCCGGGCAATGCCTACCCGTTGCTTTTGCCCGCCGGACAGTTGGGAAGGATAGGCGTTTGCCTTGTCCGCCAGACCGACGAGGCGCAGCAAGTCTTCTACCTTGCGCTTGATAACGTCCTTTGGCACTCGGTTCATCCGCAATATTTCCGCCACGTTGTCAAAGACGTTGTAGGAGGAAAGCAGATTGAAGTGCTGAAAAATAATGCCGATCTTTTTGCGCGCCTGGCGCAGCTCTTTTTCCTTCAGCTCAAGCAGATTTTGCCCGTTGACGACTACGGAGCCGCTCGTCGGCTTTTCCAACAGGTTGATCGTGCGGAGCAGGGTACTTTTCCCCGCTCCGCTAAAGCCGATCACGCCGTAGATTTGCCCTTTTTCCACGTTCAGAGATACGCCCTTCAAGGCTTCGACCTGCCTGGCTCCTACCTTGTACGTTTTATGAATATCAGTTAGCTGTATCATCACGAGTGTCTCCTTGTTGTCGGTTGTTCCCGGCATGTTTTTACCAGGACGGCAGCACGGCTCCTTCAAAGTGTTCGTCGATAAACTTCTTCACTTCTTCCGAGCGGTAGATGTCCACGAGCTTTTTGTAGGTCGGGTTGTCTTTGTCTGCTTCTCTGACGGCGATGATGTTGACGTAAGGAGAATCAGACGTTTCCGAGAAGATCGCGTCTTTTTTCGGCGAATAGCCTGCTTCCATGGCGAAGTTGGTGTTGATCGAAGCGACTTCCACGTTGCCGAGCGAGCGAGCCAAAAACGC
Source organism: Brevibacillus sp. FW306-2-1A-C05A (assembly GCF_058781555.1). Taxonomy (NCBI): domain Bacteria; kingdom Bacillati; phylum Bacillota; class Bacilli; order Caryophanales; family Paenibacillaceae; genus Brevibacillus; species Brevibacillus sp. FW306-2-1A-C05A. The sequence continues at coordinate 118,191 of NZ_JBYSWV010000002.1, forward strand.
TGCCTCCAGCTCCTTGAATTGCAGTTTTTTCGGATTTTCCACGATGTCCAGCGGAGTCGCGTTGTCTTTCACGCCGTCTTTGAGCTTGATAAGTCCGGCAGCCTGGTAGAGCAACAGAGCGCGGGCGCGGTTCGTCGGGTCGTTTTGGATGCCGACCACGCCGCCTTCCGGGATGTCCTCTACTTTTTTATGCTTGGTGGAGTAGAGCCCCATCGGGAAGGTTACGCCTTTGCCGATCTCGACGATTTTGGTTTTGTGGTCCTGATTGAACTTGGCCAGGAACGGGATGGTCTGGAAGCTGTTCATATCGAGATTGCCTTTATCGAGAGCCTGGTTCGGTTGCACATAGTCGTTGAACACAACCAGCTCCACGTCGATTCCTTGGCCTTTGGCGACTTCTTTTACTTTGTTGAAAATTTCTTCGTGAGGGCCGCCTGTCACGCCGACCTTGATTTTGGTTTGCTGTTCAGCAGCAGCTCCACCGTTTGCGGGAGCCGCTTCCTGTTTGCCGCCGCACGCCGTAACGAGAGAAGCAGCTAGCAGAAGCGAAGTGAGAAATAAGCCTGTCTTTTTCATGAAAATTCCCCTTTTCTTTGGTGTTTGTATATCTTGAAAATAGTAACCGGGAAAACAAAAAGCCTCTTCCGCTAAGAAGAGGCTTGTAACTGCGCATGCAACATTCACAGTGGTCAATGCCTCTCTTATCTGTCGGAATTGATTTCCGCTGGATTTGGCACCATATCGGTGGGATAGGTTGCCGAGGTGTCATAGGGCCAGTCCCTCGACCTCTCTTTATAAGAGAAGTGGCTTATGAAATTCGGTCAAAGCAAATTGCCTACAATTCATATTAGGTTAGTTGGATTATAGCTTGCCGATTTCGACCTGTCAATTGTTTTTCCGAACGAATTTTTGACTGAAAAATGTAAAAATGATCTAAATACGAATGTTTGCTTGCTCTAGCCAGAAATCATATGTATAATGGGAGCAACGAATCCGATAACAGCTCTCGCGGGTGATGTCATGAGTTTAACAGACACGAATGAAACGAGAAAAAAGCTGTCTGCCATTTATAATGAGATAGCGAAAGAGTTGTTCGGATTTGGAACGACTTTGCTGAGAGTGACCATTGAGAATCAGTTGATTACCTTCCACGCCAAGCATCGCCGTTCACCGCGCTCTGCCGCGCTTGAAGGCGAAGCCCCGGCCCTGAAGCTCGAAGTCGATTTTCGCATGTCTCTTCTTTATAAGAGGAAACTGAAAGAACGGCTGGAAGAAGAGATGGGTCTGAAGCTGGAAGCTGTGCTAAGAGACTATGACGCGCCTACGCAGTGGGCGATTACGAATGTGATTGTGAGCGGCTCGGAAAATTAAATACTTGCCCCATTCGTTCGGATTTTCCCTTTTGATTTATCTCAAGGGAAGACCGTGAAAATGGTGTGAAACGGGTGTCGCTTCTCTTTGTTTACGAAGAAAAGTGCTCTTGTTTAGAATGTATCGTTCTATTCAAGGGTGCTTTTCTTTTTTCTTTTTCAGCTTCTCAACGCTTGGCAAAGGGGGTGGTTGATGAATAAAATCACCGAACGAGGGAAACAGTAGGGGGTTTCACGACACGCAGTATAAAAACGAGAAAACACTTCATTCTATGAGATGGAATCATTCGTCATTTATAAGCCGAACGGGAGGAACATTACGATGAAAAAAATGCTGACAGGAATACTTTCTGCTTCCATGCTGTCTCTGGTGCTTGCAGGCTGCGGCAGCAGCGACAAACCGCAGGAGGGAGCAGCAGGCGAAGCTGCCAAAGGCGAGCCGCAAAAGCTGGTAATCTCTACATGGGGCTTTTCTGAAGACTTTTTCCGCAAAGAAATCTACGAACCATTTGAAAAAGAGCACAACGTGAAAATCGTGCTCGAAATCGGAAACAACGCCGAGCGTCTGAACAAAATCCGCCAAGGCAGTTCCGACGTCGATCTGATCTATCTCTCCGACTACTATGCGCAGCAAGGAATCGACAGCGGCGTATTTGAAAAAATCGACCGCAGTCGCATTCCGAACCTGAACCAGATTTACGATATCGCCAAAGCGCCGCTGGGCGAGGACTACGGTCCAGCCTACACGATCGGACAATTCGGGATTGCCTACAATCCGAAGCTGGTCACAACCGAGATCAAAGATTGGAAAGACCTGTGGAGCCCTGAGTTGGCAGGCAAGCTGACACTGCCGAACATCACGTCCACCACAGGCCCGATGATTCTCGACAGCGCTTCGATGGTAGCAGGTAGCGCAGAGTTTAACGAAGACCAGGCGTTTGCAAAAATGAAAGAAGCGAATAAAGGCGTTGTGAAGTATTACGACAAAACTTCCGAGTACGTGAACATGTTCAGCCAGGAAGAAATCGCAGTGGGTCCGATCATGGAAATGTACTTCAAAGACATCCAGGCAGCCGTGCCAGAAGCGGTATTCGTCGCTCCGGCAAGCGGTGGCTACGCCGTAATGAACACCGTCAACATCGTCAAAGGCAGCAAAAACAAGCAACTGGCCGAGGACTTCATCAACTATCAGTTGAGCAAGGAAGTTCAGGAGAAAACAGCGAAAGCAAAAGTAGACTCTCCTGTAAACACGTCTGTGGAGCTGACAGCCGATGAAGCAAAAGGCGTGACTTACGGCGAAGAGACAGTGAACAAGCTGCGCAAGCTGGACATGAAGTTCGTCAACGAGCATTCCAAGGCGTGGATTGATCGCTGGAATCGCGAAATTACCCAATAACAAGCGCTTGAAACAGGACAAGGGTATAGACGTCAGGCGGATATACCCTTGTTTGTTTCAACTGAAGGAGGACCACTCGTGGAGCAAAAAATCATTCTTGATGTCGATACCGGAATTGATGACGCGCTGGGAATTATTTTGGCTATCAAGAGCGGTCAATGTGAATTGATCGGAATCACTACCGTAAACGGCAACGTATCCCTTGGCAAAGCGACAGAAAATACGTGCAAAATTCTCGATTTCCTGCAAGTGGGAGCAACGATTCCTGTCGTACGCGGAGCCTCCCAGCCGCTTTTTCGTCCGTTGTTTTTCGAGCATCGCATTCATGGCGAGGACGGGCTTGGCGGGGCACTGCGGGATGCGGAGGTGCTGACGCAGCCGCGGGAAGGCTTTGCGCCTGATTTCATTTGCGAGCAAGTGCTGGCTCGTCCCGGGCAAGTCACGCTTGTCATGACAGGGCCGCTGACGAATCTGGCCTTGGCTGTCAGAAGGTGCCCCGAGCTGGTCAAGCAGGTGAAGGAAGTCATTTTTATGGGCGGGGTAGTGACCGAGCACGGAAATGTGACCCCGGTGGCGGAGTACAACATGTACGTCGATCCGGAAGCAGCCAAGGTAGTGTTTCACGCCGGATTTCCGCAATTGACATTGGTCGGGCTGGATGTCACACGACGAGTCCTGCTTACCGAAGAACATATCAAGGAACTGGGCGATACGCCCATCGGCCGCTACGTGAAGCAAAGCACGTCCGATTACCTGGACCGCTACTTTGAACGCAACGGCGTGCGCGCCTGCGCCATGCACGATCCGCTGGCTGTTGCGGTCGCGCTGGACCGTTCGCTGGTGACGACGAAGAAGCTGTATGTCGATATCGAAACGAAAAGCGAGCTTTGTGACGGGCAAACGGTTTGCGACTTTCAGAACCGCCTGAAAAAAGAACCCAACATGAACGTCTGTCTGGACGTAGATGCAGATGCGTTCTTTGCGCGTTTTCTCGGCGCATTGAAAGCCTGACGATACCGTGAACAGGAGTTAATTGAATGAGAAAAAAGGGTCTTTATTTATTGCTGCTGCCTGGTGTGCTGTTTTTGACGCTGTTCATGGTCATTCCGATCGTGCTGACGATTGCGTCCACGTTTTTCCATGAAGGAAGCTTTACCCTGCAAGGCTACATGCAGTTTTTGACGGACAAGTATTTCATGAAAATTTTGCTGACGACGCTGCAGGTCAGTCTCGTCACGACCATTGCCTGCATCCTGCTCGGCTTTCCGGCTGCGTACTACATTTCCAAGTTAGGCCCGCGCAAAAAGGGGATTTTGCTGGCATTGGCGATTTTCCCGCTGCTGACCAGCTCTGTCGTGCGCTCGTTTTCCTGGATGATTATTCTCGGCAAAAAAGGCTTGCTGAACAGCTCGCTGTTGTCGATCGGACTGATTGAAAAACCGCTGGAAATCTTGTACACCCCGACTGCGATGATGATCGGTCTGATCCATCTGTTCCTGCCGCTCATCATCATTACGCTGGTGGGCGTGATGGAAAACATCGACCCGGATTTAATCAAAGCGGCCGAAAGCCTTGGCGCGTCCAAATTTACGGCGTTCCGCCAGGTGATTGTACCGCTTAGTGTGCCAGGGCTTATCATCGGCAGCATTCTCGTGTTTGTCGGCAGCCTGACCGCCTACACTACACCTGCGCTGCTGGGCGGGAAGCAACGCGTCATCTCGACGTTTCTCTACCAGAACGCGATTACGCTAAACGACTGGTACATGGCTTCGGTCATTGCCACGATCATGATCGTCATTACGTTTGTCGTCATTTCCTTCATGAACAAGCTGGCGACGAAACTAAATCCGAAGGGGTAGAAGCTATGCAGGAAAAAAATCGCGGGTTGGCCCTGTTTACCCTTCTCGTCTTTGCTTTTTTGCTCGGGCCGCTCATTATCATATCCTTTACATCGTTTGAGCCTGGGAGCGTCCTGAAATTCCCGCCGGAAGGCTTCTCCCTGCGCTGGTATGAAAACATCTTTAACGTAGAAATGTTCATGACGACGTTCCAGACGTCGATGCTCGTATCGTTACTGGGCAATCTGCTGGCGCTTTTGCTCGGGATTCCGGCGGCGTATGCGCTCAGCCGCTTCCAGTTTCGCGGCAAAGGGCTGTTGAACGGCATTTTCATCTCGCCTGTCCTGATTCCGGGAATTGTCATGGGCTTTGCCATGCTGAAATACGTCATTGTCGTCTATCATTTGCCGATTTACGCCGGGCTGCTCGTCGGCCATACGGTGCTGATGCTTCCTTTTATCATTCGCGTCATCGCGTCCAGCCTGTCCAACTTCGATTTCGCCATTGAAGAGGCGGCGCTCAGTCTCGGCGCTGGCCGGCTGGAGACGTTTTTCAAGGTCGTTTTGCCTAACATTCGCTCCGGAATTATTGCGGCGATTCTGATTGCTTTTCTGGAGTCTTTCAACAACGTCGATATCTCTGTGTTCATGACCGGACCGGGAGTAAGCACGCTGCCGATCCAGATGCTGACTTACGTGGAAAACAACTTCGACCCGACGATCGCTGCCATTTCTGTCGTGCTCATGATGATTACGGCTGTTCTCATGTTCATCATCGAACGATTGATGGGGCTTTCCTACTTTACAAAACGATAACGGAGGCATCAAACATATGGCATTGCTCACGCTGGAAAACGTATCGGTTGCCTATGACAATCAGTACATTTTGCAAAACTTCAATCTGAATATCGAGAAGGGCCAGCTCATCTCCCTGCTGGGGCCGAGCGGCTGCGGCAAAACGACGACGCTGCGCCTGATCGCGGGGTTTCTGGAAGCAAAGGACGGCCGCTTCCTGTTTGACGGCAAGGACTATACGCGGGTGCCGGTCAACAAGCGCAACTTCGGGTTTGTGTTTCAGAGCTACGCCTTGTTTCCGCACTTGTCCGTCTTCGACAACGTGGCGTTCGGCCTGCGTCTGCGCAAGGTGAATGAAGCAGAGGTCAAGCAGCGCGTCCTGCAAATTTTGGAGGTTGTCAGTCTTGGCGGTTTTGAAAAACGGTTCCCCAAGGAGCTGTCCGGCGGGCAAAGACAGCGCGTGGCGATTGCCCGTGCCCTGGTGATTCAGCCTGATCTGCTGTTGTTCGACGAACCGCTAAGCAACCTCGATGCGAACCTGCGGATCAACATGCGCGTGGAAATTCGCCGCATCCAGCAGGAGCTGGGCATTACGACAGTGTACGTGTCGCATGACCAGGAGGAGTGCTTCTCCATCTCCGACCAGGTGGCGATCATGAACAAAGGAATTATCGAGCAACTGGACGACCCGGCGACGATTTTCAAATATCCGAAGACCGAGTTTATCGCGCGGTTTATCGGCTTTACCAACTTCATCGACTTCGCCGAGCGCACGGAAGCGAACGGAGAGATCGGACTGCGCGTGGGCAGCCATCAGTTCGTAGCAGCCAAGCACCCTGGAACAGCAAGTCCTACCGGCAAAAAATGCGCGATGCGTCCGGACGATCTGCTGGTGACGACCGAAGAGGCCGATCAGCCAGGCATGAACCGTTTGCACGGCAGCGTCAAAGTCAGCACGTTTTTGGGCCGCAGCTATCAGTACGTCGTGGAAACAGAGCTGGGCGACTTTACCGTCAACCAGGAAATGGAGACCCCTTATCGGAGCGGCCAAAAGGTCAACCTGCTGTTCCCGAAAGACAAAGTGGTGCTCGTGGACTAAAGACAGGAGGGCTTTTTGTGAAAGTTGATTTATTGATTCAAAACGTACAAGTGTTCAACAGCTATTTCAAACAGTTCCGGGAAGGAAACGTCGCGGTTCTGGACGGGCGCTTTCTCTACATCGGCGAGCGGAATGCCGAGACGTTTGAAGCGAGCGAGATCATCGACGGCCAAGGCCGCTACATGATCCCCGGCCTGGTCGACATCCATCTGCATATCGAAAGCACGATGGTAACCCCGGAGACGTTTTCTTACGGATTGATTCAAAACGGAGTGACGACGATCGTGCCGGAGCCGCACGAGATGGCGAACGTGTTCGGAATCGAAGGGGTCAAGGAAATGATCCGCGCCAGCCAGGACTGCGTAGTAGACATGAAGTACGCGATTCCAAGCTCTGTTCCGGCGACCTCGATGGAGACGACTGGAGGGTCCGTGGAAATTGCCGACATGGACGAGTTGTTGGCCTCCGGCGACATCGTCTGCATGGGCGAGATCATGAACTACGTGGATATCATCCGCGACGAGAACTGCAAAACGAACCGGATTTTGGAGCACATTCGCAAAACGTATCCGAAGCTGGTCGTCGAGGGGCACGTGCCGAAGCTGCTTGACCTGGATTTGCATCGCGTCATTTACGCGGGCGTGGACTCCGACCATACGCACCAGACGGCGGAAGGTATGGAAGCGAGAATCGCGGCGGGCATGTTTTTGGAGATTCAGGAAAAGTCAATGACAGAAGAAGTCATGGACTACTTGATCCGCGAAGATGTTTCCGAGCATTTTTGCTTTGTGACGGACGATGTGATGACCGACTCGCTGTACAAGCGCGGCCATCTGAACCATATCGTGAAAAAGGCGATCGGCATGGGCATGCCGCCGGAGCGCGCTATTTACGCCAGTACGTTTACACCAGCAAGACGCATGAACATGACGGATCGCGGGGCGATTGCTCCGGGCAAGATTGCCGATTTTGTACTCGTGTCGGATTTGCGCGAGCTTGTGATTGAGCAAGTGTACAAAAACGGGCAAAAAGCGTTCGACGCCCGCGAACAATACCGTCAGGTCGCGCGGACGAAGCAGTTCCCGGCGCATTTTTACGAGAGCATCAAGCTGTCGCCGCTCACAGAGAGCGACTTCCAGGTCACTACAGATGCGCCGGACAACCGCTATCCATGCCGTGTCATGCTCGTCCAGAATGGCTCGACGTTTACCGAGGATCACCGCGGGATCGTCGAGGTGCGGGAAGGAAAGGTGTGCTGGGAAGAAAGCCCGTACGGCCTGATCGCGGTCTTTGAGCGCTACGGCAAAAACGGCAACCGCGGCTACGGGCTAATCAGCGGCGACACGATCAAGCGCGGAGCGGTAGCGACCAGCTATTCGCACGATAACCACAACTTGCTCGTCGTCGGCCACAATCCGCACGACATGATGGTGGCAGCCAACGAGGTCATCCGCAACCAGGGCGGTTTTTGCGTAGTCGAGGACGGCAAAGTAATCGCCAACCTGCTCTTGCCTGTCGGCGGTATTTTGACAGAGGAACCGTTGGAGAAGACGGCGAAGGAAGTCGAGAAGCTGCGCCGGGCCATGGAATCGCTCGGGTACGAGCACTACAACCCGATCATGTCGATCAGCACGCATTCGCTGCCAGTCAGCCCTGCGCTGAAGCTGACCGACTTGGGCCTGATTGATGTGAATGCAGGAAAAGTCGTGCCGCTGCTTTTGATGTAGGACGACATAGCAAACCCCGGGAACAGCAGATGTGCTCCCGGGGTTATTTGCATATTTGCATGTGCATCGGCAATGCATTGTTCATGCCAGCAGCGTCAAGAGGTGTGCCGTATCGGCCTCTGACGCGAGCGAGGCAGTCGTGCTCGCCAACCGCTCGGCAAGCGTGGGATCGGCTGTCAGCACGTCAGCGAGCTTTTGCTGCACTTCTGCTGCGGTCAGCGCATTGCCCGGAGCGCCGCGCGGACGATCGACGCGCTCGCGATACACCTGTCCGGCTTTTGTCGTGATCTCGACGATGGTAAAACGCCCTTTGGGCACCGCTTCCGGCGCGGGCGCGATCTGGCTGTCGTAGGCCCGCTGTACACGCGGCAAAAAGGCGAGAATGTCCGGGGCAATCGGCGCTGCCGTGAAGCTTTCCAAAGACAGCGAGCGTCTGTGCAAAGCGAGGCTCGCCACATACTCGACGCTGAAGCGCCCTTGCTCGCCCGTGCGCGGCTCTCTCTCGACGAGCGCAGCGTCCCCCTCGGGAGGAAAAATGATGCGAACCGCCTCCAGCTCAGCAGGCGCAAAGGCGTGGCGCGCCGCCAGGCGAACAGCCGCGTCCGCAGCGTGATGGGCAGCGGAGCAAAACGGATAAATTTTGAACCAGAGTCCCGGCGTGACGATTCGCCAGGAGGCGCCCCAGTCTTGCAGCAGCACGGAGTTTGCCAGCTCGGGATCTCCGTAGACGGCAAAAAAGCCGTGTTTCCCGTCCAGCGCCTGCGAGCTGCCTCCGAAGTCTGCTTCCGCCAGTCTGACTGCAAGCAAGGCAGACTGGGCGGCGAGCCCTGCGTGCAGCGGCTTTGTTTCCGTGCCGAATTGCGCGCGCAGGCCGCTCGCCTGGGTGGCGGCAAAGCCGATCGCTTTTTGTAACTGTTCGGCAGAAAAGCCTTTGGCGTAGCCTGCCGCAACTGCGGCTGCGATCACCCCGAGCGTAGACGTATTGTGCCAGCCTTTGATGTAATGGGCGTCCCCAATCGCGCGCCCGAGACGGGCCATGACTTCGACGCCGATGACATAGGCGGCGAGAAACCGCTGGCCGCTGACGGAAGACACGGCGGCCACGGAGATGAGCGCAGGCAAAATCACTGTGCTGGGATGGCCGCGCACATCGGAATGCACGTCGTCAAAATCGAGCGCGTGCCCGATGTAGCCGTTCAACAGGGCAGCCGAAAGAAAACTGGCCTTGCGCTGTTGCCCGATGACAGGAACTTCGGCGCGGCCGCCTTCTGCTTCGGTAATGCTCCACAGCTTCGCCAGGCCCGCATCCTCGCGCGCGGCAAAGCTGGCAGCCAGGTAGTCCAGAATTCCCAGCCGCGCTGCTGCCATGGCGGCAGCGTCGTTTTCCGGGCGAGAAGAAACGACGAGATCAGCCAGCTTCTCTGTCAGCCGTCTGTCTCGTCCTGTGCTCGCATGTACATGTGTCACGGTAGGGCCACTCCCTTTCCCCGCCTACGAGATGAAGGAGGCCGGGGCGTTTATTTGCAGCAAAAACCGCTGCGTGCGCTGGTTTTGCGGGCGGTCAAACAGTTCTTCGGGGGTTCCTTGCTCGACGATTTTGCCATCCGCCATGAAAATGATGCGATCCGCTACATGGCGGGCAAAAGCCATCTCGTGCGTGACGATCAGCATGGTCGTGCGCTTTTCCGCAATCGCCTTGATGACTTGCAAAACCTCTGCCACCAGCTCGGGATCGAGCGCGGAGGTCGGCTCATCGAGCAAAATCGCATGCGGGTCGACAGCGAGCGCGCGGGCGATGGCAACGCGCTGCTGCTGGCCCCCTGACAAGGTGATCGGGTAGCTGTCGGCCTTGTGCGCCAGACCGACCTGCTCCAGAAGCGCCCTGCCGATTTTGTCCGCTTCGCTCTGCTTCATCTTTTTCGTGATGATGAGCGATTCCGTGACGTTTTGCAGCGCGGTCCGGTTTTTGAACAGGTTGTAGTTTTGAAAAACCATCGCGGTCTGCTGGCGCAGGTGGTGCGCTTCCTTGCGCGAGTATTTCTGGGCGTCCAGTGTGGCCTGCCCGATTTCGATTCGTCCGGCGTCCGGGCTTTCCAGCAGGTTGAGGCAGCGCAAAAGCGTTGATTTTCCTGAGCCGGAAGGGCCGATGATGGCGACGACCTCGCCCTGCGCCACTTCGATGTCGATGCCGTCCAGCACGACCAGATCGTTAAACTGCTTGCGCAGATTCGTTACTTTAATCATGGCAATCCCTCGCTAGTTTTTATATGGCCTGCTCAGTCGTTTTTCCAGCCATTCCTGCAGGAGACTGTAGACGATCGTCAACGCCCAGTACACAATCGCGACGGCGAGGTAGATTTCGAAAAACTTCAGCGACGCAGACGCCATCATTTTTCCTTGGGCGAACAGCTCGGCGACCCCGAGCGTAAAGGCGAGAGACGTCTCCTTCACCAGCCCGATAAACGTATTGCCCGAGGCGGGGATGGCATTGCGTGTCGCTTGCGGGAGGATGATGCGACGGTACGCCTGGGCCTTGGTCATGCCGACAGCCAGACACGCCTCAAGCTGGCCGTTCTCGACAGAGTCCAGGGCGGCACGGAAAATCTCCGCCAAATAAGCCGAATTTTTGATGCTCAAGCCAATAATCGCTGCCGTCAAGGCGTTCATCGCGCTAAACGACGGGAAAAGCTGCGGCAAGCCGTAGTAGATCAGAAAAAGCTGAACGAGCGTAGGCGTGGCGCGAAAAAAGGAAATGTACACGTTGGCGAGCTGATAGAGCACGGGTACCCGGTTTTTCGTGATGAGAGCGAGCACAAGCCCAATGGCAATGGCGAAAATCATCGCGACGACCGCCATTACCAACGTGAGCGGCAAATATTTGAGCAAGGTAGGGAAAACCTCTAGCATGTATTGCCCGTCAAAATTCATCGTGCACGCACCGCCTATTTCTGGATTGGCGCCGTAACATCAGCCTTGAAATATTTTTCTGAGAGCTGCTTCAGGGTGCCGTTATCGCGCAGCTCTGTGAGCACTTTGTCAAACTCTGTGCGCAGTTGGTCGTGTTTCTCGTCTTTCGGGAACGGGAAGGCTACTTCCTCATAGGTGATCGGATCTCCGGCCAGCTTCAGCGGCAGCCCGGTTTTTTCGATTTGCGCCAGGAGCACGCTGCGTCCGTTGATGTAGGCGTCGATCCGGCCGTAGGCGACGTCGTTGAGCGTGCCTTCTTGCGTCTCGTAGGTGCGGATGTTGATTTCGTTGTTCGGGTCCTGTTTTTGCAAGTTTTTCGTATGGTTCGAGCCGAGCACCGCTCCGACGGTTTTTCCTTTCAGATCGGCGACGGAATGGATGTCGTTGTTGTCGTTTTTGACGATGATTTGCGTTCCGGCGTAAGCGTAGGTTTGGGAAAAGTTGAACTTCTGCTTGCGCTCATCCGTAACGGCTACCTGGTTGGCGACCGTATCAATCCGGCCTGTTTCAAGCTGGCCCATCACGCCGCTGAACTCGGCGAGGTGCCATTCGATTTTGTAGCCGAGCTTCGCTGCGATTGTCTCTGCAACTTCGACGTCGAAGCCTTGCAGCTTTTCCCCTTCCTTGTAAGCGAACGGGTAGCTTTGGCCTGTTGCGCCTACGCGTAAAACTTTTTCCTCCTGGGCGCCTGATGCAGCCTGCTCGCCGCCACTGCCGCAGGCAGCGAGCAGGAGGGAGAGGCCGAGTGTAATCGCGAGGATGCCTTTATGTTTTTTCATGTGAATCTCTCCTAGTTGGTTGATTTTTTGGGGGAGTGCTGCGCCCGTTGAGCTATGGCAGTGGCGTGTACAGCTCTTTGCGGAAAAAGATCGTCGTGTGGCCGCGGCCGAGATCGGCTTCTCCGGCACGCACATAGCCTCTGCGCTCGTACATGGCGGATAGCCACGGATGCTTGTCGGCCGTGCCGAGCGATACGGCAGGAGCCTTCAATGTATCCCGGACAATGCTTTCCTCCACCCATGTCAAGAGAGTGGAGCCGACGCCTTTTTTGCCGATGGCCGGATCGACGGCGAACCACCATATATGGGGAAGGCCAAACGGTCCGGGCTGAGGTCCCCAAGGCATGCGCAGCGAGACGGTTGCCTGAATCCGCCCAGCTTCCTCCAGGACGTAGCAGGCGTTGTTGTGGATATTTTTCTGGACGAGTGCCAGGTCGGCTGTGGCTGCGGCAAAGTGAATGCCCAACTCGCGGATGGGAGCGTAGGCTCGCAGCGTCAGGTCCAGCAGCTCTGCTGCATCGTCAGCGGTTGCCAGACGGAAAGTTGTTGTCATGTTGTCTCCCTCGCACTTCTCGCGGCAAACGGGTCCAGGCGATACGTTTGTCGGCATCGGCTGGCCGTTTGCGGCGTTTATGTTTTAGCTGGATACGTGTGTCCCGTTGGCTTGCCGGTTCGTATAACGATTGGCAGGGCGCTTTAAGCCGAGATGCTCGCGCAGCGTATTGCCTTCGTATTCGGTGCGGAACAGCCCGCGCTGCTGAAGGAGCGGCACGACCTCATCGACGAACACGTCCAGACCCTCTGGCAAAAGAGGCGGCATCAGATTGAAGCCGTCGCAGCCGCCTTGCTGCACCCATTCCTCCATCTTGTCCGCAAGCTGCTCTGGCGTCCCGACAAAGATGTGGTGGCCGCGCGATCCGGCGATGTACTGATAAAGCTGGCGGATCGTCAGCTTTTCCCGGCGCGCCAGGTTCAGCACCAGCTCGAAGCGGCTTTTTACGCTGTTCGTCTCCGGGATGTCGATGTCTGGCAGCGGACCGTCGAGCGGATACGGCGTCAGATCGAAGCCGCCGAGATAGCTGGAAAGAATTTTCAACCCGACAGAGGGCAAAATCAGCTCTTGAAGCTGCTGGAATTTGGCCTGTGCGGCTTCTTCCGTATCGCCGAGAACCGGGAAGATTCCCGGCATGATGCTCACCTCGTCAGGAGAGCGGCCGTAGGAGACGACTTTTGCCTTCACGCTTTGGTAAAAGGCTTGGGCGTCCGGCAAGTTGTTTTGCGCCGTGAAAATGACTTCCGCTGTGCGGGCGGCCAGGTGCTGACCGGGCTCGGAAGACCCTGCCTGAATGATGACGGGATGCCCCTGGGGCGGTCTGGCTACGTTCAACGGTCCGCGAACGGAAAAGAACTCGCCGCGGTGCTGCAGCTCATGCAACTTGGCCGGATCGAAAAAAACGCCGGATTCCTGCTTGCGAATGAGGGCGTCGTCTTCCCAGGAATCCCACAGTCCTTTTACGACCTCGACAAATTCTTCTGCGCGCTGATAGCGCAGGCTGTGCTCGGGATGCTTTTCTCCGCTAAAGTTCAAGGCCGTCGATTCGATCGAGGAGGTGACGACATTCCACGCTGCACGGCCGTTGCTGATGTGATCGAGCGAAGCGAACTGGCGGGCGATATGAAAAGGCTCGCTGTACGTCGTAGATGCTGTGGCGGCCAGGCCGATTTTCGAAGTGACGGCAGACAGCGCCGACAACAGCGTAAACGGTTCAAAGCGTGCCAGCACATTCGGATGGGAGTCGGGACTGATCGACAGGCTGTCCGCGAGAAACAGCATATCCAGCTTGCCGCGTTCGGCTGTTTGCGCCAGTTGCTGAAAATAGGCGAGGTTCATGCTGCCGTCGGTTTGCGCATGAGGGTGACGCCAAGATGCGACGTGATGACCAGTGCCGGCGAGAAAAACGCCGATTTTCAGATGTTTGGGGGCCTGTGCCATGTCCTTCTACGCTCCTTTGGTTGTGGGTAGGAATCAAAGTGCACAATTCCAATTTAAATAGTCGGTTTTTATAGTTTTAAAATATACGCCTGTTCGCGCACCATTGTCAATGTATATAAAAAATTTTAACAGTGAGTTTTCTTTCGCGATGTCTGCAATTTTCTTATGCTAGACTTTCATTTTGTGCTAAAGTGCATAGAGAAGCTTTTTGCAGTGCTTTTCAACACGTTTCTACTATATTAATGGTGTAGATATTTCTAATGTAAATGAGGAAGAACAATCATGCATGAGACTTATTCGTTAAAAGAAAAGTGGCGGCAGTTTCTGATGGTGTTGCTGCCCATCCTTATATCGCAGTTGGCGCTTTTCTCCATGACTTTTGCCGATACGATCATGTCCGGGCACGCCAGTCCGACTGACTTGGCCGGAGTGGCGATCGGGGCCAGCCTCTGGACGCCGATTCAAGCCGGATTGACGGGTATTCTCATGGCAGTGATGCCGATGGTGGCGCAAATGATCGGAGCGCAGCGCAAAGACCAGGTGCCCTACACGGTCATGCAGGCACTGTACCTGGGAGTGGCGATTGCCATCGGGGTGCTGATCGTCGGCGGCTTGGCGCTTGAGCCGGTGTTGAACAGCATGCAGCTCGAAAGCGACGTCAGACACATTGCCCGCGGCTTCCTGCATGCGATAGCCATCGGGATTGTGCCTTTGTTTCTCTACACGGTCATTCGCTGCTTCATCGACGCGTTGGGGGAGACGAGAATTACCATGTTCATTACGCTGCTCTCGCTGCCAATCAACGTCGTGCTGAACTACGCCCTGATTTTCGGCAACTTCGGTTTGCCGCGCCTGGGCGGAATCGGGGCGGGCTACGCCTCGGCGCTGACTTACTGGTGCATTTTGCTGATTAGCCTGGTTGTCGTGCAGCGCGTGCAGCCGTTTACCGATTTCGGGGTGTTCCGCAAGTTTTACCGCGTCTCCATGAGCGCGTGGAAAGAGCTGCTCAAGCTCGGCTTGCCAATCGGCTTTTCGATCTTTTTCGAAGTGAGCATTTTTGCCGCTGTTACCTTGTTCATGAGCGAGTACAGCACGATTACGATTGCGGCGCACCAGGCGGCGATGAACTTCGCTTCGTTTATTTACATGGTTCCGCTCAGCATCTCGATGGCTTTGACTATCGTGGTCGGCTTCGAGGTCGGGGCGAAGCGGTTTCGCGACGCCAAGCAGTACAGCTATTTGGGCATCGGCATCGCCACTGGACTTGCCCTGCTGTTCGGCACAGGCTTGCTGCTGTTCAACAGGCAGGTTGCCGGATTTTATACGACGGACATCGAGGTTTTGGAGCTTACGCAGCACTTTTTGATGTACTCGATTCTGTTTTTGATTTCCGATGCGGTGGCGGCGCCGATCCAGGGGATTTTGCGCGGCTACAAGGACGTTACGGTCACGTTTATCGTCGCCCTTGTCTCGTACTGGGTCATCGGGCTGCCGCTCGGGTACGTCCTGGCGCAGTACACCTCGCTGGCTGCCTTTGGCTACTGGATCGGGCTGATTACAGGCTTGGCGGCAGGCGCGATCTTCCTGTTCGGACGCCTGCTGTCCCTGCAAAAACGCATGATACGCAGCGTCTCGTAACCAAGCGTGGCGCAAGCAAAGCGGGAAAACTCCGGATGAGGGGTTTCCCGTTTTTTGCATGAAGACAGAAGGGCCAGCTTACACTATGAGCAGCCATGAAAAATTTCTCTCCTATTTTTCAAGGAGAGCGTATATACTTTCTAATAGAGTGATGGGAGAAAAGCTGACATTGAAAGGGGGAGGAGAAGCGAATGACGTATGATTTTTTGATGAAGCTGGGGATAGCGATGTTTCTGGGCTTGCTGATCGGGATGGACAGACAGCTCAAGCATAAGCCGCTTGGCGTGAAAACAAGTATGGTCATATCAGTGGCGAGCTGCCTGATTACGATTGTCTCGATTGAGTCGGTACATCGGTTCTCCTTGCCTGGACACACCAACATGGACCCGCTGCGCCTGGCCGCGCAAATCGTGAGCGGCGTCGGTTTTCTCGGAGCTGGCGTGATTTTGCGCAGAAGCAACGATGTAATCTCCGGGCTGACCACGGCTTCCATGGTCTGGGCTGCCTCCGGACTGGGTATTGCCGTAGGGGCGGGGTATTACTTTGAGGCGGTGACAGCGACCATCCTGATTATTTTGGCGATCAACCTGTTTCCGCTCATTCTCAAATGGATCGGTCCCGAGTCTTTGCGGCAGCGGGATTTGTCGATCAAGATTGTCGTCGAAGGGGGCGGCGATCTGGACGGCGTTTTCAAACAGATCAAGCACATCGACCTGCAGGTAAAACGGGTCAAGGTCAAAGACCTGGACAACGGATTGCAAAAGTTGGAAATGATGATTACCGCTTCGGAAAACACATATACGACCGACATTTACAGCTTGCTGAAAGCTGTCGATCACGTCATTTCTGTTGAGGTAGAGAGTAGATAAGGGGTAGAAACAAAGACCGTAGCTGACCGTTTGCAGATGGCGCTGCGGTCTTTTTGCATGCGAGGAACACTTCTGCTCTTGATAACAAGAATGAAAATCATTATCATTTTAAATGAATACGTCTGCTCTCATTCCAAAATGGAAAAAGTGGACATGATAAAAGAGGCAATCATTCATAGAGGAGGATGCGAGATGGAATTTCGGATCGAAAAAGACACGTTGGGTGAAATGAAAGTGCCTGCGGACAAGTTGTGGGGGGCGCAAACGCAGCGCAGCTTCCAAAATTTCGAGATCGGCGAGGAGAAAATGCCGCTTGAGGTCATCCGCATGTTTGCCATCCTGAAAAGAAGCGCGGCCCTGGCGAACCAAAAGCTGGGCAAGCTGGACGCGGAAAAGGCCGAAGCGATCGTAACGGCAGCCGACGAAGTCATCGCCGGAAAATGGAACGAGCACTTCCCGCTGGTTGTTTGGCAAACCGGAAGCGGCACCCAATCCAACATGAACGTCAACGAAGTCATCGCTCGCCGCGCCAACCAGTTGCTGGAGGAAAAAGGCAGCAGCGCGCGGATTCACGCCAACGACGATGTGAACAAATCGCAAAGCTCCAACGATACGTTCCCGACTGCTATGCACATGGCGGGACTGGTAGCCATTGAGGACCAAGTGCTGCCTGCGCTGGCGCTGCTCAAGCAGACGCTCAAGGAAAAAAGCGAAGCCTACATAGACATCATCAAAATCGGCCGGACGCATTTGCAGGATGCCACCCCGCTGACACTGGGCCAGGAAATCAGCGGCTGGGTGCGCATGCTGGAAAAAACAGAGAAAATGATTCAGGAAAGCAACGAATATTTGCGTGAGCTGGCGATTGGCGGTACGGCCGTCGGAACCGGCATCAACGCCCATCCGCGCTTCGGTGAAATGGTCGCTGCGGAAATCAGCGAAGCGATCGGCAAAAAATTCGTGACCGCCGAAAACAAATTCCACGCGCTGACCAGCCACGATGAGCTTGTTCACGTACACGGAGCGTTGAAGGCGCTGGCAGCCGACCTGATGAAAATCGCCAACGACGTCAGATGGCTGGCGAGCGGACCGCGCTGCGGCATCGGCGAAATCGTCATCCCTGCCAACGAACCGGGCAGCTCGATCATGCCAGGAAAAGTCAACCCGACACAAAGCGAAGCGATTACGATGGTGGCGTGCCAGGTGATGGGCAACGATGCCGCGATCGGCTTTGCCGCAAGCCAAGGGAACTTTGAGCTGAACGTGTTCAAGCCTGTCATCATCTACAACTTCCTGCAATCGGCCCGACTGCTCGCAGACGCCATGAAGTCGTTCAACGACCATTGCGCGGTCGGCATCGAGCCGAACTTGCCTGTCATCCAGGAAAACCTGAACAACTCCCTGATGCTCGTAACCGCGCTGAACCCGCATATCGGCTACGAAAACGCAGCGGCAGTAGCCAAGCTGGCGCACAAAGAAGGCATCACGCTCAAGCAAGCGGCTATCAAGAGCAGCCTGCTGACCGAGGAGCAATTCGACCAAATCGTGCGTCCTGAGCAGATGATTCATCCGAAGGAATAGTGGGATTCACAGAGCCGATGATGGCAAGAAACAATAAAAATTTTGGCTGCTAGGCCACTTGGCTGACTCCATTCATAGGCGTCAGTTTTTTTTTATTCTCTCTCAGTGATCGCCTTTCACTGTAGAACTGAAACACTCGTTAGTTCTCAGTGGAATGTAGATTACTAGTATCGAGGCTCTATACCGTGGGAAGGATTTCAAAAACTTTTGCCGCTTTGTATCATTTTAGAAAAAAGGGTTTTTTTAATGTAATTCCAAGGATTTGGGAGTATATTATCATTTTTTGGAATTAATAGCTGAAATTGTCTGAAAAATGCTTTTTTTGGAGTTGGAAAAATATTGTATAGCATTGGTACACTTCAAAGTAAGGTCTACGAAAAGAGAGATAGAAAGAGTAGGAATAAAAGTTGCGTGAGATCATATCGAATCGAAAAGAGGTTATAAAAATGAAAAAAGCTTTTAAAAGTACTGCTGCAGTGCTCTCCTTAACCCTTGGAATCACTGGTGTTTTGCCTGTAGCTAATATAGCTAATCAAAGCGCATACGCCGCAAGTAGCGACGAGTACATTGTACTTGGGTCTTATTATCTTTCAAAAGATCAAGTAAAGTATATGGCTAGTATTATGAGAGGTGCGACAAGTGGAGGTGCGACAATTGCTGAAACTCTGATCGGGTTTTTAGGGCCTGGAGCAACAGTAGCAATGGCGGCTACAGCACTTTCTGCTAATGCACAACTTCAAAATGAAGTATTGTATGCAGCAGATCATAATATGAGGGTTCAGGTTGTGGTTAAAGATAAGAAAGTGCATACTTCATATTCAACTGTTGTAACATTTACAGCGGTAAAATAATAGAGAGAATGTTAGCTGTCGTCGTAGTAACAAATCTGGCTTCGACCTTTTTCAAACTATATTCTTCTATCTCTTGATATCCTCATTTTCTAAGACCTGAGATGTTTCTTAAAACCATCAACTCGTTTCGAAGTTTTCATAGTAAAGGAGCCCCTTTTTGCTCCAAGATTTTTCGGAGATAAAAGTGTATTGGGGCTCCTTGCTTTTTTCTACAATGGAATAAACATACTACACAGGAAATTACCTCTGTGGATCGAAGTAATGGAGTAACCATTCCTTGATGAACAGAGGTTTTTATGCGTCCAAAAAATCGAATTATTCCCCAGAATCACATGACCCGACAAGAGATTGCGGAAGAGTTAAACAGACGTGGTGTGAGAACGACAGACCGCAATGTTCAAATGCTTTACGAGCGTTATCTTACTCTCCTTGGAGCCAGTGTAGACCAACATATACGCGAAGTGTTGCATCATGTAAGTTCACAAAACGGAGGATTGATGCTTTCCATGGATGGTGTGCAACCAAAAAAAGGGAATGAAACTTTATATGTCATCCGTGAAGTGTTTAGTGGGACGGTACTAGCTGCCAAGAATCTGAAAAGCGGATCATCAGAGGAACTACAGAACCTGATTCGCCCTATCGTAGAATTGGGTTACCCTATTATTGGCATTGTAAGTGATGGGCAACAATCCATTCGACTAGCCTTTGAAACATTGCTCCCCGACGTCCCGTATCAATACTGCCAGTATCATTATCTGAAAGACATCGCTACACCGGTTATGGACTTGGACCGAAAACTTAATAACTTCGAAGAGCATTACAAAGAAGTATGAGCGTCCAACTCTGAGCGGCTACCTGAATCAACCACTTTTGGACGCGGTTTCGCTTTTTCCCCGGAGCCGGGCAGTCCAACCCCCAGCAGGGAGCCCAAGAAGCTACAGCGATTTCGCCTCTTTCCTCGCCCACCGAAAGTCCCGATCAAGCGAACTACATCGTAGCAACAACTTACATCATCCTCCCAAGCCCCTACCCCGCATCCCACTGCCAGAATTAATCTCTCCCACGCACTCTTTAGATTTTCTTTAAACATTTTTGCTATAGTGGTCAGTAATGACTCAGATTCGTGCGGAGGTGCAGCCGATGAGAATATTAATCGTAGACGACGCCCTAAGTATTTTTTTTCGTTCGTTTTTTGAAATATTTTGGGATTTTGATTTTCCGAGACCTTTAATCCTTCCGTCTTCATAAACTCTTACATCGAGATCGCTGACCTTAACCATGTCAAAACTAACCTCTTCTTCAATCTCTTTAAAGTCTTTGCTGGCAGCACCTACAGTAAATGGGATCAAGCTAGTCAGTGTAACAGTTGCAACTAGAGAAGCTATGATTTTTTTCTTGAAAAGGGAAACATTTTGAAAACCTCCTAATGTATGGTATATTTGGACCGTAACCATATTATGGAAATGTGTCAATATTTGTAAAATGAAGGGGATATGTAAATGAAAAAGAAAAAACTTATTGTTTTTTTGGGTACATTGTTTCTTGTAATGATGGGGCTTTTACTAATATGGAGTATTTATTTTAAGGAAAAGACAGTAGCCATCGTAAAAGTAAAAGAGGTTAGCAATGACTTCATAGTAATTGAGGATCAGCTCAACGTGAAAACAACTATTGATGTCCCGAAGGTTATTACGAAATTAATTAAAGCGAACGAAGAATATTTTGTAGAGTATGAGTCTAGCTTTATAGGATTGCCGAAACTTGTTTCTATAGAACCCCTAAACGAAAGATGAAACCACTAGCGTTGCATTAATGTTGTCGAAATAACCAAAAAATTTTGTATTTACGCAGGACACAAAAAAATCCTTTACAGAAAAACCATCCAACTGACTCCAGCGCGTGTTCATGACCGGACTCAACTTGACACGCTTGTAGACAATCCTGGTACGACGTATGTGTTTGATCGGGGATTTGTGGACTACGCCAAGTTTGACGCGTTCTGTGAACGCCGGATCTTCTTCGTTACGCGAGCAAAGAAGAAGGCAGCGATTCGCTATCTGTTTGATCGTCCTGTTTCCGAAGGGAGTTCCATCAAAAGGAATGGTTATGTACAAATAGGGACACAGCAAAATCGCATGAACCATGTCCTTCGCCTCATCGAGACAACCGATTCACAGGGAAACTCCCTTCTGCTGATTACGAATCGATGGGAGTTATCTGCCCAAGGGATCAGTGAGATGCATCGAAGTCGCTGGGCCATTGAAATCTTTTTTAAATGGTTGAGGCAGCACGTGAAGATTACTTCGTTTTACGGGAAAAGCCAAGAAGCCGTTCTGAACCAAGTTTTCATTGTGCTGATCGCCTTTTGCTTACTTTTCTTGGTCAAAATCTTCTCCGCTGGCCAAGCGAGCTTGTTGCAAGCCTACCGGTGGTTACGTGTCATGCTCTGGGAGGATAGCCAAATTTGGTGGGAGCGATTAACGTCGAAGCGAAGAAAGCTTGATACATAAACGGGAAAGAACCTGTTGTGTAGCATCTAGTATAACTGCATATAAATACCAAAATGGACGGAACTACCTTTGTGGGTCACTCCGTTCTTTCACCATTTGAAAACGAAGAAAGCATTCAGAAAAATCAGATTTTTTCTTGCGCTCCCAGGTGGTTGAAGAAGAAGAGAGTCATATGAAGAGAAAGGCTCTAATTTTAAGGGGTTAAACCGTTTTTCGTGTGACGCGGTTCCCCTTGTTTTGTCCCAGCACCTATGTTTACACTAAATAGAATCGAATAAACCAATCTATCGAAAGAGAAGGTGATTCTCTTTGCTCCATAAAGCACAGGAAGTTTTGCAAAAATACTTTGGCTACGAATCATTTCGCGAAGGACAAAAGAAGATTATCGAGAGCCTGCTGGCAGGCCATGACACGATAGGCATCATGCCGACCGGCGGTGGAAAATCAATCTGCTATCAAGTACCGGCCATGCTTTTCGACGGCGTAACGATCGTCATTTCGCCGCTTATCTCGCTGATGAAGGACCAGGTAGATGTGCTGGTCAACATGGGGATTGCGGCGACACAGATCAACAGCTCGCTCGACTACAGCGAGGTTCGCGAGCGCTTGCGGATGGCGGCGCGCGGGGAGTACAAGCTGCTTTACATCGCTCCTGAGCGGCTGGAGTCGGAAACGTTTCAAAATTTGATCCGCAATGTGCCGATTTCGTTCGTCGCTGTCGATGAGGCGCACTGTGTCTCGCAATGGGGCCACGATTTCCGCCCCAGCTACCTGGAGATCGCCCGCTTTTTGCGCACGCTGCCAGAGCGTCCCATCGTCGCAGCCCTGACAGCGACGGCGACGCCGGAAGTGACCGCCGATATCAAGCGCCAGCTTTCCCTGGAGGATGAGCGTCTCTTTATCACTGGTTTTGGCCGCGACAACCTCATCCTGTCGGTGCGCAAAGGAGAAAACCGCCGCGGCTTTATCCAGGCGTATTTGAAAGCCAACAGGCAGCATGCCGGAATCATCTACGCCGCCACGCGAAAAGACGTCGATGCTCTGCACGCCGACCTTGCGAAGCGCGGCTTTTCGGTCACCAAATACCACGCCGGGCTGTCAGAGGAAGAGCGGGCGGCGAATCAGGAAGCGTTCCTGTTCGATGACGTCCGCACGATGGTCGCGACCAATGCATTCGGGATGGGCATTGACAAGTCCAATGTGCGCTACGTCATCCATTACAACATGCCGAAAAACCTGGAGGCGTACTACCAGGAAGCGGGACGCGCCGGGCGCGATGGCGAGCCGAGCGAGTGCATTTTGCTGTACCAGCCGCAGGACATCCAGACCCAGTCGTTTTTTATCGAGCAAAACCAGTTGACCGACGAACGCAAGGAGCACGAGTACAAAAAGCTGTATGCCATGGTCGACTACTGCCGGACGCCGCGCTGCCTGCAGCAGTACATCGTGCAGTATTTCGGCGAGGCGGATGCGCCTGAGTGCGGGCGCTGCCACAACTGCACCGATGAAACCGAACTGACCGACATCACGCTCGAAGCGCAAAAAATCTTTTCCTGCGTCAAACGGATGCGAGAGCGCTTCGGCGCGGCACTGGTCGCCCAGGTACTCAAAGGCTCGAAAAACAAGAAGGTCACGCAGTTCCGGTTCGATCAGCTTCCTACCTACGGGCTGATGAAGGAGTACAAGGAAAAAGAAATCGCCGACCTGATCCAACTGCTCATTGCCGAAGGATACTTGCAGGTGACGGAAAGCCAGTACCCGACTGTGAAGCTGGGAGAGCGGGCGCTGCCAGTGCTCAAGGGCGAGGAGCGCGTCGTGCAAAAAATCTCGCTCCGCCCTGTGGCGCTCGCAGAGGACGACGAGCTGTTCGAGCAGTTGCGTTCGCTGCGCAAGGAAATCTCACAGAGCGAAGGCGTGCCGCCATACGTCATTTTCCACGACAGCACTTTGAAGGAAATGAGCAGCCTCTGCCCGACCGACAAGCAGGCGATGCTCAAGATCAAAGGTGTGGGCGAAGCCAAGTTCGACAAGTACGGCCACCTCTTCCTGGAATGTTTGCAAAACTACGCCGCTGTCAAGCCGTGACGGTCACTGTCACGGCTTTTCGCTATTGTAGCGGTGGTCAAAACAAAAGCCGTGACGCTGACTATCACGGCTTTTGCTACTTTATGCACTGGCGCCATCCACTCACGCACGCAGCAGTCTTCTCTTTCCCCCGCTTTAGCCCGCGATTCGACTGCGATGCTTCATCAGATACAGCAGAAAAGCCAGAAGCAGCAACCCTTGGGCGACGATAGCAACGGAGATGGAGGCGCCCAGGAATACGACCAGGTAGTAAATCCCCGACCCGGCAGCCATCAAAAAGTTTTCGATAAAATTTTGAATCGCAATCGTCTTGCCGGAGCCGACCATCTTTTTGCCCTCGTCCTGCAAGATCGTATTCATCGGAATGATGAACACCCCGCCCATGAACCCGACCAGAAGCAGCAGGCAGATCGCAATAACTGTTACGTGAATCCACGGAAACAACACGATGATGAGAAACATGCCGAAGCCGTAGCCGACTGAGCGGGTGAACCGGGACAGCGGAATCAGCCGCGGGGCGAGAAAAGCGCCGATGATGATCCCGATTGACGTCGTAGCCAGGATCAGCGAGACGGAAAAGCTTTGCGGGTTAATCCCGAGTGCGGCGGGTATCCAGGCCAGCACGGCGACCCGCAGCACAGCCGAGCTCATCCAGAAGGCCCCGGTTCCGATCAGCGCAAAGCTCGTTTCCGCACGGTTCATCAGGTGCTGGAAGTCGATGAAAAAGCGGCGTGCTTCCGTACCGTAACGAATCGAGGCGTTCCCCCGGATGCGCGGGATGAAAAAGGTCATGCCCAGCGACAACAGGTAGAGGGCAAGACAGATGCTCGAAGAGAACAGCGGCGCTGTCATGGAGGCGATCGCTCCGCCCCCGCCGATTCCGGTCAAGATCGCGACGATCGTGTACGCCTCAATCCGCGCGTTGGCCTGGAACAGCTCCTGTTCATTGCGAGTCAGCTCCGGCAGGATGCCGTACTTGGCAGGCGAGTAGACAACCGCGCCGACCCCCACCGTAAAGTAGCAGAGCATCAACAGCAAAATGCTGGAGTGATCGATGACGAACAGCAGCACGACACCGAGTGCTTTTATCAGGTTGCCGATCACCAGAACGAACGATTTGGCGTGTTTGTCGGCAAAAGGCCCGACGAGCGGAGCGAGAAAAACGTACGGCAGAAAAAAGGAAATGGAAACGAGTGCGAGCATTGCGGGAGAAAAACCGTTCTCCCGCAGCAGGTTGGCAATGACAAACAAAATCATGTTGTCGGCAAAGGCCGAGAGAAATTGCGTGAAATACAGGGCTTGGAGCGGTTGTAGTCGCATCTTCACATCAGTTTCCTCCACTTTCCGCCAGTTGCTTCAGACTGACGTAGTCCGTTTTTCCGCTCCCGAGAAGTGGCAGAGTTTTGATGACCTGCATCGTGCCGGGAATGAGCAGCGGCGAGTATTGCTTTTCCGTCAAATACGCGCGCAGTTGACTGAGCTGAACGGTTTCATCTGTAGTAAACAACAGGACGCGCTCGCCTTTTCGCTGGTCGTTGACGGTGATCGCGGCAAAGCCGGAGTGACCGAAGCATTGCATTGCCAGCTCTTCCACCAGATTGAGCGACACCATCTCGCCGCCGATTTTGGCAAAACGTTTCAGGCGAGACTGAATGCTGAGAAAGCCTTCCTTGTCAGCCGTCACCAGATCGCCTGTGTGGTACCATTCCCCGGCGGGCACGAAGCCTTTGCCGTGAATCAGGTAGCCTTTCATGACGTTCGGGCCTTTGACGAGCAGCTCTCCGCCTTCGTCAATGCCTGCGACCGGGTCCAGCCGATAGCTCATGCCGGGCACGAGTCGACCTACTGTTCCAGGCTTGTTGGCGAGCGGCGTGTTGAGCGCGAGAATCGGAGCGGTTTCGGTCGCGCCGTAACCTTCGAAAATCCGCACGCCGAACTTATCCATCCACAGCTTGCGCACGTCGTCCTTCAGCTTTTCTGCGCCTGCAAACACATAGCGCAAAGAGTAGAAGTTGTACGGGTGCGCCATCCGTCCGTAGCCAGCCATGAACGTCGAAGTCCCGAACAAAATGGTCGCATTCTGATCGTACACCAGCTCCGCAATCGCCTTGTAGTGCAGCGGGCTCGGATACAGATACACCGGAATGCCCTTGATGATGGGCAAAAGCGTGCCAGCAGTCAGTCCGAAGCTGTGAAACATCGGCAGCGCGTTGAAAAACTTGTCGCGGCTCGTAATGTCGATCATGCTGGTCACTTGCTGGATGTTGGCGTACAGATTGGTGTGCGTCAGCACGACGCCTTTTGGCTTGCTTTCGCTGCCGGAGGTGAACAGAATCAGTTCATTGGCACTCTTCGCGGCTTTTTTCTTTGTCACATACGCGGTGAGGGCAGCCAGCTTGTCAAAAGCGGTGGCCGATGCTTTCAAATCTTCCAGGTAAATAATCTGGATGCTCGGCGAAAGGCCCGCGATAATGTGCTCCAGCTTGCCTTTTTCGATGAAGGCGCGCGAGGTCAGGATCGTATCGATACGGGCTGTCTCGCAGCAGTCGAGCAGCGAACGGATGCCGAGCGAAAAGTTCAGGATTGCAGGTGTTTTCCCGATGCAAAACAGCGCCATCAAAGTAACCAGGTGCCCGACCGAGTTGGGGAGAAATACGCCGACGACCGGTTTCCCCATTAAGGGCTGTTGCAGTTTGTTGCCGAGCAGATAGCTGCCGATGAGCAGGGTGCGGTAATTGATGGCCGAGGTCAGGTCTTTGGCGATCTCCATTTTCGGCCCGTTAAGGCGGGCGGCTGCCAGCGCTTCATCGAACAGGTTGACGTTTTGCTTCATCCGGCTTTGGAACAGCTCCTCCTGCATCGTGCGCAGGATCAGGTCGTTGGCCGACGCCTTTTGTTCACGCATCGAGCGGTTTTCGTCGCGAGCGATGGTGAACGGCGTGCCGACGGTCATCGTAACAGCAGGGAACAGCGAGCGGCGCAGCTTGCCTTGCAAATAAGAGAAGATCGAGCGCTCCAGGCCGTTGATCGCGATCGGGTAGACGGTTGCGCCTGTTCTCATGGCGAGGTAGCCGACGCCGCTGTAAATTTTCATCAGGCCGCCCGTTGTGGTGATGCGGCCTTCCGGGAAAATCACCAGCGTTTCTCCTTTGCGGATGACCCGCAGCATGTGGCGGATCGAGTACGGGTTGAGCGGATCGATCGCGATGTGTTTGCGGAAGCGCAGGAAAAAGGCAAACCGCTTGGCGATCCCGGTGTTGACGACAAAGGTAGCTCCCGTAGGCAAGCAAAAGGAAAGGAGTACCGCGTCGAGCAGGGAGACGTGATTGGGAATGATAAGTGACGGCTTCGTCAGGTCGATTTTGTTTACACCGTGAATGCGAGGCCGAAACCACAGCAGCAAAATCATTTTCAGGAAGGCATGAATGAGGACCATGTAGACCACACCTTTTCAAAGGATAATGGCGTTGCTTTATAGTCCTCATTGTAAGGAGTGGGGGAAGTAAAAAAAGTACCAACATTCATTGGTACCTGGTCATAATACCTAGAATAGCTTTTTCTGGCTCGCTTTTGCGGCCGCTTCTTTGCTCGTTTTGACGCCCATTTTTTTCAGGATGCGGTTGATGTGGTTTTTGATGGTCCGCTTGGTGATGTGCAGCGATTGCTCGATTTGCGTCTGCGTCTTTCCCTGGTGGATCAGTTGCAGAATGTCCTTCTCCGCGGGGGAGAGCAGCTTCTGGTTTTCTTCGTTTTTCAGGCGCAAAAACTCGTTGCGCAAGGCAGCCGCTGCTGTCGGGTGAATCGCGGACTGCTGGTTGTGGGCAGCGCGGATGGCGTCGGGAATTTCCTTGAAGCTGGACTTGCTGATGTAATTGACGGCGCCAGCAGAAAAGGACTCGACAATCACATCTTCGGCGGTCAAGGACGTGAGCATGATGATTTTACAGTCTGCCTCAAGCGCAATCAGCTCCATCGCGGTTTCGATTCCGTCGAGATTGTTCTCGGTCAGGTTGATGTCCATCAGGACGACATCGGCTCCTGCTGCCAAAAAGCGCTCGATCGCTTCCGCTTTTGTGCCCGCCTCGCCGACGACGGTGAGGTCTGCTTCTTTGTTCAGGTAGTCGACCAATCCTTTTCGCCAGACAGGGTCGTCCTCGACGAGAAATACTTTGATAGTCTCCATGTTCATATCCTCCCTTCTGTTTGGGCAGAGCTTGTGATGACTCGTTTTTTCGGGAAGAACAAAAACACCGTCGTTCCTTTTCCTGGCTCGCTGTATATCTCCAGCATTCCCTGATGCTTTTGCATGACGTTATAGCAATAGGAAAGTCCAAGGCCGAAGTTTTGTCCGGTTCGTTTGGTAGAGAAAAAAGGGTCGAGCACATGCGGCAAATTTTCCTTGGAAATGCCTGTACCCGTATCCGCGATGGCGATGACGAGGTGACGGTTGGACAAAAACAGTTGCAGGGTGAGCTTGCCGCCGGACTTCATCGCTTCGATCGCGTTCATGCACAAATTGGTGAGAATTTCACGAAGCTGCACGGGATCGCCGTACAGGTGGAGGCTCTCATCCAGCTCGCATTCCACCAGCACCTGATGCTTTTCCATGTAAGGCTTCAAGTTTTGGATGACTTGCTTGATGATCTCGCCAGGCGCGCTGGGGGATTCGCGCAGCTCGACGTCGCGAAGCTGGTTTTGAATCCGGTTCATCATGTCGAGCATGTGCTGGGAGGATTGCAGGAGGACGAGCGCGTCTTCCTTCAGGTTCGGCTGGTTTGTTTCCTCCGCGTACGATTCGATCCGATCGGCGTACAGCGAGATTTTCCCCACTTCGTTTTTGATCGTGTGATTAATGATTTGCGCTCCTGACGTGAGAGCGCGCAACGTGCTGTCCAGACGTCTTTTTTCCACGCGGAGCCGGACGCCCAAAAAGCCGTATTTCAAACTAATGGCAACAATCAAAATGAACTGGATCGCGACGACCAGCATGTTGTAGCGCCATGCTTCGTAGTCATTCTGGATGCGCATGATGTAGATGAAGATAAAGACGAAAAAGAGCGGGACGATGATTAACACGTTCGTGAAAAAGCTGTTCTTTTTGACCAGTGGGTCTTTCTCGTTCCGGTACTGTACGATCAGCAGAGTGCAGGCGATCAGAAAAAAAGGAATGACCCATGCCACCATGATCCAGTAATTGAAGGCCAGTACAGGATAAATGGGGGTGATCGCGAGCATTAGCGCCGGGAGGCAGAGCGCGGCGAACTGGGCAATCAGCTTTGTTCTCCGGGTGAGAAACTCCGCCGAATGGACGGCGAACATGAGAAACGAATAAGGCAACCCGACCTGGCAAATAAAGGACGAGAGGCGGCTAAGAAAAAGCAAAGTCTGCTCCGTCCCGGCATTCATGGTAAAAGCATCGGCCCAGAGCGGCATGATCGTCTCGTCAATGACCGCCGAGAGGAAGCCGCCCCCTCCGATAAAGGCAGTGGCGCAGGCCCAGCGGATCGACGTGCGTTTCGGGTCCGTGAACAGGACCAATAGACCTAGCGCCCATATGGTGAATAAGATGAAAACCATCATGGCAAGCGATCTCCTGTGTCAGTCATGTTACACCCATTATAGCGTACCTGGGAGGCAGAAAACGAAAATGAATCGGTTTCCAAAAAATAGGCAAGCAGCCATCCTTTTCTCAGAGAAGGGTGGCTGTTTATTTTGCCGGGATGAGGCATGTCCATCCAGCATATTCATAGGTAAGAAGGTTTTTCCAGTGTAGCGTGGAAATGAAAACGAATCAGTTGAGTGGCAGGTGAACAGTGGTGAAACGAGTCGATTTCATTTACCAGAAGCTGCTTGAGTCCGGTCCCGATAAAAAAATCAGCGCAGGCGAGCTGGCCGAGCTCCTGGGCCTTAGCCGCGCCAATGTCAGCAGCGATTTGAACCGCTTATGGAAGGAAGGCCGCATTGAAAAAGAAGAGGGGCGTCCTACCTTGTTTTATGTCAAAAAAGCGAATGACTCGCTTTATTTGGCGCAAACGGCATTGGACAGGCTGGCGAAGACGAACAAAAGCCTGATTACCCGCATCGAGCAGGCAAAGGCAGCGGTGCTGTACCCGCCGCGCGGGATGCACTGCCTGATTTTGGGCGAAACGGGAGTAGGCAAGTCGTGGTTTGCGGGGATGATTCACGAGTTTGCCGTCGATATTGGCCGGCTGGACAAGGGGGCGCCCTTTGTCGTTTTTAACTGCGCCGACTACGCCAACAACCCGCAGCTTTTGATAAGCCAACTGTTCGGCGTCAAAAAAGGGGCGTACACCGGAGCGGAGATGGACCGCAAAGGGCTGGCGGAAAAGGCGGACGGCGGGATTCTTTTTCTCGATGAGGTTCACCGCTTGCCAGCAGAGGGGCAGGAAATATTTTTTACGTTCATGGACAAAGGGACGTTCCGCCGGGTCGGAGAAACAGAGGTAGAGCGTTCCGCGCAGGTGCAAATCGTCATGGCAACGACCGAAAACCCGGAATCCAGCCTGCTCAAGACGTTCATGCGCCGCATCCCGATGGTCATCAAGCTGCCCTCCCTGGTGGAGCGGGGGATGGAGGAGCGCTTGGGGCTTGTCATGGAAATTTTTCGCGAAGAAGCGTTTCGGCTGGGACGGGAAATTCAGGTATCGGCAAGCGTGGTGCAAGCGTTTCTCTGCTATCATTGCCCGAACAATATCGGCCAGTTGAAGACGGATATCCAACTGACCTGCGCCAGCGCTTATGCCGAGTTTATTTCCTTGAAAAAAAATCTGCTGCACGTCTCGATTCAGGACGTTCCGCATCACGTCAAGCAAGGGCTGCTTTTGGCAAAAGACTACCGCCAGGAGCTGGAGGAGCTGATTGGCACCGAGCACAAATGCTTTGTGGTGCAGCCGTCCGAGGAAAGCATCTGGTTTGGCGGCGAGTCGGAGAATGCCGCCGACAGCGTCTACGAAAAGATCGAGCAAAAAATATACGAGTTGCAAAACCAGGGGGTCAGCGAGGAAGAACTGGAATTTGATATCGAGCATTACTTCACCACGTTTATCAAAGGGGTTCATCAGCGCATCAACAAAGGCGACATGGCGCGGATTATTGATCCGATCATCATTCACCTCGTCGAAGACATCGTGCGCTATGCCGAGGCGAAGCTAGAGAAAATTTTGAGCCAAAAGGTCATCTTCGGCCTGGCGCTGCACATCCAGACGTCCAAGGAGCGGCTGTCGCAAGGAAAGCAAATCGTCCATCCGCACATCAACAGCGTGCGGCTCAAATACAAAAAGGAGTTTGCCGTAGCGCTGGAGTGCGTGCGCATGATCGAGGAAGCGCTGCTGATGGACTTGCCCATTGGCGAAGCGGGCTACCTGACCATGTTTTTCGTGCTGGATGACGAGAGCATGCAGGAGGAGCGGGAAACGATCGGTGTCCTGGTCATCACGCACGGCAGCGGGGGAGCGACGGCGATGGTCGACGTGACCAACCGCCTGCTGGTCACCCAATACGCGCGTGCCATCGACCTGCCGCTGGAGGAAGACTCGCTGGTCGTCCTGGAGCAAGCGATCAAGACAGCGCGGGAAATCGGGAGCGCAGCCGGGCTGCTTTTGCTCGTCGACATGGGCTCGCTGCTTGGATTCGGGGAGATCATCGAAAAGGAGCTGGGCATTCCGGTGAAGGTGGTGCCGATGGTGAGCACTCCGCATGTGATCGAGGCGACGCGCAAAGCGATGCTGGGGCATTCGCTGGACGAAGTGTACCGCGATGTCGTCGGCATTTCGATGGGGCAGCGGGAGGAGTTACCCAAAGAGGTGGCAGACAAGGCGGTGCCTGCCTTGACGATCGTAGCGGCCTGCCTGTCCGGCGAGGGCAGCGCGCTGTTTTTGAAAAAGCTGCTCGAATCGAAGCTGCGCTACGACGAGAAGCTGCTGGAATTTGTTCCGCTGCAGCTCATGGACAAAGCGCAGGCGAAAAGCCGGTTGAAAAAGCTCAAGGAGGAGCGGACGGTTCTGTGCGTCGTGAGCAACTACATGCTGGATCGCGACTTGCGCTGCCACAGCATGGACGATGTGGTGAACGGCGAGGCGCTGTCCGATATCCAGCAGTTGATTGATCTGGAAGAAGCTTATGTGAAGATGAAGGAATCGCTCAGGGAGCACCTGAAAATGGTGAGGGGCCAAGACGTTCTCGACGACGTCAGGACGTGTGTGGCGCGCATGGAGGAGCGGCTTGGCAACAAGCTGGTTTTCGATACGCGAATCGGGGGGTATTTGCACATCTGCTGCCTGGTGGATCGGCTGAAAGCCGGGGAGCGTTCCGTAGCCTATACCGACAAGGTGCCGTTTTTGGCGGAAAACCGCAAGCTGTACAGCCTGATTCGCCATGAGTTGCAGCCGTTGGAGGACAAATACGACGTGGTCTTCAGCGAGGACGATGTATGCTTTGTCATGAATTTTTTCATACACAACAAAACACTGGCGTAGCTAGTGTTTTAATTTTTGCCAATTTGTCCCTGTTAACAAAACACTACAGCGCTTACATTCAAACACTACTCGCCTGCCCAGAATGCGGCTGCCCGGCAAACGCGATAACGATGCGCTTTGTTTTGAAAGCGCATACAAAAAGGGTGTTTTGGCACGTGACTTGCTCTAGGAAAAGGACATAACCAACTGAGGGGAGGAAGCTGGATTGAATATTTTGCTATGCTGCGCAGCGGGGATGTCAACGAGTCTGCTCGTGCAAAAAATGGAGCAGGCGGCACGGGAAAAAGGGCTGGAAGCGAAAATCTGGGCGGTGTCGGCAGATGAGGTGAAGCACCATATTGACCAGGCACAGGTGCTTCTGCTGGGCCCGCAAGTCCGCTACAAGCTGGCGGAAATGAAAAAAGAAGGGGCGGCGAGAGGGATTCCGGTCGATGTGATTAGCACGGTTGACTACGGCTCCCTGAACGGGAAAAACGTGCTGGAATTTGCGCTTCGTCTAAAACAGTAGAGGGGGATGCGTATGGCAGGGTTTATTTCTTTTCTGGAAGACCGCGTGATGCCTGTCGCGGGCAGGATCGCGGAGCAGAAGCATTTGCAGGCGATTCGCGACGGAATCATTCTTACCATGCCTTTGCTCATTATCGGCTCTCTTTTCCTCATCATCGGTTTTATTCCTATCCCTGGTTACAGCGAGTTCATGAGCGGAATCTTCGGCGATCAATGGCTGACCAAGCTGTTGTATCCGGTGAACGCGACGTTTGACATCATGGCGCTGATCGTCAGCTTCGGGGTGGCGTACCGATTGGCGGAAAAGTACAAGGTCGATCCGCTGTCAGCAGGTGCGATCTCGGTCGCTTCCTTTTTGCTCGCGACCCCTTACAAGACGATGTTCACCCCCGGAAGGTGCAACGGCAGCGCAAGAGGTAGGCGGAGTCATTCCTGTCGCCTTGATGGGAAGCCAAGGGCTGTTCGTAGCGATGCTTTTGGCCGTGTTGTCCACGGAGATTTACCGCAAAATCATTCAAAAGAAAATCGTCATCACAATGCCGGACGGGGTTCCGCCTGCTGTCTCCCGTTCTTTCGTGGCGCTGATTCCCGCTTCGGCCGTGCTGCTGGTCGTCTGGTTGCTGCGCATTCTGATTGAAAACACCTCGTTTGAAAGCATCCACAACATCGTGTCTGACTTGCTGGTCGGTCCGCTGAGCGCGCTCGGCAGCAGTCTGATCGGAGCGATTGTCTGCGTGCTGCTCGTCCAACTGCTTTGGTCGCTCGGCCTGCACGGAGCGGCGATTGTCGGCGGTATCATGAGCCCGATCTGGCTCACCTTGATGGACCAAAACCGGGCGGCGTTCCAGGCGAATCCGAATGCCGAACTGCCCAACGTGATTACCACCCAGTTTTTCGACCTGTGGATTTATGCGGGCGGTTCCGGCGCGACGCTGGCGCTCGTCGTCCTGATGCTGTTTCGGGCGCGCAGCGAGCAGATGAAAAACATCAGTCGGCTCTCCATCGGCCCTGGCCTGTTCAACATCAACGAGCCTGTCACCTTCGGCATGCCGATCGTCATGAACCCGCTTTTGATTATTCCGTTTATCCTCGCCCCAGTCGTGCTGGTCATTGTCAGCTATGTGGCGATGTCGCTGGGATGGGTAGCAAAGCCGAGCGGTGTCGCTGTACCGTGGACGACTCCGGTCATTATCAGCGGATATTTGGCTACTGGCGGGAAGCTTTCGGGCAGCGTGCTCCAACTCGTGAACTTCGTCATCTCGCTGTTGATCTACTACCCGTTCTTCCGTCTGTGGGATAAGCAAAAGTTGAACGAGGAACAGGCGCATGCCGCTCCCGACAAAGTCGTAAATATGTAATTTCCCGGAGGAGAGGCATGATATGAAGCTGATTGTGAATGCAGATGACTTCGGGTATTCCAAAGGGGTGAATCTGGGGATCATCGAGGCGCATCGGGCGGGTGTCGTCACCTCTGCGACGGCCATGGTCAACATGAACGGGTTCGAGCATGCGGTTCAGCTTGCCAAAAAGACGCCCACGCTCGGGGTAGGCATCCATCTGGTGCTCACTTGCGGCTTCCCGGTCAGCCAAAACGTGCCGTCGCTGACAGATGAGCACGGGCGCTTTCGGCGCGGACACGATTATTTGAGCCTGGCGTCGCCGGAGGAAGTGGAAAGGGAGCTGCGCAGCCAACTGGAAAAGTATTTGCAAACAGGTCTTGCTTTGACGCATATCGACAGCCATCACCACGTTCATGCCCATGCCGCGGTCTTGCCGATTGTGCTTGGCCTGGCAAAAGAATACCAGGTTCCGGTTCGGTATCCGTGGTCGTTTTCGCCCGAAGCGCGGGCAGAGCATCCGGAGGTGATGACGACAGAAGGCTTTTCCGAACGGTTTTACGGAGACGGCCTGACTACGCAGTCGTTTATCGACGTGGTGGAGGAGCTTGCGGACTGCGATGTGGCGGAGATAATGACACATCCGGCGTATTTGGACGAAGAGGTGTTGACAGGCAGCTCGTACACGCTGCAACGCGCGCGGGAGCTGCACATTTTGACCGCACAAGAGATAAAGGAGTACGTGCAAAAGCGCAATGTACGGCTGGTAACTTATAAAGAACTCGGATAGGTGGAGATTGATGTGGACCATACAGACGTTATTTTTCAGTTGATTTTGCACGGAGGAAACGCGAGAAGCCTGGCGATGGAAGCAATCGCCCTGGCGAAAAACAAAGACATGGCAGGCGCACAGGATGCGCTGAGGCGAGCTGGCGAAGAGCTGAGCCGGGCCCATCATCATCAAACCGCTTTTATTCAAAAGGAAATCGCGGGAGAGAAGCCTGAGATCAGCATGCTGTTGATCCACGCGCAGGATCATCTGATGAATGCGATGACGATCAAAGATTTGGCCAGCGAGTTTGTCGAGCTGTACAGCCATGTCCACGCAGGGAAGGAGGCAGGAGTGTGAGCGGAATCAAAATCGTTACGATTGGCGGAGGATCGAGCTATACGCCGGAGCTGGTAGAGGGCTTCATCAAACGGTACGACGAGCTGCCCGTGCGCGAGCTGTGGCTCGTGGACATTCCCGAGGGGGAGAAAAAGCTGCAAATCGTCGGGGCGCTGGCAAAGCGCATGGTGGAAAAGGCCGGGGTGCCGATTCAGGTGCACCTGACGCTGGATCGGCGCAAAGCGCTGGCGGGAGCCGATTTTGTCACGACACAAATGCGCGTGGGGCTTTTGGACGCGCGGATTAAAGATGAGCGCATCCCGCTGAAGTACGGGGTCATCGGGCAGGAGACAAACGGTCCGGGCGGGCTGTTCAAAGGATTGCGCACGATTCCGGTCATTATGGATATTTGCCGCGACATGGAGGAGCTGTGCCCGGATGCCTGGCTGATTAACTTCACCAACCCGGCTGGCATGGTGACAGAGGCGGTACTCCGGCATGCGAACCGCAGCAAGGTCATCGGGCTGTGCAATGTTCCGATCGGGATGAAAATGGGCGTCGCGACGATTTTGGGTGTCGAGCAGTCGCGGGTGCACATTGATTTTGCCGGGCTGAACCATATGGTGTTCGGGCTTGGAGTGTACGTGGATGGCGACAATGTCACTTCGCAAGTAATCGACAAGCTGACGGGCGAGCAATCGGGAATCACGATGCAAAACATACTCGACCTCGGCTGGGAAAAAGACTTCATCAAGGCGCTGGGCATTCTTCCTTGCCCGTACCATCGCTATTACTATCAGACCAGCACCATGCTTGCGCACGAGCAGGAAGAAGCGAGCAAAAACGGCACGCGTGCAGAAGTGGTCAAGCGGGTGGAAGCGGAGCTGTTTGCGCTCTATGAAGATCCCGACCTGAACATCAAGCCGCCGCAGTTGGAAAAGCGCGGGGGAGCGTACTACAGCGAGGCGGCCTGCAACCTGATCCACTCGATTTACAACGACCGCCGGGATATTCAGCCCGTAAACGTCCGCAACAATGGCGCGATTGCGAGCATTCCTGACGATTCCGCTGTCGAGGTGAACTGCGTCATTACGAAGGAAGGGCCGATTCCGTTGGCCGTAGGCGATTTGCCTGTGCCTGTGCGCGGGCTTGTGCAGCAGATCAAGTCGTTCGAACGGGTAGCGGCGGAGGCGGCTGTCACGGGCGATTACCACAAGGCGCTGCTGGCGATGGCGATTAACCCGCTGGTGCCGTCCGACGTGGTCGCGAAGCAAATTCTCGATGAAATGCTGGAAGCGCACAAGGAGTATCTGCCGCAGTTTTTCAAGCCGGTGACGTGAAGGTGGGAGACTGGTGGAACGGCGTAGCAGGCGGGGCAGGAGCATGAGATACAAGCTGCTTGCCCTGAGCAGGAACGGTATCCGCTCAAAATCCAGCCGGCGTCAGCGCTCGCGGAGTACGTCCGGGCCAAGCAAGTGTGCGCCCCCAAAATATTCGTTACCGGAGAAGCGGAGCGAATCGCGGCGGCCAGGCGGGAGCTGGAACGCGCCAGTCTGGAAAAAATCAGAGTGACGGCATCCGGCGAGCGCAATCTGGAGATTTTGCCGGAAGGGGTATCCAAAGCAAGCGGACTCGCGGTACTGACAGAAAAGCTGGGAATCGGTCCGGAAGAAATCGTAGCCGTCGGCGACAACTACAACGATGCGGAAATGCTGCAATATGCCGGAATGGGCGTGGCGATGGGCAACGCCCCGGACGATGTGAAGCGGCTGGCCCGCTACGTGACCGACACGAACGACCAGCACGGCGTGGCCGCTGTCATCCGCAAGTTTTTCACCATACACGATGCATGAGGCAGAAAAGGAGGAGTGCAATGGTCCGTTTTAGCGTCGAAATTACCGTAAGTGGCGGCCTTCATGCCCGTCCGGCTTCTGTCCTGGTAAACCTGCTCAACCAATACCGCTCGTCAGTCAAAATGATCTACAACGACAAGCAGGCCAATGGCAAAAGCATTCTCAGCGTCATGGCGCTGGGCGTGAAGACCGGGGACGAGATGACGTTTGAGGTGGAGGGCGTCGACGAACAGGAGGCGGCAACGGCTCTGCGGTCGTTGTTTGAGCGAAATTTCGCCATCTAGTAGCGTTAAAAGTGCAGGAGCAAATCAAAAAAGCCAGTGCCCGAACAAATGGGCATTGGCTTTTCGTCATTTTCGGGCAATGCTTCGCATGCGGGTTTGCCAGTGCAGCGCTGGGGACGACAGGGTCCCGACAAAAGGCAGGCAGGCACTAGGCGTTTTTGCGAAACACGACCATCACCTTGAAGTAATCGCCGTCAATTTCGATGGAGAGGCGGCCGCCTTGCAGCTCGACGATGCTTTTCGCAATCGCGAGTCCGAGGCCGGAGCCTTCGGTGTTGCGCGATTGGTCGGCACGCTTGAACCGCTCGAAAAGCTCTTGGGCGTCGAAGTCAATTTCGTAGGCAGAGACGTTTTTGATCGTCATGATGACTTCTCCCGGCTTTTCGTACAGATCGATCAGGACACGCGTGTTGGGCAAGGAGTATTTCAAGGCGTTGCCAATCAAATTCTCGAAGACGCGCCACGTCTTTTTTCCGTCAAGCGGTGCCACGATTTTCGGCTGCTCGACGTTGACGCGGAAGGTGAGGGACGACTGCTCGATCTTTTCGCTGAACTCCGCGATGGCCTGGTTGAGCAGGGATGCTACGTTCACCTGCTCGATGTGCAGCTCTACAGCTCCGCTGGACATTTTCGCCGCGTCAAACAGGTCGTCGATGAGCACCCGCAAGCGGGCCGTTTTGCGGTCCAATACATCGACATAGCTTTTGATCTCGTCTGCTGTCAGGTTTTCCCGTTTAAGCAGATCGACATAGTTGATAATCGAGGTGAGCGGCGTTTTCAAATCGTGCGATACATTGGTAATCAGCTCCGATTTCATGCGCTCACTCTTCATTTGTTCCTCCATCGCACTCTTTAATCCGAGCTTGATGTTGTTGAGCGAGTGAGCGAGATTGGAGAGGTTTCCTTTACGAATCTTTTCAATCGTTGCATCCAAATTTCCGGCTGACATCTCGGAGGCTCCCAGCATGATGCGGTTCATGAGCCCCAGGCGACGCAGGACGTAAGGGACGACGGTTGCCAGGTAGAACAAGCCGTATAAAAAAGAGAGGGAGAACAATTCCTCAGAGGCCTTTACCATGGCGACCAAGCCGAGCGCTACGCTCATGCCAAAGCCAACGGTCAAAATGAACAGCAGGGAGACTTTGAAAAACAGGCTTCGGTTGGTGTAGCTTTCCCGCAAGAGCACTTTTTGCCGGATGAACAAGCTTCTTTGCCATTGCTCGCGAAGCGATCCCGGGTGCAGGTACATATGCCATGCTTCCAGAGCTTGCAGCAGCAAATAGGCAGTGAACAGGGAGATGATCCCGAGTGTAAAGAAATGCTCGGCGTCAATCGGCAAGAAGAAAAAGAAAAAGCGCAAATTGAAAATCAGAGCCAGGTACGCGACCCCAATCGGGAGCAGCATGATAATCCGAATATCGAGCGGGATGCGCCGGAACAGTGCCAGGCTTTTGACGACAATCGGCTGTGCGGCGGCGCGGCTTAGCTTCAAATACCAGAGCAGCAGCGCAGTCACGAGCAGCGTCACCGTGAGCAGGGCGCATTCTCCGAGCAGCCGCTCCCGTTTGGAATCGAAATAGACGGCATCGGCATGAATCTGGCTGTAGCCTTCCGGGCTTTTCGGAACGTAAAAGATTCCGCTCCATTGACTCAATTGATAAGTACGGTTGATATCGGCAAACTCTCCGTATTTCTGATAGGAGTTTTCCGGAAAACGGATTGCATAGCGGGCGTTTTTACTCACTTCTGTTTCGGAAGGCTCGTGGGACATATTGGTGTACACTTTGCCCGTCTTGTTGTCTCTGACATAGTATTTGAATGAGCCGGTTCGCAGCGCAAGGCTGTTTTTTCGCTCTTCGTACTCGGCGTCCTTTTCCGCGACCATCTGTTGGAACTGTCGATCCCAGTTGGCCGTTTCTTTCTCGAGCGCCTTTTTCAGCCTGGCTGCTTGTTCAGTCACGAGCCTGTCAAGCTCCTTCGTATCGGAGGCGTTTCTGGCGTTCTCGATCTCGTGGGCGTATTCACTTTCCAGTCTTTCCCTGACTTCCCGCAAGGCATCCTCGCGCTCGCGCTGGAATTGCTCCACTGTCGCTTTGCCCAGCTTTTCTTCCGGTGTTTTGCGCTCGTAGCCGGCGAAGTCTACATGAACATCTTTCACCAGCTCTACGAACAGCCTGACTTCGCTGTTGAAGTTCTCGCTCTGGAAGTAGGAGTCTTTTTGCAAATACTCGCGGTTTTGGTAAACGTCTGCTGCGGTCAGCATCAGCAGCGAGAGGCTGACTACCAGGGCGAACAGGGCAGGCAGCGTAAAGCGGCTATTTTTCGATTTTGTATCCAATTCCCCATACCACCTTCAAATATTTCGGTTCCTTCGGGTTGATCTCGATCTTTTCCCGAATGCGTCGGACGTGGACGGCAACGGTGTTTTCCGCGTTCAAATACGGTTCGCGCCAGACGCGCTCGTAAATTTCCTCGATGGAAAAGACCCGGCCCTTGTTTTCCATCAACAGCTCCAAAATTTTGTACTCCGTAGCTGTCAGCCGCACCTCGTTGCCGTCGACAGTGACGGTTTTCGTGCTTTTGTTCAACGACAAGCCGCGGACCTGGATTTCATCCTCGGTCGTTTTGTAGTTGCCGAGGTTGGTGTAGCGCCGCAGTTGGGATTTGACCCGGGCCACCAGCTCCAGCGGATGAAAAGGCTTGGTCACATAGTCGTCGGCTCCGATGTTCAAGCCCAAAATTTTGTCCGTATCCTCCGATTTGGCAGAAAGCATGATGATCGGGATGTTTTTGTCCTGGCGGATTTTAAACGTAGCCGTAATCCCGTCCATTTGCGGCATCATGATGTCCAAAATAATGAGGTGAATTTCTTCCCGCTCCAAAACGTCCAATGCTTCCACGCCATTGCTTGCTTTATGCACGACTAACGATTCGTTTTTCAAGTAAATTTCGATTGCGTCTCGGATCTCTTCCTCGTCGTCGACTACGAGGACGTGATAAGTCGTCATTGTTTTCCCACCTTGTGAATGCATTCATGGTTCTATCTTAACGCCCAGGTTTGACAAAACAGCATAGAAATCTCTTACAAATTTCTTAATATACGCCCGAGATAGGATCTGGCCCGAAAATAAGGTAAGATGTGAGGAAGTCAAAACGAGAAAATGGTGATGGCCTTGCTGGAATGGACCGGGGAGAGGATTATCCCCAAGCTGCTGAAGCCGACGAATGGCATGCTGCTGGAACATATTGCCCGCTATTATTTTGCCACGCCGTATATCAAAGGTAGAGTGCTCGATATCGCCTGCGGTACGGGTTACGGCTGCCACATGGTGGCAAAGGATCGAAAGCGGGAGCTGACCGAGCTGATCGGCGTCGACAACGATGACGACACGATCACTTATGCGAAGCGGGAATACCATCATCAAAAGATTACGTATCAAAAGGGCGATGCCCTCGATCCGTTGCTCCCGGAGAAGCTGGGCTTGTTTGATACCATTTTGAGCTTTGAAACGATTGAGCACGTCGCCGACGACCTGCTGTTCATGAACAACCTGTACCGCATGCTGAAGCCGGGCGGAACGCTGGTCTTGTCCAGTCCGTTTGGCAGAGGGAGAGGCATGCAGACGAGCGAGCCTTTTCATGTGCATCAATTGACCCCCGCCGAGTTTGAGGAGCTGTTCGTCCGGTTTTCGCAGGTGGAGATTTACTACCAGCGAGGGCCGACGTTTGAAAAGCCTCGTGACGGCGTGCGTTATTTTATCGGGATGGCGGTTTGTACGAAATAATCCTGTATGGTTTTGGATACGTAATGAATGGAGATGGCGAAACTGGCTGATTTTTTGAGATTGGGCATACGAAAAGAATGGATAGACGCTCTGCAGGCGAACGGGATTGCGGAACCGACTCCGATCCAGGAAAAAGCAATTCCTGTCCTCATGACAGGCAAAGATGCGATTTCCCAGGCACAGACGGGGACGGGCAAAACGCTTGCTTTTCTCCTGCCGATTTTGGAGAAAGTCGATCCCGAGACAAACGACGTTCAGGCGCTGATCCTCACGCCTACGCGGGAGCTTGCGCTGCAAATTACGGCAGAGGTGCAAAAGCTGACGGCGGCCGTGGACGAGGTGCATGTGCTTGCCGTATATGGCGGACAAGACGTCGATCGGCAACTGCGCAAGCTGGCGGGCAAAAAACAGGTCGTGATCGCTACTCCCGGCAGGTTGCTGGACCATATAAGAAGAGGAACGATTGATTTGTCGACCGTTTCCATGCTCGTGCTGGATGAGGCGGACCAGATGCTGCACATGGGCTTTTTGCCCGAGGTGGAGGACATTCTCGCGCAGACGCCTGCTGATCGGCAAACCATGCTGTTTTCCGCGACGATGACGCCACAGGTGCGTGCGCTGGCCAAGCGGTTCATGCAAAACCCGGAGGATATTCACGTGCAAGGCAAGCGGATCACGCTGGAGGATATCCGGCAGATCGTCGTGGAGACAACGGACCGGGCGAAGCAGTCTACCTTGCGCAGCTTGCTTGACGAGGAACGCCCGTTTTTGGCAGTGATCTTTTGCCGGACCAAGCGCAGGGCAAGCACGCTGAACGCCGCCCTGCAAGGGTTCGGCTATATTTCTGACGAACTGCACGGCGATTTGTCACAAGCGAAGCGCGAGGACGTGATGAAGCGTTTCCGCGAAGCCAGAATCCAGTTTCTCGTCGCAACGGACGTGGCGGCTCGCGGACTTGACGTCGAGGGAGTCACACACGTATTCAACTACGACATCCCGGAGGACGTAGACAGCTATATTCACCGCATCGGCAGAACGGGCCGGGCCAAGGAGAAGGGCGTGGCCTACACATTGGTGGCGGCGAAGGATCGGGCGCAGCTCGCAGAGATTGAAAAAGGGATCGCCATGACTTTGGAGCGGCGTGCGAGTGAGCGGACGGCGGATTTCGGGGAGCACGAGGAGCGTAAGCAGCAAAAGAGGCAGCAAAAGAAGCAGCATAAGGGGCAGGAGAGCGCAGGCAGAGGCGAGCAGCGCGGGGGCAGGTCGGCCAGAGCTGGGGACGGGGATCGTGGCGGCAAACCAGCCCGAGCTGGGGACGAGCATCGTAGTGGCAGGCAAGCCCGGGCTGAGGACGAGCATCGTGCGAGCAGACCAGCTAAAGCTGAGACTAAGCAACAGGCCAGCCAAGGGAAGCGAGGGAACGGAAAACGCGGGCGGCACGGTGACGATCGCCAGCAGCAAGGCGCTCGCATGACCAAACCGGATCGGGATGACCAGCGCAAAGCAGGGCGTGCGACGAAACAAGGGCAGAGCAGCGAGCGGGCAGCAGGCGGAAGCGCACGTTTTGACGGCAAAAAAACATCAGGAAAACGGCCAGGCCCGGCACCAGTAAAACGCGGCAGCACCGCTCGAAGGGCCAAGAAGCGCTGAGTGAAGCAAAGCGGGGAAAAAGAAAGACCGTTCCGGCCGTGAGACAGGCAGGAACGGTCTTTTGTTGTGCATTTAGCTGTCAGGAAAGACGCGCGAACGCGTAAGGAAGCGCACTCCTTCTGGCCCCTCAAGCGAGAACATGCCGCCGCGGCCTTCGACTACATCAATAATGAGCTGGGTATGCTTCCAATACTCGTACTGTGCTTTGCCCATGTAAAACGGGCAGCCGCCGATCTCACCCAAGAGCACATCCTGATCGCCGACGAGAAACTCGCCGAGCGGGTAGCACATGGGAGAGCTGCCGTCGCAGCAGCCCCCTGACTGGTGAAACATCAAGTCGCCATGCTTGGCGCGCAGCCGTTCGATCAACTGCAGGGCAGCATCGGTAGCGAGCACTTTCTCAGGCTGGCTCATCGATCAAAAGAAGCCCAGTGCCTGGTCGCTGTAGCTGACCAGCAGGTTTTTGGTTTGCTGATAGTGAGAGAGCATCATTTTGTGTGTTTCGCGACCGATACCGGACATTTTGTATCCGCCGAACGCAGCGTGCGCAGGGTAAGCGTGGTAGCAGTTGGTCCATACGCGGCCAGCCTGGATTTCGCGGCCCATGCGGTAGGCAGTGTTCATATCGCGTGTCCATACGCCGGAGCCGAGACCGTACAAGGTGTCGTTGGCGATGGAGAGCGCTTCTTCCGTGTCTTTGAAGGTCGTCACGGAGACTACCGGACCAAAGATTTCTTCCTGGAAGATGCGCATTTTGTTGTGGCCCTTGAACACGGTCGGCTGGATGTAGTAGCCGCCTTCGAGATCGCCCTCAAGCTGCGCACGCGCGCCGCCGATCAGGCAATCTGCGCCTTCCTGCTTGCCGATGTCGAGGTAGGAGAGAATTTTTTCGACTTGCTCCAGGGAAGCTTGGGCGCCGATCATTGTTTCTGTATCGAGCGGGTTGCCCTGCTTGATGCTGGCAACGCGTTTCAGGGCGCGCTCCATGAATTGATCGTAAATGCTTTCGTGAATGAGGGCGCGGGACGGGCACGTGCAAACCTCGCCCTGGTTGAGCGCAAACAGCACGAAGCCTTCGATGGCTTTGTTGAGGAACGCGTCGTCTTTTGCACACACATCCGGGAAGAAGATGTTCGGAGATTTTCCGCCCAGCTCCAGCGTCACCGGAATGATGTTTTGGGAAGCGTATTGCATGATGAGACGTCCGGTTGTCGTCTCACCCGTAAAGGCGATTTTGGCGATGCGGTTGCTCGATGCCAGCGGTT
The DNA here is from genome assembly GCF_058781555.1 of Brevibacillus sp. FW306-2-1A-C05A. Taxonomy (NCBI): domain Bacteria; kingdom Bacillati; phylum Bacillota; class Bacilli; order Caryophanales; family Paenibacillaceae; genus Brevibacillus; species Brevibacillus sp. FW306-2-1A-C05A. Next base: position 161,972 of record NZ_JBYSWV010000002.1, read on the forward strand.
TACCCGCTTCCAGACCGAAGCCGTTTACGACGTTGACGACGCCTGGAGGCAGCAAGTCGCCAATCAGCTCCATCAGCACCATGATCGAAGCAGGTGTTTGCTCGGCAGGCTTGAGCACGACGCAGTTTCCTGCGGCCAGGGCCGGGGCCAGCTTCCACGTCGCCATCAGGAGCGGGAAGTTCCACGGAATGATCTGTCCGACGACTCCGAGCGGCTCATGGAAGTGATAAGCAACCGTGTCGTTGTCGATCTCAGCGAGAGAGCTTTCTTGTGCGCGGATAGCTCCGGCGAAGTAACGGAAATGGTCGATAGCGAGCGGAATGTCAGCAGCCAGCGTCTCGCGGACGGGCTTGCCGTTTTCCCATGTCTCGGCAGTCGCCAAAAGCTCCAGGTTGGCTTCCATGCGGTCTGCGATTTTCAGGAGGATGTTGGAGCGTTGTGTAACCGAGGTGCGTCCCCAAGCAGCTTTTGCCTCGTGGGCGGCGTCCAGTGCGAGCTCGATGTCTTCTGCCGTCGAACGGGCAACCTCGCAAAAGACCTTGCCGTTTACAGGAGAGACGTTTTCAAAATATTCACCCTTCACTGGCGGTACCCAATTGCCACCAATGTAGTTGTCGTAGCGAGTCTTGAAAGTCACCTTGGATCCGGCTTGGCCGGGTTGAGCATAGATCATGCGAGCGCCTCCTCTTATATCACCTTTTTCTTTACAACCTTCTCTAAAAGCAAATCCTGTACCAAACGCCGGAAGGCTTGAAATGACAGCGTTTTCGCAGACGAAACACGCCAAAAATGTTCCAAAATGGAGCAGGCATTGTTCCGTTTTGGGACAGTTTGCAATAATTTTGGGAGCATCTGACAAATATCTGCTTTTTGCGCGAGGCTTCGCAGTAATCGCCTATTGAAAGCCTACGGTTTTCAGCGTGGGAGGAAAGACGGCTTTGCCCGAACATCCCCTCATAGGATGGGCAGGGCAAACACACAGGACCTGTGCGAGTGCTTTTCTTGTTATTTGGCTCTGTTGAATTTTAATGTTGTTTTAAATGCAAAAAAAATAAACTGATTTTCTGAGCTGAATTCCGCTTTCAAATGACTAAAGAACGGAATGACCTACAAAGGTAGTTCCATGCGTTAAGCTAACCAGTGAGGCAAGTCATGCAGCTTATGGCAAACGAGTCGATCCATGTAAAGCCGTTGTCTAACCGTCCATTTTCTCGTAAACGCTATATAAAAAGGCTAACGTTAGACTCTTGTCCTTTCGCCACTGACTAGTCCCGGACCAATCAACTTACTATTCTTCATAGGAGAAAAGGGGGGACAAGGGACGGAATGAATAGTTTTCCCAACCGAATATGCTTTTCTATAAAGAAAAAAACGGAATCGCGTACAGGATTCCGAATGATTTGTTCTATATACTTAGGGCTCGATTTTCTTCTTTAGGATGTTAATCTGTTTAGATTCTTTCGGATTATCTATGTAGTAGATCTCCTGAGCACCTGCGTTATAGATCCATAGGTCACCTTGAGCAGTAGTCGTGACGTGGACTAATCCACTCCCGTTCTCATCCCTAAAAAAGACCCTGTAGTCCTGTAGAGATTCACTTGTTTGTGCCGTAGAAATTATTGCCCAAGTTAAAGACCCAGCAACAAAAGCCGAGACGATCAACAAAACTCCTTGCAACTTAGACATAAACAGCCTCCTTCGTATAGAGCAAGTCATTCATTCAAAACAGAAGCAAAAGGATTTATACAAAAAATTAAAGAAGAGTAACATTATGCTACTCTTCCATATAATTGTATATTACTTGAAATCTCTAGACCATTCAATATAATGGGTAGGTTCAGTATAAGATCCAGTATACGTATTAGTTACTTTTCCAGTAAGCCAGTTAATCTCATCTACTTTCCAAGTTCCTCTGTCATAGAATCCTGTCCAATAATAAATTCTTGAAACATATGATGAACTTTCGGCTGGTCCAGTCCAAGTTTCTTCTGTTGTGTATGTTGTCGATATCTCTGTAGTCAAAGTGCTTTCTACTTCTTCGCCGACGGATGCTGGGCCATTCCCAACAGAAACACTAGCTTTAACTCTTGCTGAGGAATTTACTTTCTTTGCTTGGGTCGTAGTAAGTTTAATTGTCTTCCCTTTGGAACAGAAATAATTTGCACTGCTGCTGTAGGGTTATTGGAACTTTCTACCCGCTTAACTACATCAGATAGGTACATTGGTTTTATTTTGTCATCAGTGTTTTTACCAACTTTATGAATAGTTATACTTTTAGCATCTCCAGCTTGCTCTACTATTTGTTCGATTTGCTCTTTTGTGACCATGCCTTGGGCTTCTTCGGCGATGTTTACAACGACCTCTTGATCTTCGGCGCCAAGGAGTTTCAGTGACTCACTATAATCTTCTTTTGCAAACGAAAGGGATGGCAACATAGCCAGTAGACTTAATGTGCATAAAATAGCAATTGATTTTTTCTTAAACACAGTTCAATCACTCCTATTTTTTGGTATATAACAACATTATAGCTTATTGGTAAATTTGTAAATATTTTCTTATATTTTGTTTTATGTTCTGTTTAATATGAATTATTTGTATAATCCATCAACCATATCACTAGCTAGTCGTCACATTGTCCATACAGCCATTCAGGAAGGCGTGTCGATCATCAAACTTGAGCGACTAGAGAATATTCGCAAGACGGCAAGAACAAGCCGTAAAAACGCCAAGAATCTGCATAGTTGGACGTTCTATCAGCTTCAACAATTCATCTCCAATAAAGCAACCCTTGTAGGCATACAAGTTGTGGAGGTCAATCCTGCCTACACTTCTCAAACTTGTCCTGTCTGCGGGGAGAAGAATAAAGCGAAAGACAGAAGATACGAATGTTCATGCGGATTCAAAACGCATCGTGATCGGGTTGGAGCGATCAATATCATACGTCAACCTGTGACAGATGGTAACAATCTGTCAGCCTAAGATGCTAGAGGCACTGTCTTAGGACGGGCTGATGAGACAGCCCTGAACTTGGGGGAACTACGGATAGCAGAAATGTACTTCCGACTACCACCCAAGAATCCACCCAAGAATCCCACTGATACCGAAAGGCTTCAGCTTGCGGCTTTAGCCGTGGGAGTCTCAATCATGCTATACTGATAGAGAATGATTTTTGAGGGAGGGAAGAGTGTTGTCAACGATTGTCCAGCAATCTTGGAAGCGCTGCCAGGAATCGAACCTCAAAGCTTGGGAGAAAGCCAATGACCAGATCATTTCCAGCAAACGAATCAAAGAAATCATTCAGGAAAATCACCCTCTGATTCAAGAAAGCCTCCCGCTCTTCAACAAGCTTGCTCCTTTTTTGCTGTCGACAGAGCATATCGCTTTGCTGTCGGATCGGGATGGCAATATCATTCACACCGTCGGGGACCCTGTGTTTGCCAATCAGGCGCAAAAGGTGCAACTGCAGATCGGGGCGAACTGGACGGAGGATTACAAAGGAACCAATGCGATAGGAACGGCGCTGATCGCGCAGCAGCCGATCTCCGTGCAGGGCGACCAGCATTACTTTTTGGAGAACCGCTTTCTTTCCTGCTCGGCGGCGCCGATTTTTTCACCGACGGGCGAGCTGCTTGGCGTCATCGACATCAGCACGCGCAAGGAGTACACGCATCCGTTTGCCTTGACGATTGCCTGCATGATTGCGGAAGCCCTGCAAAATCGCTTTCTGTATGCCAACGCCGAGCGGGTCATTGCCCTGCCCGGCAGCACGGCCGTGAAAAGCAGCCAGGGAAAAGTGCCGCTCGTAGCTCTCGACAGGGACGAGCGGATCGTGGGCTTGAACGAATTGGCCAAGCAGCGGCTGGGAAAAGACGCTTTGGGAACGCGGCTGTCCCCGGAGCAGGAGCGCGCCGGACGGGATGTGCAGGATAACCGCCAGCGTTTCTGGGGGGCGCAAGCTGCAACAGACGGTGCTTCCAGGAACGCTGCGGCTGCCCCAAACCAAAAGCCGATGCCTGCACTCAAGCCGTTTCCGCGTCTCGCCGGATCGTGCCCGCTCTTTTTGCAGGCGAAAATGCTCGGGCAAAAGGCGGCGCAGGTTGATTTTCCCGTGCTGATTCTCGGCGAGAGCGGCACCGGAAAAGAGCTGTTCGCACAGATGGTTCACGAGACAGGGCCGCGAGCGCAGGAGCCTTTTATCGCCGTGAACTGCAGTGCGATTTCAGAAAATTTGATCGAAAGCGAATTGTTCGGATACGAAAGCGGGGCGTTTACCGGGGCCAATCGCGAAGGAAGAATCGGCAAGTTTGAAGCGGCGAAGAAAGGGACGATCTTTTTGGATGAGATCGGGGACATGTCTTTGCGCGGACAGGCCGCTCTGCTGCGCGTGTTGCAGGAAAAGGTCGTCACGCCTGTAGGCAGCAACCAGTCGCGGCCGATTCATGCGCGGATCATCGCCGCCACGCACCGCAATTTGCCGGAGGAAATCAGGGCGGGGCGCTTTCGGGCGGATTTGTACTACCGGCTCAAAAGCGTCTCCATCCACCTGCCGCCGCTGCGCAAGCGAAGCGACATCGTCCAACTGGCCGAACATTTGATGCAGCAAATCGCCATGGGACAGCCATACGTCTTGCTCCCGGAGGCAAAAGCAAAGCTCGCCGCCTACTCCTGGCCGGGCAACGTTCGCGAGTTGCAGGGCGTGCTGGTGCAGGCTGCCTTTTTGTCCGACGGCGGGGAGATTGGCGAGGAGCACATCCAGCTTGAAGGCTTGACCGAAGAGGCGGAGCCTGTGCATGCGGTCCCATCCTTGCGGGAAACCGAGCTTGTGGCGATCAAGCGGGCGCTTGATTCGAGCGGAGGCAATGTGAGCCGGGCCGCCAAGCTGCTGCAAATCGGGCGAAACACCTTGTACCGCAAAATGGCGGAATACCATCTGACAGCGCCCGTCAACCAGGAGGAACCATGATCGCCCTGTACAGGCTGGATAAGGAGCTGGAGCGGAAAATGACCGCGCTGCTGGAAAACAGCGGGCAAAACATCGGATATTTTTACTCGATCAAATCCATTCTCGACCAGATGATGAACCCGTTTGTTGCCATCACTACAGAAAAATACAGCGAGGAGCTGGAGGCGCTCTCGTTGCCCGTCGTCAGCCTGTCGATAGACATGAATGACGTGCGCCGGGCTATCGCAACGCTTCCGGATGAAGGGCGGGGCCACAAGGTCGTCGTGGTGTGCGCCACGCAAAAAGAAAAAAGCTGGTTGCAGCAGGAGTACGCTCTGGAAGAGGGGCAACCGCAGCCAGACTGCACGTTTCTCTGCGCAAAAGAGCTGGCGTATCCGCAGGAGCAGGCTGTCTATCTCGTGCCGATCTGGAACCGCCATGCTTTTGCGCTGCACCCGGCCTCGCAGCAGTGGCATCCCGTCGAGCCTTCGCTCGCCACCTTGCGCAAAGCGGTGCAGCAGGCAGCCTCGCTGGTCACTTACACAAAGGAGCGGCTGCGCGAAAAGCATCAGATGGAAGCCGTCGTAAACTCGGCTCATGACGCGGTGATCGCCGTCGATCGGCACAGCCAGATTACGCTGGTCAACGAGCATGCCAAAATGCTGCTGGGGCTGTCCGGAGATGTGCTGGGCAAACCGATCACGGACTACATCCCGCACTCTGACATGCTGCGCGTGCTGAAGACGGGCAGGGAGGAGCTGGGCGAAATCGCGACGGTGCGCGACCGTTCCATCGTCATCAATCGCATTCCGGTGATCGTCAAGGATCAGGTTGTGGGGGCGGTGTCCAACTTCAAGGAAATCATCGACATTCAGAAGATGGAGATGACGCTGCGCAAAAAGCTGCACGACAACGGACTGTCAGCCAGATACCGCCTGGACAGCATCGTCGGCTCCTCGCCTGCCATCCTCGAAACGAAGGAGCAGGCGGCGCTGTTTGCGAAAACGAACGCGACCGTGCTGATTACAGGGGAATCGGGAACGGGCAAGGAGCTGTTTGCCCAAGGCATCCACCTGGAAAGCGGACGAGCTGTCGGGCCGTTTTTGGCGGTGAACTGTGCGGCGCTCCCGGAGGGGCTTCTGGAGAGCGAGCTGTTCGGCTACGAGGATGGCGCTTTTACAGGGGCGAAAAAGGGCGGCAAGCCGGGCTTGTTCGAGCTGGCGCACGGAGGCACGCTGTTTTTGGACGAGATCGGGGAGATGCCGCTGCGCATTCAGGTGCTCTTGCTGCGCGTCCTGCAGGAGAGGCGCGTGCGTCGCGTCGGCGGCGAAAAAGTGATTCCCGTCGATGTGCGGATTGTCGCGGCGACGAATCGCGAGCTGGCCAAGGAGATCGAGAAGGAGCAGTTTCGCGCCGATCTCTACTACCGCATCAACATGCTCAGGCTCGATGTCCCTCCGTTGCGGGAGCGCCTGAGCGACATTCCGCTGCTGGTCGAGAGCATGATTCGCGAGATGAACGAGCAGCACGAGAAAAAGATCAAGGAAGTCGATGAAGACATCTACCCGCTGTTTCAGAGTTACTCGTGGCCCGGCAATGTGCGGGAGCTGAGAAATGTCGTCGAGCGGATGGTGCTGCTGGCAAAAGGGGGAAGAATCGGCAAGGAGGACGCAGGCTTTTTGTTCGCGAGGCAAAAGGGAGGGCACGACGGCAGGCTGCCCGTGCCGCCGGAAGCAAGCGAAGCAGAGCGGAACCCCGAAGCGCAGCAAATTGCCAGCGCGCTGCAGCAGACGAGATACAACAAGACTCTTGCGGCAAAGGCATTGGGCATGGATCGAACTACACTGTGGCGGAAAATGAAACAGTATCGTCTGGAGTGAGCAAAGTGTTGCAACGTTGTGTTGCAACACTTTGTTGTTTTATGAGGGAGGAAGCATCGAGACGGCGTGGACAGTCGAGACAAAATGTAAGCGTTTTACCGCGTTAACGCGATTGCGCCTGCTTGGCATCAAACGTGCATTTACTATCTGGTGCATATAGTCAAAAAATTTAGATCATTTAGGGGGGAGTCGATTGCTTCACTATTCGATTGCAGTCATTCCGGGAGACGGTATTGGTCCAGAGGTGATGGACGAAGGCTTGAAGGTTTTGGCGGCGCTGGAAGAAGCGCACGGCGGGATTCGCTTTACCCGTGACGTCATGGACTGGAACTGCCAGTACTACCTCACGCATGGCAGGATGATGCCGGAAAATGGACTACATACATTGAAGGACTACGATCTGATCTTGCTGGGAGCTGTCGGGGCGCCGGAAGTACCGGATCACGTGTCGGTGTGGGAGCTGATTTTGCCGATTCGCCGTGCCTTCCAGCAGTATGTGAACCTGCGGCCTGTCAAGCTGCTCAAAGGGTTGGAGAGCCCGCTGCGCTACAAAGGGCACGCCGATCTCGACTTCGTCGTCGTCCGGGAAAATACAGAGGGCGAGTATTCCAACATGGGCGGGCGGATGCACCAGGGGACGCCGTACGAGATGGCGGTGCAAAACAACGTATTTACTCGCTACGGCACCGAGCGCATTCTCAAATACGCGTACGCGCTGGCGGAAAAGCGGCCGAAAAAGAGCGTGACGGCGGCGACCAAGTCCAACGGCATCAACCATTCCATGCCTTTCTGGGATGAGATCGTCAAGGAAATCAGCCGGGAGCACCCAGACATTCAGACCAACCTGTATCATATCGACGCATTGGCCGCTTACTTTATCACGCGCCCGGAGACGTTTGACGTGGTGGTTGCCAGCAACCTGTTCGGAGACATTTTGACAGACCTTGGGGCAGCGATTGTCGGCGGCTTGGGGCTGGCACCGTCTGCGAACATCAATCCCGAGCGCAAATACCCGTCCATGTTTGAGCCGATTCATGGCTCTGCGCCCGATATCGCCGGAAAAGGCATCGCCAACCCGATCGCACAGGTGTGGAGCCTCAGCATGATGATGGACCACCTCGACTTGCCGGATGCAAGCGCCGTCATTATGAACGCGATCGAACAAGTGCTGCAGGAGGGCAAGGTGCTGACGCCTGACCTCGGGGGCAAGGCGACGACAAAGGAAGTGGGAGACGAGCTTGTCCGGCACATCTACCTGGCAACCAGATAAAAACAAGGGAGGAAAAGGAGCATGGAACCAAAAACGTATGACCTGTACATCGGCGGAGAATGGATCAAAACAGAGAGCTACATTCCCGTTTTTCACAAATACAGCGGCGAGTGCATCGCGCATATCGCCCGCGCCGAACAGCAGCACGTCACGACGGCGGTAGAAGCGGCCTGGCAGACGTTCAAGCAGGATAAGCTGACGCCGTTTCAGCGCTATCAAATTTTGCTGAAGGCTTCCGCGCTGATGGAGGAGCGCCGCGAGGAAATGGAGCTGTCGCTGATTCGCGAAGTGGGGAAAACGCGCAAGGACGCGCAGAACGAGCTGGATCGCACGATCAACACGCTGCGCCTGTCGGCGGAGGAAGCGAAAAAAATTCACGGCGAAATGATTCCGCTGCAATCGACGGAAGGCTCGGAAAATCGCCTGGGCTTTACGATCCGCGTACCTAAAGGCGTCATCGGAGCGATTACTCCGTTCAACTACCCGCTTTTGCTCAGCACGCACAAGATCGCTCCGGCGCTCGCCGCGGGAAATACGTTGGTAGTCAAGCCGGCGACGGTCACGCCGATCGCGACCTTTCTTTTGCTGGACGTATTGGAGGAAGCGGGCCTGCCCAAAGGGTATGTGAACATCGTGACAGGCGCAGGCAGCGAGGTGGGAGAATGGCTGCTGGATGAGGAACGCATCGCCATGTACACCTTCACCGGGTCGGGCGAGGTGGGCCGCCATATCAAGGAGCGCAGCGGCATGCGTCCAGTGGCGCTGGAGCTTGGCAACAACTCGCCCAATCTCGTACACCACGATGCAGACCTGGAGCTGGCGGCCCGTCAGACAGCCGCGCGCAGCTTTCATAACGCAGGCCAGGCGTGCATCGCCGTGCAGCGCATTTACGTACACGAGGACGTGGTGGAAAAGTTCAGCGAGCTGTACATCGCGCACGTCAAGCAGTTGAAAGTAGGCAATCCGGAAGACCCGGAAACAGACGTAGGGCCGATGATTAGCGAAAAAGAAGCCAAACGCACGGAGGAATGGGTGCAGGAAGCGATCAGCCAGGGGGCGCAGTCGCTTTTGCCAGTCAAACGGGAAGGCGCTCTTTTCTATCCGGCGGTGCTCGTCAATACGAAGCCGGAGATGAAGGTCGTGTGCCGGGAAGTGTTTGCTCCTGTCGTGACGATCATTCCGTACAGCGATCTGGAGGACGCTTTTGCCCAGGCCAACGATTCGGAGTACGGCTTGCAGGCGGGAATTTTCACCCGCGATCTGAATGTCGCGATGAAAGCGGCGCGTACCTTGGAATACGGCGGTGTCGTCATCAACGACGTCTCGACCTACCGCAACGACGTCATGCCGTATGGCGGCGTGAAAAACAGCGGACTGGGCAAGGAAGGCCCGCGCTACGCCGTAGAAGAAATGACCGACGAAAGAATGGTGGTGATTAATCTATGAACGGACAACTGCTGCAAGGAAAAACCGCGCTGGTAACAGGTGCCGGGTCAGGGATGGGAAAAGCGATCGCCAAGCTGTTTGCCGCAGAAGGAGCCAATGTCATCCTCGCTGATCTAAACGAAGAAGCCGCTTTGCAGGTGGTCGCCGAATTGCCGGAAGGAAGCGGCCACGCGGTGCAAGCCGATGTAGCTGACGATGAGAGCGTAGCCGCGCTCGTCCGGGAAACGCTCGATGTCTACGGAGCGCCCGATGTGCTGGTCAATTGCGCCGGAGTGCCACAGGCGTTCACCCCTATCGAGGAGCTGACGCTCGCCCAATGGGATCGGATCATGTCCGTCAATACCAAATCGATCTATTTGACGACCAGGCATGCGGTTCCGCATATGAAAGCGAAAAACAAAGGAAGCATCATCAACATCGCCTCGATTGCCGGGATTCGCGCGCGGCCTGGCCTCAACGCCTACTGCGCCTCCAAAGGAGCGGCGATCATGCTGAGCAAGGCTTTGGCGATCGAGCTGGCCCCTCATCACATCCGGGTCAATGTCATCAATCCGGGCCCGGCCGAGACGCCGATGCTGGGCAAATTCATCAACGGGGACGAAGCAGAGGTAGAAGCCGGGAAAAAAGATATTTTCATCAGTAGCGTTCCGCTGGGGGAGCTGATTCAGCCGGAGGATATCGCGCAAGCCGCCCTGTACCTGGCATCTGATCTGTCGAAAATCGTGACGGGCGAGGTCATGAATGTGGACGGTGGAAGAGGAATCTAGTAGCTAGTCAAATGAGCGGAATTTTCATATTATTAAATAAATTAAAAACAAACAAACACAAATAGGGGGTATTGCAATATGTCTCGAAAGAAGTGGAGTTTCGTGCTATCTGGCATCATGTCTGTTTCGTTATTACTGGCGGCATGCGGAGGCGGAGGCGGTCAACAGGCCGCCCAGCCTTCCGGACAAGGCGGGGGACAGCCAGCCGCGCAAACGGGAGCGCCGTCGAGCGACGGGCAAAGCTATGTCTTCAAGGCGGGGCACTCCTTGACCGAAGATCACCCGTACCATCTGGCGCTGAAAAAGATGGCCGAGGATGTAGACAAGCGTTCGAACGGAAAAGTGAAAATCGAGGTGTATCCATTGAGCCAACTCGGGGCCGAGCGGGAGCTGACAGAGGCACTGACGTTTGGAACGGCAGATATGTCGATTACGTCAACCGCGCCTGTCACGAATTTTTATGCCAAGCTGGGCGTGCTCGACCTGCCTTTCCTGTTTGAGAGCCGCGAGCAAGCGTACAAGGTGCTCGATGGAAAAGTCGGAGAAGAGATGCTGAAAAACTTGGAAAGCGCCAACCTCGTTGGCCTGGCTTGGGCTGAAAACGGTTTCCGCCACATCACGAACGGAACGAAAGACATCAAGAAGCCGGAGGACGTCTCCGGCATGAAGATTCGCACCCAGGAAAATCCGATTCACCTCGCTGCCTTCGAGACGCTGGGCGCCAAGCCGACGCCGATGGCATGGACAGAGGCGTTGACCGCTTTGCAGCAAGGAGTGGTAGACGCGCAGGAAAATCCGGCGATCGTCGCACAGACCTACAAGCTGTACGATTCGAAGCAAACGCACATGTCGCTGACCGGGCACGTGTACTCCGCGGCGATGATTTTGTTCAGCAAGCCGGTGTGGGACAAACTTCCCGCAGACGTTCAGCAACTGATTGCGGAAGAAGCGAAAAAAGCCGGGCAGTACGAGCGTGAGCTGATGATTAAGATGGAGGAAGAAGCGATTGCCAACCTCAAGGCAAAAGGGGTTGTCGTGACAGAGGACGTCGACAAGCAGGCTTTCCGCGAGGCCATGAAGCCTGTGTACGACAAGTTTTCCGACCAGTTTGGCAAAGAGCTGGTGGATGAAATCGTCAACACGAAATAAACGGCAAAAGGGAGAGGGGCCAGGCGGCTTTTCTCCCCCCTTTTCCGCGAAAGGAGAAACTGTGTGAGCAATCTCATATCCAAACTAAACAGCGCTCTGCGTCTCGTCATTATTGCCTTGCTGGCCGTGATGGTCGTCGCCGTCTTCCTGCAAGTCCTTTTCCGCTTTTTCCTTGACCAGCCGCTGGCCTGGACAGAGGAGCTGGCGCGCTATCTTTTGATCTGGATTACTTTTCTCGGCTCCGCTTATGCCATGGCGATCAAGGCCCATATCGGTACCGAATACATCCAAAAGCATTTGTCGCCATTCATGAATAAGGTCGTGTTGATCGTGGCGGCTCTGTGCAGCCTTTTCTTTTTTCTCGTGATGGTTCAGCAAGGCTATCTGCTGTCTGCCAGAAGCATGGTTCAAAAATCACCCACCCTGCTCATTCCCATGGGCTATGTCTACATGGTGATACCTATCAGCGGTGTTCTGCTCATCATGAACGTGATTCATGTGACATGGAAAGACATTACCGGGAAGGAGTGAGCCATCGTGGGCACGATATTGTTTTTGACGCTGCTTGTGCTTTTAATCATTAACGTCCCGATTGCGGTTGCGTTGGGGCTGTCGGTAGTCGTGGCCTTTATAGTCGAAGGAAATATTCCGCTTTTGGTCGTCATTCAAAAAATGTTTAACGGAACTGATTCGTTCCCGCTCATGGCGATTCCGTTTTTTCTGCTGGCGGGCAAGCTGATGGAAACGGGCGGGATCTCGGCAAGGCTGATTCGCTTTGCCAATACGATCGTCGGCAATTTGCCCGGCGGACTGGCTATCGTGGCGGTTCTCGGGTGCACCTTTTTCGCCGCGATCTCGGGCTCGTCGGCTGCGACGACGGCTGCTGTAGGGGGCATTCTGATTCCGCACATGGTTAAAAAAGGGTACGATGTGCGCTTTTCCTCGGCGCTGCACGCAGCAGGCGGAACGATTGGCGTCATGATTCCTCCCAGCGTGCCGATGGTGCTGTACGGAGTGGCAGCGAGCACGTCGATTAACGATCTGTTCATCGCGGGCATCGGCCCGGGCATTCTTGTCGCGATCTCGCTCATCATCTACGCGTACTGGGTCAGCAAAAAGCAGGGCTGGGGCGGCGGAGAAAAGCATTCGGCAAAAGAAATCTGGCAGGCGTTCAAAGATGCGATTTTGGCGATTCTCATGCCAGTCATTATTCTGGGCGGGATTTACGGCGGCGTCTTTACATCGACGGAAGCTGCGGTCGTGGCGGTCGTGTACGGGCTTGTCGTCGGCCTGTTCGTTTACCGGGAGATCAAGTGGCGGGACCTGGGCGAAATTTTCAACAGCGCAGCCAGCATGACGGCTGTCATCATGCTGATTATTGCGACCGCCAACGCGTTCGGGTTTTTGATGACGAGAGAAAACATTCCCCAGGAGATCGCGCAGTTCATGCTGGGGATTACGGATAGCACGATCATTACGCTGTTGATTATCAATATACTGCTCCTGATTCTCGGTACGTTCATGGAGACGGCAGTGACCATCATTCTCCTGACTCCGATTCTGTTGCCGATCATTCACACACTGGGGATTGATCCCGTCCTGTTCGGCGTTATCATGGTCGTCAACTCGGCCATTGGCATGTTGACTCCTCCGGTCGGAATTAATCTGTTGGTAGCGGGAAATATTGCCAAGCTGTCGAATACAGAAATTGAGAAGGCAGCCATTCCGTTTCTGATCCTGTTATGTGTAGATTTGATGCTGATTACGTACATTCCGGAAATCAGCCTGTTCCTCGTCAATCTGAGCAAGTAGCGAAGGAGAGAGTATGCGTGGACTATCAACAGCAATTAGTGAGTCTGCTAGGAGAAGACAGGGTGACGACCAACCCGACCGTTCTTGTGCACCACAGCCATGACGAATCGTATCACACGCCGCATTTGCCGGACGTAGTCGTGTTTCCGCAGACGGCGGCAGAGGTCAGCGCAATCCTGAAGCTGGCCAATGAAAAGCGGATTGCGGTGACGCCGTTTGGACTGGGCACCAGCCTGGAAGGGCACGCGATTCCGTACGCGGGTGGCATCAGCATGGACTTTTCGCTGATGAACCAGGTGCTGGAGGTGCGGCCGCAAGATTTTCTCGTGCGGGTGCAGCCAGGCGTGACGCGCACCCAGCTAAATCGCGAGCTGAAAAAGCACGGCTTGTTTTTTTCCGTGGACCCTGGGGCTGACGCGACGCTGGGCGGCATGGCGGCCACCAATGCGAGCGGAACGACCTCGGTACGCTACGGAGTGATGCGCGATCAGGTTCGCGATCTGGAAGTGGTGCTGGCCGATGGCCGTATCATCCATACGGGCAGCATGACAGCCAAGTCTTCGTCCGGGTATCACCTGACCGGAATGTTCGTCGGCTCGGAAGGGACATTGGGCGTGTTCACCGAGCTGACGCTGCGCGTGTACGGGATTCCGGAGGTGACGATGGCAGCGCGGGCCAGCTTCCCGACAGTTCAGGACGCGGTAGATACTGTCGTCGATATTCTCGGAGCCGGGATTCAGGTGGCGCGGATCGAACTGGTTGACGAGCGCTCCATTCGCCAGGTGAATTTGTACAAAGAGACGAGCTACCCGGAAAACCCGACGCTTTTTATCGAGTTTCACGGCAGCGAGCAGAGCTTGGCGCACGACATCGAGTTTGCCCAGACGATCGCGACCGAGCACGGCTGCACGCAGTTTTTGTTCGAGACCGATTCCAAGGCGCGGGCTGTGCTCTGGGATGCCCGCCACAATCTGGCCTACGCCTTCGTGCATAAGTCGCCAGGGAAAAAGATGATGGTGACAGACGTATGCGTGCCGTTTTCCGAACTGGCCGGAGCAGTGGTCGACGCCCGACAGGCTATTGACCGCTCGGGTCTGGACGGAGCCGTACTAGGGCATGTGGGCGACGGAAACTACCACGCGATTGTGATGATAGACGTCCATGATCCCGAGGAAATGGCGCGCGCCGAGGCGCTGAATGCGCATCTGGTAGAGTACGCGCTCGGCAGAGGCGGGACGTGCACCGGAGAGCACGGCGTCGGAGTCGGCAAGGTCAAATACCAGCGCAAGGAGCACGGAGCGGCGCTGGACGTGATGCGGTCGATGAAGCAAGTCCTCGATCCGAACGGCATTTTGAACCCGGGAAAAATATTCGACAAATAATGACAGCCTGCATTCTGAATGCGCAACAGAATGCAGGTTTTCTTTTTGCGAAAAGTGGAGCGCCGGAAAGGAGAACAAACTGCAATGTGGAATGTAGAAGATTGGTAAATAAACATTTCGCAAGGCAGGGAGGCAGGTATGAAGTCGATTGTTGAGATTGCCAAGGCAGCAGGTATCGATGAACAGGATCTGGAGCTTTACGGAAAGTATAAGGCAAAAATCTCTGATGAGCTGTGGGATAAAATAAAAGACCGACCTGATGGCAAGCTGATTCTCGTTACCGCGATGAATCCCAATCCGGCAGGAGCAGGCAAGACGCTGACCACGATTGGTTTGTCGCAGTCGCTCAATCTGCTTGGAAAAAGGACGATTGCAGCGCTCCGCGAGCCGTCCCTTGGCCCGTGCATGGGGATAAAAGGAGGAGCTACCGGAAGCGGCAAGGCGCAAATCCTCCCTGCGGATGAAATCAATCTGCATTTTACTGGCGACATTCACGCCATTACCGCGGCGCACAATTTGCTTGCGGCGATGATCGACAACCATATTTTCCACGGCAATCCGCGGGGCATCAATCCGAAAAAAATCGTCTGGAAACGGGCGATGGACATGAACGACCGCGCGCTCAGAAATATCGTGGTCGGGCTGGGAGACGGCAACGGCATGACGCGCGAAGACGGCTTCATGATTACGACCGCATCGGAAATCATGGCGATTTTGTGCCTGAGCGAGAACCTCGCCGACTTGCGCGAGCGGCTGAACCACATCATCATCGGCTACGATTTTGAAGACAAGCCAGTCCGGGCGGAAGAAATCAATGCGGTCGAGGCGATGTGCGTACTGCTCAAGGAAGCGATCAAGCCAAACCTCGTGCAAACGATTGAGGGCACGCCAGTCATCGTCCACGGTGGTCCGTTTGCGAATATCGCGCACGGATGCAGCAGCGTGATCGGCACGAAGACAGCCTTGAAGCTGGCCGACTACGTCGTAACGGAAGCGGGCTTCGGCGCTGACCTGGGCGCGGAGAAGTTTTTTGACATCAAGTGCAGAAAAGCCGGGCTGACGCCATCGGCAGCAGTCGTGGTCATTACCGTGCGTTCCTTGAAGTACAACGCCGGAATCAAAGTGCCGGATTTGGCCGAAGAAAACCTCGCCGCATTGGAAAAAGGCTTCGCCAACGTGCGTCGCCATCTGGAAAACTTGCAGAAGTTCGGCGTGCCGGCGGTTGTAGCGATCAACCATTTTGCCACTGATACCCAAGCGGAGATCGACGCAGTCATGGCGCTGTGCCAGGAGGCAGGTGCCGAGGCGGCGCTGTCCAAGGCGTGGGCAGAAGGCGGAGAAGGCGCAATCGAACTGGCGGAAAAAGTGACGCGCGCGGCAGAGCGCCCTGGGCAATTCCGCTTTTTGTACGAAGAAGACCTCGGCGTGAAGGAAAAGATTGAGACGGTGGTCAAAGAAATTTACCGCGGCTCCGGGGTAGTCTTTTCGCCGCTGGCGACAAAAACGATCCAGAAGGTAGAGGAAATGGGGCTGTCCCATCTGCCTGTGTGCATGGCGAAGACGCCGTACTCCTTTACAGATCGGGCCGATCAGCTTGGCGCCCCTGTCGGTTTTACCATTCAGGTGAGCGAAGTGCGGATTTCGGCAGGAGCAGGCTTCATCGTCGCCTTGACCGGAAGCCTGGTGACGATGCCGGGACTCCCGAAGAAACCTGCGGCCGAATCGCTGTATGTGGATGAGCACGGGCACGTGGAAGGGCTGAGCTAAACGAAGAAGTCAAAAGTGGACGACAGGCTGACACCAACAACAAGCTGTCAGACTTTTTACGATTTTTTCGCAATTATTTCGCAGAAAGTAGTTTACTTGTCAAACAATTTGGGTATAGATTTTGTGTGGAAAAAAATCCAAGCCATTATTTTAAAGTTAACCCACATTTTTCCGATGTTGTGCTATAGTATTTTTATACAGATAAAACGACAAAAAATGACAAAGGCAAACCTGTTGAAAGGCAGGGACGCAAAGCCACGGGTCTAAGGCAAGCAGAGCGCATCTTCTGCTGCTACGATAGCCGGGTTGCCATGCCGTACACGTAAGAAGGCTGTCCGGGTGGCAGTCTTTTTTGTTGCCAAAAAAAGATAGGAGGTACAGCGTGAGATGGAATCCAGTTTGAAGAAAAAGCTAATCGTCGTCATGTGCCTGCTCTTGATTGTCAGCTTGGGTACGGTCTGCGGTGCCAGCTACTACAGCTCGTCGCAGTTGCTGTCGTCCAGCCTGGACAAAGAAGCGGAACTTACGGCCAGCAATCTTTCCATCAGAATCGACAGCTTTTTCCAAGAAAAAATCGGAATTGTTGAAACGATCGGAGAGATGATTTCCGCCGACAACAATTTCGACCATGACTTGAAGCTGATTCAGGAGGCGCAGAAGAAAAACCCCGAGTTTGAGACGTTTTTCTTTTCCTATGACCTGAGCGGCAAAAAAGTCATCAACTTCAAGGGCGAGGAGACGAACCCGTCTGATCGTCCGCATTTTCAGGAGGCAGGACGAGGCGAGGGGAAAATCATCGTTTCCGAGCCGGTCGTGTCGCAGCGGACAGGCAACTACATCGTGACGATCATCGTTCCGCTGATGAAGGACAATCGCCAATACGGCTATGTCGGTTCGACCATTCCGATCAACGAGATTCAGAAGACCGTTTCCGAGGAGAAGTTCGGACATAGCGGTTATGCCTTTTTGGTGAGCAAAAAAGGAACGTATATTTGGCATCCGAACAGCGAAGTCATTTTGAAGCAGTCGGTGCTCGACAGCAATATTCCTGAGTTGAAAACCGCCTTTGAAGCAACGGCACAGGGCGGTCGCGGAATCATTCAATACGAAGAGGGACAAGCGGCGCAATTCGCCTCCTACGCTTCGACCAGATTGAACTGGGGAGTGTTCATCACTGCTCCGGCCAAAGACCTGCACGCTCCGGTCAACGAACTGTCGATCAAGCTGCTGGCTATTTCCTTGGTCGTTCTGGCGGTGGGCATCATTTTCGTGTACTGGCTGTCGGTTCGTTTGGTTCGACCGATCCAGCGTCTGAACCAGGCCGTCAATGTCGTCGCCCAGGGCAATCTCACAGAGACGGTCACGGTGGCCGGAAAAGATGAGATCGCAGTGCTTTCCCGCGACTTCAACCAGACCGTCTCGCACTTGAAAGGCTTGATCGAAGGCGTGTCGCAATCGTCGGAGCAGGTGCTGCGCTTTACGCATGAAGTGTCGGCAGGAATTGAACACGCGACCGAAAACGTAAACCGGATCGGGACGTCAATCAACCAGATTGCCAGCGGGGCCGAGGCACAGGCTACCAGCTCCAAGGACGTCGCCTTGTCCATGAATGACATGGCGGCGGGGATTGTGAAAATTGCAGAGACATCCGCGCATGTGTCCGAAGCGGCGCGCGAGGCATCGGATCAGGCCGAGCAAGGCGCAGCAGTCGTCGAGCAGGCCGTCCGGCAAATGGGCAGCATCGGAGAGGGCACGACCAGAGCGGCTGAAGCCATTGAGCGCTTGAACAGCCGATCCAAGGAGATCGAAGGGATTCTCGATACGATCAGCCAGTTAACCTCGCAAATCAACCTGCTTGCGCTCAACGCGTCGATTGAGGCAGCGCGGGCTGGCGAGCACGGCCGCGGCTTTGCCGTCGTGGCGGGAGAAGTGAAAAATCTGGCGCATCAATCCGAGGAGTCGGCTGCGAAAATCGCGGCGCTGATCGGGGAAATCCAGCAGGATACCCGCCACGCGGTAGAAGTGATGAACACCGGCAATCGCGAGGCGCAGGAAGGCATTTCGATGATCGAAGAGGTGCGGGATATTTTCGCGCATATTTTGGAATCGTCGCGCAATGTTGCCGCCCATATTTTGGAGGTGTCGGCGGCATCGGAGGAAATGTCTGCAGGCTCTGAGCAGGTGAGCGCCTCGGTCGACGAAATGTACAACATTGCCAAGCTTGCCTCGGAAGACGCGCAGAAGGTCGTGGAGGCCACGGCCGAACAGTTGCAAGCCATTCAGGACATTGCCCGTTCGGTCGAGCAGTTGAACACGGTCACGGAGGAGTTGCAGCAGGGCGTAGGCAAGTTCACCTTGTAAGACCTTGTAAGGCTAAAGCCCGTCCCTGGTTAAAGGGGGGATGCCATGTAAGGGATGAGACAGCTCGAAACAGCAGATGGGCATGAGACAGACTGATCGACAATCGGGAGGAGAAGAATCTAATGAAAAAGTGGACAAAAAGAATGATGGCGAGCGCGCTCGCTGCAACGATGCTGATGACTGGAACCGGAGCGTTTGCTGCTACTACAGGCGCGCAAACCGGGCAGACCGCAGCAGTGGAAGCGGTCAAAAAACAGGAAAACAAACAGGAAAACAAACAGTTTGAGTCCCGCCTCGACGAGATTATCGCACGGGGATACATTCTCGTGGGCACACCGGGCGACTACAAGCCGTTCACATATTTGAACCCGAAAACGAACGAATTTGAAGGCTACGACATCGACGCGATGAAAGAGTTTGCGAAAAGCCTTGGAGTAGAAGCGCGCTTCGTGCAAACCTCCTGGCCGACGCTGATGGACGATCTGCTGGCGAACAAATTTGACATCGCGGTCGGCGGCGTGACCCGCAACACCGATCGCCAGAAAAAAGCGCACATGGGCGATCCGTACATCGAGTTCGGAAAAGCTCCGCTGATTCGCGTGCAGGACAAGGACAAGTACAAAAGCCTGGAAGACATCAATAAAAAAGAAGTGCGCATTGGCGTGAATCCGGGCGGTACCAACGAACAGTTCGTGCGCGACCATTTGAAAAACGCTACCGTTACTGTCGTGCAAAACAACCTGGACATCCCTGGCCTTGTCGCCAACGGCACATACGATGTGATGATTACCGACACGATCGAAGCCATGGTGTATTCCAAAGCCGATTCCCGCCTGTACGCGGCTCTGACGGACAAGCCGTTTACCCGCAGCGAAAAAGCGTACATGATTCCGCGCGGCGACTTTATTTTCGCCAGCTATCTCGATGTCTGGATGGACGAAATGAAGCTGCAAGGGAAATTCGACGAGCTGTTCCATAAATGGGTAAAATAATCGCGGTGCCGGGTATGAAAGCGCGATGACGGAAGAAAGCAGTCCTGTCTGGATGATCCGGGCAGGGCTGCTTTTGTTTTTGCAGTTAACGGAGGTATGTTTCTGCGCCAATCTGTTGAGACTAGAGGAAAATGGGCACAAATGCCGTTTGCAATTTTACAGGATGCATGGTACGATTACAGCTATGTTCTTTGTGGGGTGCTTATGTACAATCGGAGATAAAAGGGCATGTTCCGGCTGTAAGGAATAGTGCCCTTTTTTAGTGAGGATTTTATAGAAGAAGGTAAAGTAAAAGGAGACTGACGTTCATTGACTACATTTTATGATTTTGGTTTGCATCATTCTGTTGTAAGAGCGCTTGGCAATATGGGATTCGAAGAGGCGACTGCGATTCAGGAGCAAACCGTTCCTGTTGCTCTGCAAGGCCGGGACTTGATCGGACAGGCGCAAACAGGTACAGGGAAAACGGCTGCATTCGGGATTCCGCTGGTGGAACGCCTCGATGAAAACAACGGCAACATTCAAGGGGTTGTCCTGACGCCGACTCGCGAGCTGGCTGTGCAGGTAGCAGAAGAAATCAACAAGATCGCCCAGTTCAAAAACATTTCCGCGCTGCCGATCTACGGCGGTCAAGACATTACCCGCCAGATCAAGGCGCTGAAAAAGCGTCCGCAAATCATCGTGGCAACGCCGGGACGTTTTATGGACCATATGCGCAGAAGAACCATCCGCCTCGACGCGATCGAGATCGTCGTCCTGGACGAAGCGGATGAAATGCTGAACATGGGCTTCATTGATGACATCAAGGAAATTTTGCAAGAAGTGCCTGACAACCGTCAAACGTTGCTGTTCTCTGCGACTATGCCGAGAGCGATTCAGGAAATCGCGCAGCAGTTCATGACAGAGCCGGCACTGATTTCCGTCAAGCCGAAGGAAGTCACCGTTCCAAACATCGAACAGCAATATATGGAAGTTGCCGAAAAGCAAAAATTCGACGTGCTCTGCCGCTTGCTCGATATTCACTCGCCTGAGCTGGCGATTATTTTCGGGCGCACCAAGCGTCGTGTAGATGAGCTGTCGGAAGCGCTGACCAAGCGCGGCTACGGCGCTGAAGGAATCCACGGCGATTTGAACCAGGCAAAACGCGACAGCGTGCTGCGCAAGTTCAAGGAAGGCACGATCGAGGTGCTGGTGGCGACAGACGTTGCTGCCCGCGGTCTGGATATCAGCGGCGTAACGCACGTATTCAACTTCGACATTCCGCAAGACTCCGAGAGCTACGTTCACCGTATCGGCCGTACGGGTCGTGCCGGGAAAACAGGTCTGGCGATCACGTTTGTCACTTCCCGCGAAATCGACCATCTGCGTCTGATCGAGCGCGCGACAAACCGCCGCATGGAGCGTCGTTCGGTGCCGACGATGGCAGAAGCGTTGGAAGGCCAGCAGCGTTTGACCGTGGAGAAAATTTTGGAGGCGTCCGGCCGCGAAGACTTGAGCGCCTACAAAACATTGGCGGAGCAATTGCTGGAGGATATTGATTCTGTGACGCTCGTGTCTGCTGCCCTCAAGCTGCTGACCAAAGAGCCGGATATGACTCCGGTTCGCCTGACCGAAGAAGCGCCTCTGCGCGTAGGCAAGAAAAAGACGTTCCCGAAAGGAAAAGGCGGATACGGCTCTGGCTCCGGCTTCGGCGGCAAACGCCCACCTCGCCCGCGCAGCGGCGAGTTCCGTCCTCGCAGTGGCGATTCCCGCCCGCGCGGCGGCGAGTCCCGCTCCCGCAGCGGCGAGTCCGCAGGAAGACCATATAACAAACAGCGCTAAGCGCTACCGATAAGGAAAAGCCGATGCAATGGTGATTGCGTCGGCTTTTTTTGCATGCAAGAAAGAAATGGAGAATGAGGGATATTTTGGTAAAAATTTCTCTTGAATTTAAAGCCAATCATTGTCAAAATGGATTCCAGTCAGAATGACTAATAATCGTATAAGGTGGCAGAATCTCCATGGAAAACAGGCATGTCATAGCGTAAATTCTGATACTGATACCTGCGGTAGTTTCCGTTTACTTTTGGTTTAATCCCAAGAGTTTAATACCCCCGGGATATCAATTGGCCGTTGATGGTTACGTCATTTCTAAGACATTAATGTCTATCTTCGCTATGTACACACTTTCAAAACTAGGATACTTCATTCTGAACAAAAAGGATTAGCTGGTTAGCCAATCCTTTTTGTTTGTTACTTGGGGATCACTTTGCGTCGATTAGTTTGTATTCACCGAATTTCGGATTTTTAACAACATAGGTGTTACTAGAGACGACTTTTCCAGTGACCAGGTCAATCATTTCCCTAGTCCCCTCTTCAACGCTATATTTCACTCTGTATCCCATATATACAGTTTTATTGGCAGGGACATTTAATGTGTAGCCAACAGTGCTACTAATGGAACCGCCTACGGTAACGGGTATTCCTTTGATATTACCCGACACACTGGGAGAGAATGTGACAGATTCTTGAGTCGAGGTCAATGCGGAAACGGGAAAAGTGATGAAGGTGGAAAGAGAAGATTTTTAAGGAAAAGAGACTTCGGCTCTGCGGAGCGGAAGTCTTTTTTTTAGCCGTTATTAAGTTTTGGCAACAATAAGGACGACAAATTCGCGCTTTGATTTTGTTGTGACGCGTATGTAAACGCTTTATATTTGAGGTGTGCACATTATCTGTTTAATCATGTCAACATTTTTATAGACAGGGTAAAGGAGGGTCCAGTATGGAGAACTTGGCGACAAAGAACCAATCTTCCGGCGGTGTGCGAGTCTCGGTACAAAAATTTGGGCGGTTTCTCAGTGCGATGGTGATGCCGAACATCGGCGCGTTTATCGCCTGGGGATTGATTACGGCGTTGTTTATCCCCACGGGGCGATGGCCTAATGAGGAACTGGCCAAGTTGGTTGTTCCAATGATTACGTATCTGCTACCGCTTTTGATCGGATACACGGGTGGGAAAATGATTCACGATGTACGTGGCGGTGTCATAGGGGCCGTTGCCACAATGGGGATTATAGTTGGATCAGACATCCCGATGTTTTTGGGAGCAATGATAATGGGACCTCTCGGTGGTTGGATCATGAAAAAAGTGGACCAACTACTTGAAGGCAGAATTCGTTCTGGTTTTGAAATGCTGATTAACAATTTTTCGGCGGGAATAATTGGGGGGGTGCTTGCGATAATAGCATTCCTAGCGATTGGTCCGGTCGTGACTGGTCTTAGCAAAGCACTCGCTTCCGGTGTTCAAGTGATTGTGGATGCAGGATTGCTGCCGCTCGCAAGCATTTTAGTCGAGCCGGCGAAGATGCTGTTTTTGAACAATGCAATTAACCACGGTATTTTTAGTCCGATTGGACTGGAAGAGTCAGTGAGAACAGGGAAATCAATTTTTTTCCTCATGGAGACAAATCCAGGGCCTGGCTTGGGAATCCTATTGGCATATTGGCTGGCAGGGCGCGGCAACGCCAAGCAGTCGGCGCCAGGTGCGGTTATCATTCACTTTTTCGGTGGTATTCACGAAATTTACTTCCCTTACATCTTGATGAATCCGCGCCTCGTTTTGGCGGCAATAGGCGGCGGAATGGCAGGGGTCTTCACCTTCACGCTGCTTGGAGCAGGACTGGTGTCATCGCCATCGCCAGGTAGCATTTTCGCTCTCAGTGCAATGGCTCCGCGGGGCGGCTTGCTGCCAGTGTTGGCAGGGGTTGTTGCAGCGACAGTCGTTTCCTTCGTCATCGCGGCTGCATTGCTGAAAATGGGCGGCAAGTCCGATGAGGACGAGTTGGAAAAAGCGACGGAAAAAATGCAGGAACTGAAAGGCAAAAAGCAACCAGCAGCAGAAGGAGAAGAGGTAGCGGCGGCGAAAGCAGTGGTGGCTGCCGATGTGAAAAAAGTAGTCTTTTCTTGCGACGCTGGTATGGGCTCCAGCGCAATGGGGGCGGCATCCCTGCGCAAAAAGTTCAAGGATGCCGGACTTGGCGAGATCACGGTTATCAACACCGCGATCAACGACATTCCTGATGATGCCGACATCGTCATTACGCACAAGTCGCTGACAGAGAGAGCGCGGGCAAAAGCACCGTCTGCCGAGCACATCTCCATTGATAACTTCTTGAATAGTCCGGAGTATGACAAGTTGGTCAAACGGCTGGGGTAAAAGGGGATCAACGCTAGTGAAAGCTAGCGTTTTCCCTCTTTGGCGTTAAGGAGGGAGCAAGGGCATGCATGTATCCTCACGGCAGCGATCGATCATGGAAATTTTATTGCAGGAGAAAAAGGGCATAACCGTAGCGCAGATCGCCGAGCGAATCGGCGTGAGCACGCGAACCGTCCACAGGGAGC
Source organism: Brevibacillus sp. FW306-2-1A-C05A (assembly GCF_058781555.1). NCBI lineage: Bacteria > Bacillati > Bacillota > Bacilli > Caryophanales > Paenibacillaceae > Brevibacillus > Brevibacillus sp. FW306-2-1A-C05A. Next base: position 186,120 of record NZ_JBYSWV010000002.1, read on the forward strand.
TGGACGCCCTCGACCCGCTGTTTGCCGAAAGCGGTCTGGAACTGGTGCGCAAGACGGGGGCCGGGGTAGAGGTTGTAGGCACACCCGAGCAAAAGCTGGCGCTGAAAATGTCTGTCCTGCACCAGACGACGACGGAGTTTACCGCCGAGGAACGCAAGGCGATCATCCTCTGCTCCCTGCTGGCAGCCACAGAACCCGTCAAGTTGATTTCGCTGGCGATTGATCTGAAGGTAACGACCGCCACGATCAGCCACGACCTGGACGATCTCGAGGAACTGCTCGGCCGTTACGACCTGACCTTGCTGAGAAAGCGAGGATACGGAGTCGAGCTGCTGGGAAACGAGGCGTCCAAAAGAAAGGCGATCAGCCGTTTGATTGCCGAGCATCTCGATGACCACGAGCTGATCGGGATTATTAAGGAAAACATTCAAAACAAATCTTCGCGGGACATGGACTCGATTTCCCGGCGGCTTTTGTCACTGATCGACCGGGAAAAGCTGATGAAGGTGGAAAATGCCCTGAGCCACCTCGAAGCCGAGCTGCCGTATCCGCTCGCGGACAGCGCCTATATCGGCCTGGTCGCGCATTTGGCACTGGCGATGGAGCGGATTGAAAAAGGCGAAAAGATTCGCTTCGACGAGCATACGCTGAGCGAGCTGGCGGGAACCCCCGAATACGTCGTCGCCAAAAACATCATGGAACGGCTGCAGCACATCTTTCAGATGGAGATTCCGCAGGATGAAATCGGCTATATTACGATGCATTTGCGTGGAGCGAAGCTGCGGCAGTCCCCCGAGGACGCCGTCTGGCCGGAAAATACCGAGCTGGCCGCCTTGACCGCACGCTTCATTGCCCTGTGCGAAGAGCGTCTGGGGCTTTCGCTGCGGGAGGACACGTCTTTGTTTCACGGCCTGCTGACGCATCTGGAGCCGGCGCTGTACAGGCTCAGGCGTCAGATGGAGATTCACAATCCGATCCTCGGCCAGATCAAGCAAAACTACCCGGAGCTGTTTACGGTGGCGAAGGAGGTGGTGGCGGTCCTCCTGCCTGAGCTGCAAGTGCCGGAGGAAGAGGTTGGCTATCTGGTCATGCATCTGGGGGCAGCGCTGGAGAGGGGGCGGCTGGAGCACCATCGCTATCGCGCACTGGTCGTCTGCTCCAGCGGCATCGGCTCGTCGAAGATTTTGGCGACGCGCATCAAAAAGGAAATTCCCGAGATCGTCAGCTTGCGCAACTTGTCCATGTTTGATCTGGGCAACGTGCCGCGCAGCGACTACGATCTGATTATTTCCACCCTGCCGCTGGCGCTCGACCCGGCAGAATACGTAGTCGTCAGCCCGCTGCTGCCGCAGGACGACATTCAAAAAATCAAGTTTCATCTGCACAACCGCCCGGTCCAGGTGGGGGCGGCGAAAAAGGAAAGCAAAATTGTGCCGCCTGGCAGGCAGTCGCAGGAGCAACTGAAGGCGATGCAGCTCTATGCCACTTACGCCAATCAAATTCTCGATGGCTTATGGGGACAGCGCGTCAGTAACAGCCAGCACGATATGCCAGCTCTTTTGCGGGACATTTGCACAGAGCTGGAAAAACGGGAAACCGTCTTTGCGGCAGAGGCGGTCGTCGAGCAATTGATCGCACGCGAAAAGCTCGGCGGGCTAGGCATCCCCGGCACGTCCATGGCGCTGTTCCACGGCAGAAACGAGGCGGTGCAGAAAGCGTCGTTCACTTTTCACCGCCTGGAGCAGCCCGTATTGCTTCGCTCGATGGATGAAGAGGAGATGCAGGTTGACCTGCTGCTGCTTCTGCTGGGGCCAAAGGAAGTGCCCAAGGAAGGGCTGGAGGTGCTCAGCGAGGTCAGCTCACTTTTGATCGAGGAAGACATGCAGAACTTGTTGCAGACAGGAGAACCACAGCGCATTGCTGATTATATAGCAGGCAGGCTATATGCCTTTTGCCTGAAAAAGACAGGATGGGAGAGAACAAAATGAAAAACATACTGACCACAGAGAAAATCATGCTGAATGCAAAGGCAGCGAACAAGGAAGAAGCGATCAGACTGGCAGGCGAGCTGCTGGTTCGCGCCGGACACGTGACGGCTCAATACGTGGAAAAAATGCTGGAGCGCGAAGAGCTGGCGACCACCTACATCGGCAGCGGCGTAGCGATCCCGCACGGAACGAACGAAGCAAAGGCAGAGATCCAATCCACCGGAATCTCGGTTGTGCAGGTGCCGGATGGCGTCGATTTTGGCGAAGGGAATACGGCGTACCTATTGGTCGGGATTGCGGCAGTAGGCGATGAGCATCTGGAGGTGCTGTCCAATATCGCCATCCTTTGCTCTGAGGAAGAAAACGTGAAGCGGATCGTCCAAGCCTCTACAGCAGAAGAAATCATGGCGATGTTCACCGAGGAGGTGTAGTCGCTCATGCTGGCAGTCCATTTCGGAGCAGGCAATATCGGGCGCGGTTTCATCGGGCAACTGTTGAGACAGGCAGGCTACGAGGTTGTGTTTGTCGATGTGAACACAGCGCTGGTCGACGAGCTGAACCAGAGAAAAATGTATCACGTGCAATTGGCAACAGCAGGAAATCCCCAGTCGGTCGTGGAAGGAGTGCGGGCGATTCACGGGCAGGATGTCGAAGCTGTCGCTGCTGCTATCGCTTCCGCCGATCTGGTGACTACGGCTGTAGGGCCAAACGTCCTCGGGCAGATTTCGGGAGCGATTGCGGCAGGCATTGCGAAGCGACTGGCAGACAATCCGCGTCCGCTTAATGTAATCGCCTGCGAAAACATGATTGGCGGGAGCGCCAAGCTGAAGGAGCACGTTTTCGCGGGGCTCTCCGCAGAGCTGCAGGCACAGGCGACGGAGTTGATCGGTTTCCCGAATGCGGCGGTAGACCGCATCGTGCCGATCCAGCAGCATGAAGACAAGCTGCTCGTTGTGGTAGAGCCGTTTTTCGAGTGGGTCGTGGACCGTTCGCAGTTAGTAGGAGACGTGCCGCAGATCGAAGGCGTCACCTATGTAGACGATTTGGCTCCGTACATCGAGAGAAAGCTGTTTACCGTCAATACCGGCCATGCCGTGATTGCGTATCTCGGCTATCAGTTGGGATTGAAAACGATTGATGAAGCGATGCAAAACGAGAAGGTGGCGAAGGCTGCGAGAGGCGCCTTGCAGGAGACAGGAGCGCTTTTGGTAGCCAAGTACGGCTTTGACGAGCAGGCGCATACGCAGTATATCGAGAAAATATTGGCGCGCTTCACGAATCCGCTGCTCTCGGACGAAGTGGTCCGGGTAGGGCGTTCGCCGCTGCGCAAGCTGTCCCGCCACGATCGGCTGGTAGGCCCTGCGCTGGAATGCATGGAGAGAGGAATCAGTCCCGAGCATTTGGGGTTGGCGATTGCCGCAGCGCTGTTGTTCGACTCGCCAGAGGACGAAGAAGCGGTGCGCATCCAGTCAGACTTGAAACTGTTCGGGTGGGAATATGCGTTGCACAACAACACGGGCATTCCGGCAGGCCATCCGCTGGAGGAAGTGGTGCGCAGACAAGCCCGGCTGATGCAGGAGTGGACCAGTACCAAGTAAAGAAAGGTGGGTGCAAGGAATGTCCCAAAAAATCGTAGGGGTAAAAGCTTCCGCAGGGGTAGCCATCGGCAAGGCGTTTTTGCTGACCGCTCCTGACATGCAAATCAAGACGGTAGCGGTAGAAGATGCTGCCAGTGAGATTCATCGTTTCGAGGAAGCGCTGGAACGGGCGAAGGCAGACTTGCAGCAAATTGCGCTGCGCGTGGAAAAAGAGATGGGCGCGGAGCAGGCCGACATTTTCAGAGCCCACCTGCTTGTCTTGGAGGACCCTGAGCTTGTCGACACCGTAAAAGACAAGATTACACAAGAAATGACGAACGCAGAAAGCGCCCTGCACGACGTCGCGCAGGCGTTTATCGGCTTGTTCGAACAGATGGACAACGATTACATGCGCGAGCGGGCAGCCGACATTCGCGACGTGACGAAGCGTGTCCTGGCGTATTTGCTTGGAGTGAACTTTTTTCATCCCGGCTCTTTGACAGAGGAAGTCATCATTGTGGCGGAGGATTTGACTCCGTCGGACACGGCGCAGCTTGACCGCCGCTATGTAAAAGGCTTCGTGACCGACATTGGCGGACGCACTTCGCACTCCGCGATCATGGCGCGTTCCCTGGAGATTCCGGCCGTGGTCGGGACGCAGACGATCACAAGCGCGGTTCAGCCGTCTACACTCGTTATTTTGGACGGGCATGAAGGCGTGGTCATCATCGACCCGAGCGAGGAAGAGATCGCGCTCTATACGAGGAAGCAGGCGGAGTACGCCGAGCAAAAGGCCGAGCTGGAAAAGCTGGTCCACAACCCGACCATTACGGCAGATCAGCATCACGTGGAGCTGGCGGCCAATATCGGAAGCCCGGCCGATGTGGCAGGCGCGCTCGCAAACGGCGCAGAAGGGGTTGGCCTTTTCCGCACCGAGTTTTTATACATGGGACGGGATGATTTCCCGACAGAAGAAGAGCAGTACCTCGCCTACAAGCAGGTGCTCGCGGGCATGGGCGACAAGCCTGTCGTCATCCGCACGCTGGACATCGGGGGCGACAAGCACCTCTCCTATCTGGACATGCCGGAGGAGATGAATCCGTTCCTCGGCTATCGCGCGATCCGGCTGTGTCTCGACAGACAGGAGCTGTTCCGCACGCAACTGCGCGCCCTGCTGCGGGCGAGCGCGCATGGCAATCTGAAGATCATGTTTCCGATGATAGCGACGCTGGAGGAGTTCCGCGCGGCCAAAGCGATCCTGGAAGAAGAGAAGCAGGGCTTGCAAAACAGCGGAGTCGCTGTATCCGATCGCATCGAAGTGGGTATCATGATTGAGATCCCTGCTGCCGCCATGATGGCAGATGTATTCGCGCGGGAAGTAGACTTTTTCAGCATCGGAACCAACGACCTGATTCAATATACGATGGCAGCGGATCGAATGAACGAACGGGTAGCCTACCTGTACCAGCCGTATCACCCTGCGGTCCTGCGGCTGTTGCGCAACGTCATCGAGGCAGGGCACAGCCAAGGCAAATGGGTAGGGATGTGCGGAGAAATGGCAGGCGATCCTGTTGCCGTACCGATCCTTTTGGGACTCGGCCTCGACGAGTTCAGCATGAGCGCGAGCAGCATTTTGCCAGCCCGCAAGCAGATTAGCCAGTTGAGCCGGGAGGAAATGGCAAAGCATATCGACGCGATTTTGCAGATGAGCACATCCGCGCAGGTAGAAGCGTTTGTCAAAGAAACAATTTTGCAAGAAGACATCTAAGGAGGCACAACAGGATGGTGGAGAAGAAAATTGTAGTCCAATTGCCGCACGGCTTGCATGCGAGACCGGCAGCTAATTTTGTGAAGATGGCCACGTCCTTTTCCAGCGAGATCAAGATCGTCAAACAGGAAAAGACGGTCAACGGAAAGAGCATCATGGGCATCATGGCTTCGGCGATCGCCAAAGGGGAGGAAATTACCCTGATTGCCGATGGCGTAGACGAGAACGAAGCGATTGCTGCGCTGGAAAAAGTGTTGCTGTCGCAAGAAGGATAAATTCCGGAAAAACCCCCTTTCTGACAGGGGGTTTTTCTTTTGACACAAAGCAAAGCGCTTCGTGACAGCAAGCTTGCTTTCTTCAAGAGTGCGCTCCGTTGCCTTGCTGCCGTGACGCGCGTCGAGGCGTGAGCCGCTTCTGCTCTCGCTGTTCGACCAGCATCCGCTCCATCTGGCGGCGCACAGGCTCTGCGGAAGGATTGGCATAGGCAGGTGCGGCGAGATTGCGCATTTCAGATGGATCTGTGCTGAGATTGTACAATTCGTATTCGGGTTCGATGGCCGGGGAAGACTCGGCAGGTGATGGGGGCACCGCGAAGTAACGAGAGTATTTCCACAACTCCCGGTGTCCATGTCCAGCAGACGGCAGGCAGGCTATGACGGTTTCGATCCGGTTCGGCTCGATGACGGAGTGATAGGGCTGGCCGAACAGGCTGATCTGGTGCTGTCCTTTTGTCACATCATCCTCCGACATGAAGTATAGCGGCCCGGTATCGCTTGCGTCTGTTTCGCCGTTGCCGAGAATCAGCGCAGAGAAATCTTTTCCCGCAAGCGGGCGGACTTCGCTGTGAGTCAACTGCAATTCTGCGGAAATGGCCGCCACATCCGCATGGGCACAGCCGAGCAGGGTCGGGAGGATATCCACATGGCTGGTCAGCATTTCGGTAGACAGAGGCTGTGGAAAAAGCAGCGGATTGTGGATGATGAGCGGGAGGTGAATCGCTTCCTCGTAGGCGCAATACCATTTTTGATGGAGCCCGCCGTGTGCCCCCAGCAGTTCGCCGTGGTCGGATGTGAACAAAATCAATGTTTCCGGGTAAAAGGACGTTGCCGTCAATGCTTGCAGCAAGCGCATGATCTGTTGATCGGCATTTTTTTGCAACTGGTAATACAAGCGGCGGTAAAAAGGCTCGTCTGAGATCGGCTGGAACGCTTGTGGATAAACCTCGCGATAGCTCGCCTGGCAGCGCGGCTTCGTCTCAAGCGATTCGTGCCGGGTCGGAGGCGGAGCGATTGCGGGCACGGATGGCTCTACTTCAAAGCGAAAAAGCGGAACTTGTGCCGAGATATCCCCATAGAGGGCGATATCGTGTGGATTGACAAAAGAAGCGACGATGAGCCACGGCTGGTACGTCTCCGGGCGTGTGAGCCGACTTTTTTCCTGATCGAGCCAACCGAGCAGGCTGACAACCTCGCTGCCGTACACCACGTCCCGGCCGTTTACGCCGATGGCGGCTGACGAGCCTGAATTGTGCGGGGCTCTGCCGTGCGGCTCAGGGCCGATCCAGCCGGAAAAGCCGTAGTCGTTTAACCGATTGGCGAGCCAGTACAGGCGCTCCTTTTCCGGGTCGGGCATGCCTGTGCCGGAATCGTAGCTCAGGATGGGCAGATGCGTGCCCGGTACCCAAATATCGCGATCGGATATGTGCCATTTGCCTTTGTAATACGTGCGGTAGCCGAGAGCGCGGAAGTAGTCGCCCATGGTAGGCACGGTGTTTGGATCGAGCCAAAACATGTCGCTGTCAGGGGAGCTTTTGGCGGCGCCGCTCGTCTGGGTGACGCCGTGCAGGGACGGGTACTGCCCGGTAAACAGCGTGGCCCTGCTGGGACAGCAGGCTGTCGCGCCTGCGTAGTGGCGCTTGAACTCCAGGCCGTGGCTGCGCAAAAAAGAATGAGCGGGAAGCTCTGCATCGCGCCATGCCCGCACAGAGGCTTCCTCGTAAGCGGGCGGATAGCGCTCCTGATCGACAATTATCAACAGGATGTTCGGACGGGTTTGAAAAAAGCGACTCAACATATGGACGCCTCCAGGTGAGATGTTCACACTGTTATCAACATATGGGGATAAGCTTTGTCCTTATCCACAAAAAAACGCCTGGCTGCGCACCAGGCGATGATGGGTTCTCCACAGGCTAGATCAGCATGTAGGACAGCGCGGATAACAGGATCGAGGTAATGGACATGGCGATCAGCGGCTTTGCCGCTTTTGAGCGCAGGGCACGCAGGTTGACGTTCAGTCCGAGACCGACCATCGCCATGGTCAGCACGAAGGTGGTCAATTGGGCCACTCCGGCGTTGAAGGCGGCGGAGACAGGAATGTGCTTGCCGAGCACGTAGCTTCCGAACAGGCTCATGACCAGAAAGCCGATCAAAAACCAGGGAAACTCGATTTTGGCTGCGCCTTGCCTTTTCCCGCTGCGCTTCATCCAGAACATCAAGAGAAAACAGAGCGGGACCAGCAGGAGCACGCGTCCCAACTTGGCCAACAGTCCCATTGCCAGGCCGTCCTGCCCGGCAGGCGCGGCCGCGAGTGCGACGTGGGCGATTTCATGCAGGCTGATGCCCGACCACATGCCGTAATCGACGGCAGTCATAGGCAGAAAAGGGCGCAGGACGGTGTAGGCGATTGCGAAAACGGTTCCGACGAGCGCGATGATGCCTACGCCAATGGCGGTATCTTCGTCTTTGGCCTGGATGATCGGCGAGACGGCAGCGATGGCCGCTGCTCCGCAGACTCCGGTTCCTACGCCGAGCATGAGCGAGAGCGAGGTGTCGGCTTTCAGCCATTTGGCGATCAGCATGGTGAGCGCGATGGAAAAAACGATGACTCCTGCGTCGTAGACAAGCAGTCCAAGTCCTTGATGCAAAACGACGCCCATATTCAGCTTCAGTCCGTACAAAATGATGGCGAGCCGCAGCAAACGCTTGGCGGAAAATTGAATCCCTGACCGCAGCGGCTCCGGATATCCCCAAAACTGGCGATAGGCCACGGCGATCAGGATGGCACAGGCCAACGGTCCGACCCGGTCAAAGCCGGGAATGTAAGCTAAGCCGTAACCCAGTAGCGCGATGACAAAGGTGAAGGCGACACCGCCGAGCCAGAAGGAAACAGGGGCAGGTATGTTGTGAGGCTTGCTTTCAGCTTTGACAGATGCCTGGTCGTTGTCGTTCAATGGCGCGCTTTCATGCAGCGGGGAGGCCATTGCGATCACTCCTCGAACAGATTTGACAACCAAAGCATAAAACAACTATAACAATAAGAAAAATAAATCATTGCTATGATGATGATAAGTAAAAGCGTATAGTTGTTGGAAAAAGAAGAGGGGGATGCTGCATGGATCAGCAACTGCGCGTATTTGTCACGGTCGCAGACAGGCAAAACTTTTCGCGGGCCGCCGAAGAATTGCACATGACACAGCCAGCCGTCAGCCAGTACATTCTCTCGCTGGAGCGGGCGATCGGGACGAAGTTGCTGGAGCGCAGTAACAAGTACGTCAGGTTGAACAAGGCGGGGGAGATCGTTTACCATCATGCCCGGGAAATTTTAGGGCTGTACACGCGCATGCAGAGCCTGGTCGACGACTTGATGAACACGCCGAGTGGGCATTTGACGATTGGCGCCAGCTACACGTATGGAGAGTATGTCCTGCCTCACGTGATCGCGAGGCTGCGCAAAGACTACCCTTTGATTACGCCGACGATCACGATTCACAATTCGACCGTCATCGCTGACCTGGTAGCGACCCGGCAACTGGATGTCGGGATCGTGGAGGGGGAGTACGTGAACGAAAAAATGTGCATCGAGCCGTTTGCCGACGATCGCATGTACGTGATCGTCTCCCCGCAGCATCGGCTGGCAGGCAAGGAGAAGGTTGCGGTCAGCGAGCTGATGCAGGAGACGTGGATTGTGCGGGAGGAAGGCTCCGGGACGCGGGAGGCGGCGGAAAAGATGTTTCGCCAGCTCAAATTCCAGCCGCAGAAGCGAATGGAGTTCGGCAGCACACAGGTGATTAAGGAATCGGTAGAAGCGGGCCTCGGGATCAGTCTCTTGTCCTATTGGGCGATCCGCAAAGAGCGCCAGTTGGGGACGCTCTGTACCTTGAAAGTAGCGGGCACGCCCGTGACGCGGGATTTTTCCCTGGTGACGAAATCGAACGAGTTCCAGACGAGAGCGTTGGAGATTTTCATGGATCTGATTCGCTCGCACGTGCCGGAGGGATCGCACGTCTGAAACGCGTCTAAAGCAGGCAAGCGGCGCAGTCTGCCAGACGCGCCGCATTTTTGGGAGGTGGGCATTCTCGGTCATGCCAAGATGCGAGTAACGCGCCTGGCGGTTTGTTTTTGCTTGCTGCCTTGTTGCCTGCGGTCATGCTTTCCCGGGAGGGGGCGTGGCGAGCGTCAGGCGGAAGGTAGTGCCCGCCGGACTGCTCTGCACCAGCTCTACATCGCCGCCATGCGCCCTGGCGAGCGGGCGGCAAATCGTCAGGCCAAGCCCGAGGCCGTGCTTTTTCTTCCGCTTGCTGTCCCCCCGGTAGTACCGCTCGAAAATGAACGGGGCTTCTTCAGCGGGAATGCCTTTGCCGTTGTCGATGATGTCGAGGATGAGCTTGTCGGTTTGCCGGGCGACCACTTCGATGCGCGTCGCTGCTGCGGCCACGCTGTTGTTGAGCAAATTCAGCAAAATTTGTTTGAAATGCGCGCTGTCTCCGATTCAGACGATTTCCGGCTGGGGCAGCGTGATTTCGATGGCGGTTTCGGCAAAGGCAGGCAAGGTGCCGACTTGCGCGACGACCTGCTCCAGCAAGCTGGCGAGCTTGATTTCCTGCTTTTCCGCGTAGACAGCGCCTGCCTCCATCGAGGAAAAGTCGAGCAGGTCGTTGACCATCGTCTGCAGCCGCTTTGCTTCATCCATGCTGATCTGCATGAACTCGTCAGCATCGGGGCCTTTGACGACCCCGTCCTTTACAGCCTGTATCATCCCGCGAATCGACGTCACCGGGGTGCGCAGCTCGTGGGAGACTCCGGCCAGCAAGTCTGTGCGCATCCGCTCCAACTGCCCCAGCCGCTTGGCCATGTCAGCGAACGGGGAGACGAGCTGGCTGATCTCGGCTTCTTTGACCCGGGTGGAGTCGGGCAGGGCTGGCTCGTAGTTGCCGGAAGAGATTTGCTCCGCTGCCAGCGCCAATTGGCGAAGCGGCTGCGTAAGCGAACGCGACAGGACGTAGACCAATCGCCCAGCCGCAAAGCGTAATGATCCCGATCGAAACCATGATTGTGATGTACGTATGCACCAGATCGTTGTTGAGGCGGGTGCTGACGTAATACGTTCCCGCCACTGTGTTTTGCTCGTAGTACGGCACCCCGACCCGCAGCCATGTGGCGTCTTTCAGCGTGATGATCTCGCGCGTTTCTTGGCGGATGTCGGCGGGCTGGACAGGGGCAGGCAAGGTGACCGCAGTGCTGGCGAGAGCGAGATTTTCTTCCAGGCTGATCGCCGGCAACGCCGCGCTGTTTGCGGTAGCGTCCGCCAGCTTCACCATTTTTACGGCTACAGGCGCTTTGTCAGAGTCCGCCTCTGTCGCGGGAACTGCGAGTGTCAGCGCCGCTTTCATAAACTTGCCTTCTTTTTCAAGCTGCTTGAGCAGTTCGTCCACGGGGATGCCTTTTTCCTTTGCCATCTGCTCCAGATTAATGACCGGCTGCATTGGCACTTGCATGCCGTCGTTTTGGACGGTAACGGTTTTGGCAGGGAAAGTCGCGACAGCTTTTTGCACTGTGGATTCATCTGCGGCAAATGCAGAGCCTGCCATTGCGGATACGGCCAGAGCGATTACGGACATTGCGAGTTTCTTTTTCATGAAAAATTCCTCCTTGGGGTTTCGGTTTGTTTTTTGTTTGTGCCAGCTTGCGGGCTTGCCCGTCCCGGCTACACAACCAAGATAGCCAGGCCGTGTGTCCGTCAAATGACCGGAATATGGAAAAGTCGTGGAATACCGAAAACGCTTGCATTTTTTCTTGCCTTGTCATACATTAGAAGCAGGAATAAGATCGCAGAATTGGCGTGAATCTTATCCGAACAAGTGAATAGACAAAAGGCAAAGGTGCCCTTGAACACGAGTCTTGTTCTTTCGTGTTTAGGCACCTTTTTTTGCGTTTTGAAAAGGGAAGTTGTCTGAAAGGAGTGTGACACGCATGGAAAAACCAATTCGAGCGACGCCGCTTGCGATCCGAATGATTCCCAACGTCGATCCACAATTTGCGGAGAAGCTGAACCTGCCTTCCCATATCCGCAGTGTGGGGATGCTGACATCCACCATTGACGATGTGGGCTATACAGCCATTGATGAAGCGACGAAAAAGGCAGCAGTCGAAGTGATTTACGCCAAGTCGTTTTACGCAGGCTCTGGGCACGCTTCCGGTCCGTTGTCCGGCGAGTTCATCGGGATCATCGGGGGAGCGACGCCATCAGAGGTACAGAGCGGTATTGATGCAGCCGTTGCCTTCATGGAAAGCGGAGCATGCTTTTACTCGTTGAATGAAGAGGGGACGCATGCGTATTACGCACATGTCGTGTCGCGGACGGGCAGCTACTTGTCTGGGCTTGCCGGCATCAGGGAAGGGGAGCCGCTCGCCTATCTGATCGCTCCGCCGCTTGAGGCCATGTACGGGATAGATGCCGCTCTCAAGGCAGCAGATGTACAGATGGTGCAGTTTTTTGGCCCGCCCACGGAAACCAACTTCGGGGGAGCGCTGCTTACAGGAAGCCAATCGGCATGCACCGCAGCAGCCGCTGCCTTTGCCGACGCAGTAAGAAGCGTCGCCCGACAGCCAGTCAAACGATAAAAGGGATTTTCCCTCTTGAAGGGGAGGAAATGTAAATGCGCGCTCATGCATACTCACTGGGCATGATTGAGACGCTGGGCTTGCCCGCGCTCATCGCGGCCGCCGATGCTGCTGCCAAAGCGGCAGACGTCAAGGTCGTTACTTATGAAGGCGCGGATGCAGGGATTGTGACCGTGTACGTAATCGGAGATGTTTCTTCGGTTCAGGCGGCTGTAGACGCTGGCGCTGACGCAGCAAGACGCGTCGGACGGTTGCTGCACTCCCACGTCATCCCGCGTCCTGATGAGAATGTTCCCAAAATGATTAAAAATCTGATGCGTTCGGAAGCGAAGGAAGAAGCCAAGCCACAGCCTGCACAGGCAAAGGCAGAGCCGGCGCTGGCAGAGCAATCGATCAACGACTTGCGCAAGCTGGCCCGCTCGATTGCGGATTTCCCGCTTTCGACCAATGACATCAATACGGCGAAGAAAGAAGACCTGATTCGCCTGATTGAAGAAAAGCAGCAAGGCGGAGGTGACAAAGCCTAATGACACTGGACGCTGATTTGTATTCCATTCAGGAAGTGCGCACGTACCTCGCCCAGGCGAAGGAAGCGCAGGCGAAGCTTGCTACCTACACCCAGGAGCAGATCGACCGGATCATCGCTGCCATGTCCAAGGCTGGCGTAGAGAATGCCGAGCGATTGGCCGCTCTGGCGGTTGAAGAGACTGGCTTCGGAAACGTTCCGGACAAACGGATGAAAAACTTGTTCGCTTCCCAGGATGTGTATGCTTCCATCAAAGATGTGAAGACCGTAGGCATCATTCGCAAGGACGAAGAGAACAAGGTGTGGGAAGTGGCGCAGCCGGTCGGGATCGTGGCTGGTATCGTGCCGTCGACCAACCCGACATCGACCGTTATTTTCAAGTCGATGATCGCTCTCAAGGCGCGCAACGCGATTGTCTTCAGCCCGCACCCGTCGGCAGCCAAATGCACGCTGGAAGCAGCGCGGCTGATGGCACAGGCCGCTGTGCAGGCTGGAGCGCCGGAAGGCTTGATCCATTGCGTTAGCAAGCCGACGCTCCCGGCTACAAACGAGCTGATGAAGCACAAGCTGACCAACGTGATTCTCGCAACAGGTGGTACGCCAATGGTGCGGGCTGCGTACAGCTCCGGAAAGCCTGCTTACGGTGTCGGACCCGGAAACGTTCCGGTCTACATCCACCACAGCGCTGACCTCGCTGCCGCTGCCAAGCGCATTGTGCAGAGCAAGACCTTTGACTACGGCACCATCTGCGCCTCGGAGCAGGCACTAGTGGTCGAGGAAGCGGTCAAGCATCAGATGATTGCCGCTTTGAAGCGCGAAGGAGCGTACTTCCTGGACGAGAACGAGAAGGCAAAAGTAGCCGCCATCATCATGGTGAACGGCTCGCTCAACGCCAAAATCGTCGGCCGCTCCCCGCACGTCATCGCGCAAATGGCAGGCATCTCGATTCCGGCCGAAACGCGCGTGCTGGTGGCGGAAGAGACTGGCGTAGGCAAAGAGTATCCGCTGTCCGTGGAAAAGCTGGCGCCGATTCTCGCTCTCTACACCGTTCAAGGAGACAACGAGGCGTTTGCCCGTTGCCGCGAGCTGCTCACGCACGGCGGCTTGGGCCACACCGCAGGGATTCACGCACAGGATGAAAACATCATCGCATCTTACGGCCAGGCGATGCCGGCTTCCCGCATCCCGGTCAATACCGGAACCACCTTCGGGGGCATCGGGGCCACGACTGGCGTGCAGCCGTCCTTTACGCTCGGATGCGGTTCTTTCGGGAACAACATCACATCCGACAACATCGGTCCCAAGCATCTTTTCAACATCAAGCGCGTCGCTTTCGGCGTAAGAGAAATGCCTGAGTCTGCGCCAGTGCAAGCTGCACAAGCGACAAAGGCAGAGGAAGCCGTGCTGCAAGCAGTCTCTTCGCTGAACGTCGGCTTGAGCCGCGAAGAGATCAAAAACATTATTAAATCGGTTTTAACAGAAATGACGTCGTAAATTAGTAAAAATTTGTCCATATAATTAAGGAGGAATAAAAAAATGGCTGGAGAAATGTCCGCATTGGGAATGGTAGAAACAAAAGGTCTGGTAGGAGCAGTTGAAGCTGCTGATGCAATGGTAAAAGCAGCGAACGTAAAACTGATTGGCAAAGTACACGTAGGTGGCGGTCTCGTAACAGTCATGGTACGTGGTGACGTAGGTGCAGTAAAAGCTTCCACGGACGCAGGCGCCGCTGCTGCCGAAAAAGTAGGCGAGCTCGTATCTGTACACGTCATCCCACGCCCGCACGGAGACATTGAACTGATCCTGCCTAAGCTCGAAGGGTAATCCCCTATGGCAGTTATTACAGAAGCATCTTTGCGAGCCATGCATAAGACAGGCATCCCAAACCCCTTTCTCCTGGAGAAAGGGGATAAAATCACACCAGCAGCGGCAGATTTCTTGAAAGGAAGAGGGATTCAAGTGAAATCTTTTGAAGAACAACAGCAGCAACCTTCCACCAATCAAACTGCCGGGGCCGTACAGGAAATTCCCCTTGGCGTTTCCAATCGCCACGTTCATTTGTCGCCAGCCGATGTAGAGAAGCTGTTTGGCGCAGGACACCAATTGACGCCGATGCGCGATCTGTCGCAGCCTGGCCAGTTCGCTTGCCAGGAGACGGTGACCATCGTCGGGCCAAAAGGCAGCATTCACGGCGTGCGCATTCTCGGACCGGCGCGCGGAGCGACGCAAGTGGAAATCTCCCGCACGGACGGATTTACGCTGGGCGTGCATGCCCCTGTGCGGATGTCTGGAGATATTGAAGGAACACCGGGTCTGGTACTCGTAACAGCAAAAGGCACAGTCGTATTGGACAAAGGTGTGATTGTAGCCAAGCGGCACGTTCACATGTCGCCTGCGGATGCCGAGCAGTTCCAGGTGAAGGACGGCGACACGCTGATCCTTGCGACGCAGAGTGACCGCCCTGTCATCTATCCGGATGTGGTCGTTCGCGTACATCCACAATTCGCGCTCGATTTCCACGTCGATCTGGATGAAGGGAATGCCGCCAATTTGAAAACGGGCGACCGGGTAAAAGTGATCGGCAAAAACGGCCAGTTTTACTCCGGCTAACGGAGGTAGAGCTTTGATGGACATCAGAGAAATGGTGGCATCGATTACGAAAGAAATTTTGCTTTCCATGAATGCAGAAAAGAAACCGGAAGCGCCTCGTGTCCTGTATGTCTTTTGCGACAGCCAGGCACATGAGGCATTCCAGGATCATTTTATCCATCTGAAAAACCACGGGATTTGCCACGACATCCTTTTCCTGGACGGGGAAACTTCCTCCTGGCTGGGGATGCACAAGATCGAATGCGGGGGAGCAGGCAAAATTCTCACAGCGGATGAGTATGCTCCCGCCCCGTTGGAAGTGCCGAAAGATTACGCCGGGATCGTCATTCCGGAGATTGATCTGGACAATGCGGCGCGAATCGCCTCCGGCCTGAAAGGCACGATCAAGGCAGAAATCGTCTTCTCCGCACTGGTGACAGGCAAGTTCGTCATCGCAGGTTCCGACGTGCCGGGCATCAAGCGCGCCGACCGCCGCACCCTGCAAACGTTGACGCTGACGCCAGCATACGACAGGCTGTTCCTGCGTCATGTCGAGGCGATGAAGGAGCTTGGCGTGGAGTTCGTGGAGCAGAAACGCTTGGCTGACCGCGTCGTTTCCAAGCTGAAGTCCCAACTGCAAAAAGCAGAGGCAAAGCCTGAGCAGCCGACCTTGACGGCCTTGGACGAGGCAGAAGCGGTGTTCTCCGGCAAGCTGCTGACGGCTGACTGGATCAAATCCCAGCCGGAGTTGCGGGATACGACCTTGCATGTGAAAAAAGGAGCGATTGTCTCTCCGCTGGCTTACGACAGCATGAGAGAGCGCGGCATTACGGTCAGCTATTTAGGAAAAGGGTGATCGCATGTTTTTGGGAAAAGTGATCGGCAGCGTTTGGGCAACCCAAAAGGAAACCGGCATGGAAAATCTCAAGCTGATGGTTGTCCAGCCCATTGACTGGCGCGGCGAAGAGAGCGGGCAAACCGTCATCGCAGCAGACCGGATCGGGGCAGGGATCGGCGAGCAGGTCATCGTCTCGCGCGGGACGCCTGCCCGTATCCTTTTTACTGGCAACAGCGTGCCGATCGATGCGATCATCGTGGGCATCGTCGATTCGTTTGAGGTGCCGGGTGCCGCAGGAGGAGAGGGATAGCGATGGAACAGGAACGTTCACGGGTCATACAGGAATTTGTCCCAGGGAAACAGGTCACGTTGGCTCATGTGATCGCAAACCCTGACCCTATGCTCTATACCAAGCTGGGGATCAAGGAGGCCGGAGCGATCGGCATTCTGACCCTGACGCCGACGGAAACGGCCATTATTGCTGCCGACATCGCAACGAAGGCAGCAGGTGTCGAGCTTGGGTTTCTCGATCGTTTCACAGGTTCACTGATTGTCGTGGGGGATGTCTCTGCTGTAGAGATGGCAGTGGACGCGGTCAATCAGGTGCTGAGCGAAAAACTGCGGTTCACACCGGCATTGGTGACGAAATCATGACAGGCCGTGTCATGATTATCGGGGCCATCGAAGCGGGCAAGTCTTCTCTGGTCAAAGCGCTGTTCAACGATGAACAGCCGGCCAGGAAGACGCAAGCGCTGGAATATCGGGACTGGGTGATCGACACGCCGGGCGAGTACAGCGAAAATCCGATGTTTTACCGCACCCTGATGGCAACCGCGCTGGAGGCGACCATCGTGGTGATGGTCCAGGATGCCACACGCGAGCGCAACTACTTTCCCCCGGGCTTCGCGCACGGCTTTCCCCAAGCGTGCGTAGGAGTCATCACCAAGGTAGATCACCCCGCTGCCGATGTGCAACGAGCGGAAGGCTTTTTGCGCCAGTCGCTGGGCGACGCGCGAATTTTTCGGACGTCCTCCTACACCAGTGAGGGAGTGCCGGAATTGCGCGCGTATTTGCAAGAAATGGTAAGCGAATAAGCCTCTTTCCGCCGTAGCGAGTCTGTGAGAAAATGAAGGCAATATCAACTCCTAGCAGGTGAAAAGAGGTTCGCATGCAATCCATACGGGAACTGTGCAAAGCGTCTACGATATTGAGTGAGGACGACATCCAGATCGTGGAGGACCTCGCTTCCAAATTGCAGATTTTTGCCGATCTGTCGCAGGCAGACATGTTCATCGACTGCCCGACAGTAGACCGAAGTGCTGCTTTGGTGGTCGCGCAGGCCAAGCCTAGCACCGCGCGATCCATGTACAGCGGCTCCGTCGTGGGGCATCTGGCAACCGCGATCAACGAGCCTGCAGTCATGTACTGCCTGACTACAGGAAAGCCGGTGATCGGGTCGAGAGGTGTCTCGCAGGAGCAGGTCGTCATGCGTCAAAGCGTCGTGCCGATTACAAACGCCGAGGGCAAAACGATCGGGACGCTGATTACCGAGCAGGATATTTCCAAGCAGGTCGAACAAGAAAAAAATGTCGAGATGCTCAAGGAAACGACCGAACATCTGAGCGAGACGCTGATTCAGTTCGCAGTGCCTGATATGCCGATTTCTTCACTTTTGCATGAAGGCATGATTTTGTTTGACCAGAGTGGGATCATCACCTACGCCAACGGGCGCG
Source organism: Brevibacillus sp. FW306-2-1A-C05A (assembly GCF_058781555.1). NCBI lineage: Bacteria > Bacillati > Bacillota > Bacilli > Caryophanales > Paenibacillaceae > Brevibacillus > Brevibacillus sp. FW306-2-1A-C05A. The sequence continues at coordinate 204,038 of NZ_JBYSWV010000002.1, forward strand.
CCCACAAGCTGCTCTCCTTGATCGGCTTTGAGAGACCGGACAAGGGCGTGAGCATCGAACGCATTTTTTCCTGGCGAGTTTCCCCGGAAAACTTCGTGCGTCACGGGGGCTACATTCAGGATGAGTTGTCAAAAGGAAAGCATTTTATCATGATGAAAGCGGTTTCGTCCGTGCGCAAGCTCGACATCATCGGAGGCATCATCTTGCTCCGGGACATTTCGGACATCCGCGAAAAAGAAAAGCAGTTGATGATTAAGTCGGCTGTCATCAAAGAGATTCACCATCGCGTGAAAAACAATTTGCAAACGATCGCAAGCCTGCTGCGCCTGCAAATGCGGCGTTCGCAGTCGAACGAGATCGAGAAAGTCTACCGGGAAAGCATCAACCGGATCAACAGCATCGCCATTATTCACGAATATTTGGCGCAGGACGGTCTGGAGCAGATCGACTTCAAAGAGATTTTAACCAAAATATCGAAAATAATCGTCTCTTCCATGAGACGTTCAGAGCAAGCTATACACGTCGTCGTGACGGGAGAATCCGTGTACCTGCCGTCCAACAAGGCGACATCCTTTGCCCTAATCGTCACGGAGCTGATTCAAAACTGCATGATCCACGGATTTCGCGAGCTTCATGAAGGGCGAATCTCCATTGCGCTCGTCTCGAAGGAGGATTTCGTCAGCCTGTCTGTCACGGATGACGGGGTGGGCATTGAGGACATGGAGCATATTCTCAAAAAAGGTCACCTTGGCTTGAAAATCGTCGACACGCTCGTCAAGGAAGACCTGGAGGGAACGATGCATTTCCGTAACACAGGCAACGGAACGGAAGTTACCATTCTCTATCCGATCCAGAAGGAGGATGAAGATGACACAGCCGAAGATTATGGTGGTTGACGACGAGCCGATCATTCGCATGGATTTGCGCGAGATGCTGGAAAACGAAGGCTATCAGGTTGTGGCCGAGGCGAAAAACGGGGAAGAGGCGGTCGAACTCGCTCATCGTCACAAACCCGACCTCATTATCATGGATGTGAAAATGCCTGGCCTTAATGGCATCAAGGCAAGCGGGATTATCCGCTCCTTTTCGGACTGCTCCATCCTTCTTTTGACCGCGTATAGCCAGAAGGAACTGGTGATCGATGCGCGGAAAGCCGGAGTGACGGCTTATCTGGTAAAGCCCGTATCCGAGGATGACCTGATTCCGGCTGTGGAGATCGCGCTCAGCCAAAAGGAAAAAGTCGTGTCGTTGAAGAAAGATATTAGCGATCTGAAACAGAAGATCGAGGATCGAAAATGCGTGGAAAAGGCCAAAGGCAAACTGATGAGCGCACTCTCCCTGGAGGAAGAGGCCGCTTACAAATGGATGCAGCAAGTAAGCATGCAACGGCGCATGCCGCTTGTGAAGCTCGCCGAGGAGATTCTCGCCGGCGAGGAGACGCTGTTTTCCCAAGGCTGATTTTCCTGACCGATAAACAAATGCGGGAAACGAAACAAGTAGATAGCAAGCAAAGCAAAGGCGCTTGAGTCAGACCGGAAGCGATTTTTTCGGCTGTTCAGGCGTTTTTCTTTTGCGGCCTTGTCTGGCACGCCAATGGTTCAAGGAGGTTCACGATGGATGAACAATGGATCCAAAGCGTCGGCATCGATGTAGGAACGAGCACGACCAAAATGATCGTCAGTCGTCTGCGCCTGGGGCGCATGTCCAGCACCTTTTCGCTGCCGCGCTACCAGATCGTGGAGCGCCAGTTGCTGTATGCGAGTCAAGTGCATTCCACTCCGCTGCTCGGGTTCGATGAGATTGACGCGGAAGGCATCGGGGCGATTTTGCAAGCGGAGTACGAAAAAGCACAAATCAGTCTGTCGTCCATCAAGTCGGGGGCCGTCATCATCACCGGGGAGACGGCCAGCAAGAAAAACGCGCAACACATCGTGCATTTGCTGGCAGAGCGATCCGGCGATTTTGTAGTGGCAACGGCGGGGGCAGACCTCGAAGGCGTGCTGGCAGGCAAAGGCGCGGGTGCGGAAAAACGCTCGCAAACGCTGCAAGGAACGATCGTCAACGTGGATATCGGCGGCGGTACGGCCAATGCGGCTTATTTTCAGCGCGGCCGAGCGATTGCGACAGTGACCTTCCACGTCGGCGGCAGGCTGATTCGCCTGGATCGGGAGGACGTCGTCACCTACGTGTCGCCAAACATTCAGGAATGGCTGAAGGCAAAAGGCTTGCGCATCGCGGTCGGGCAAAAAGTCGGACTGCCAGAAATAACAGAAGTGGCCCAGCAGATGGCCCGCAGCATGCTGGATTATTTGACGGGCAAAGAACGGCACGTATCGGGCTTGCTCGTCGTAGGGCCGCATTTGCGCGGGGAATTTCCGGTAGAAGAGCTGACCGTCTCCGGTGGGGTCGGACAGTTGATGACGGGACCGCCCGTGAAAAGCATGGCAGATGTCAGCCGCTACGGCGATTTTGGTCCGCTGCTGGGCTATGTGCTGCAGCAGGAGCGGGAAAAAGGAACGTACCCGGTGCGCTGGCTCGATCCGGAGCAAACCGTGCGGGCCACCGTGATCGGGGCTGGAATGCAAAGCACGGAAATCAGCGGCTCGACGGTGCATATCAAGCCGGAGCTTTTGCCGATTAAAAACATTCCGATTCTCAAGCTGGAGCTTACCCAGGAACAACTGTCGGACCCGGCGCGGATTCATCAGGAGGTAGCGGCGATCTACCAGCTCGGTGAACGGCTTTTTGATAAAACAACAGGCATCCCGTTCGCGCTCGCGATCTCAGGCATCGGCTATTGCTCGTATGCGCTGCTGCAAACGATCGCTCAGGAGCTGTCGGACCAATATCGGCATTATTTTGCCGAGAGCCGGACGATGGTCGTCATCTGCGAGACAGACATGGCCAAAGCATTGGGGCAGGGACTGGCACTGCGCTGCAAGGGAGAGCCAGAGATTATTTGCATCGATCAGGTGCGGGTGGAGTATGGCGATTATATCGACCTGGGTGAGCCGATTTCGGGAACGATTATCCCGGTCGTGGTAAAAACCCTCGCTTTTGATGAGAAGGCGTAACGTACAAAGGGGTGGACGAAATGAACACGAAAACGACTGTGCTTGGACAGACCTATCAATTTCGCGATTTGAAAGAAATTTTCGCGAAGGCAAACGAAGACAAATCCGGCGACCAACTGGCTGGAATCGCCGCTTCCGATTCCCGGGAACGCGTTGCTGCCAAGCAAGTATTGGCTGATCTGACGTTGGCCGACATTCGCAACAACCCCATGCTTCCTCCGGAGGAAGACGAAGTATCCCGCGTCATTGAAGAAGGCATCAACGAAAAAATTTACAACGAAATCAAAAACTGGAGCGTCGCCGAGTTGCGCGAGTACATTTTGAGCCACGAGGCGGGCGACAACGAGATCAAGCGCATCAGCCGCGGCTTGTCCAGCGAAATGATCGCGGCTACCGCTAAGCTGATGAGCAACCTCGACCTGATTACGGCTGCGGCCAAAATTCGCGTGGTGACTCACTGCAATACCGCGATTGGTCAGCAAGGCGTACTGGCATCGCGGGTTCAGCCCAATCACCCGTCCGATAGCGTACAAGGCATCAAGGCAGCGTTGTACGAAGGACTCAGCTACGGAATCGGCGACGCGGTAATCGGAATCAACCCGGTTATTGATACAGCGGACAGCGTCAAGGATATTCTCAACATGACCAAAGAGGTAATGGACAAATGGGCGATTCCGACGCAAAACTGTGTACTCGCTCACGTGACCACGCAGATGCGCGCCATCCGTCAGGGGGCGCCTGCCGACCTGATTTTCCAAAGTCTTGCGGGCAGCGAAAAAGGCAACAACGCCTTCGGGATTGACGTCAAGCTGCTGGACGAAGCCGACGAGCTGATGCGCAAGGAAGGCACTTCCTACGGGCCGAACTTCTGGTACTTCGAGACGGGCCAAGGCTCCGAGCTGTCCTCCGAGGCGCACTTCGGCATCGACCAGGTGACGATGGAGGCGCGCTGCTACGGTCTTGCTCGCAAGTACAACCCGTTTATCGTCAATACGGTAGTCGGCTTCATCGGACCGGAATATTTGTACGACAGCCGGCAAGTGATCCGCGCCGGGCTGGAAGACCACTACATGGGCAAAATGCACGGGCTGCCGATGGGCTGCGACGTCTGCTACACAAACCATATGAAGGTTGACCAGAACGATATGGACAATCTCGGAATTTTGCTATCGGCGGCAGGGGTGAACTTTGTCATCGGGGTGGCGATGGCGGACGACGTCATGCTCAACTATCAATCGACCAGCTTCCACGATATTGCCGCGTTCCGCGAGGTTCTCGGCCTCCGTCCGGCACCTGCTTTTGAAAAGTGGCTGGAAAAAATGGGGATCATGGAAAACGGCAAGCTGACGCCAATAGCAGGCGATCCGACAATCTTCATGTAAGAAGCGGGGGTGTATGAGGGATGGAACAACAATTGGATTTTTTGGTAGACAAAGTAGTGGCCGAGCTGCAAAAAAAGCTGGCCGAGCTGGGCGAAAAAGCGTCCGGGCCAAAAGCGGAAGCAGCCGTGGAAGGAAAAGCCGCGCCACAGCAGGGGACAGCCCCGGTAACGGCTACCAATGCTCAGGAGACACACGCCGCACCAGCCGAGCCGGAGAGAACCGCGCTGATTCCGAATCCGAAATGGAAGGAAGGGCTGGATGAGCTTTTGGCCAGTACACCTGCCCGAATCGGCGTATGGCGTACAGGGGTAAGACCGCTGACGAAAACGATGCTGCAACTCCGCCGCGACCACGCAGCGGCAGTCGATGCCGTCTACGGGGAAGTCAGCCAGGAAGTGCTCGACCAGTTTTCCTTGTTCACGGTAGAAACCCAGTACGACAACACCGAAAACTATTTGAAGCGCCCGGACATGGGACGCGTTCTCACCGAGGAAGGCGTGCGCTTGCTTCAGGAGCGTTGCCAAAAGAAGCCGCAGGTACAAATCGTCGTCTCCGACGGCCTGAGTGCCAGCGCGGTCGACGCCAACCTGAAAGACGTGCTTCCCTCCTTGATGGACTCGTTGAAAAGCTACGGCCTGAGTTGCGGGACTCCGTTTTTTGTCAAAGGCGGACGCGTCGCGAGCATGGACCATATCGGCGAGATTTTGGAGCCGGAAGTGCTGGTGCTGTTGATCGGAGAGCGTCCGGGTCTGGTTACGGCCCACTCCATGAGCGCCTACATGTGCTACCGTCCGCGCAAAGGAATGGTAGAGTCCGAGCGCACGGTAATTTCCAATATTCATCGTCAAGGGACGTCGCCGATCGAGGCAGGCGCCCACATCGGTACGATTCTCTCCAAAATGCTGGAGCAAAAAGCAAGCGGTGTGAAGCTGGTCTTGTAACATATGTGGGAAACGACACGACGAGGAGGAACTACCATGACATTCCGCAGAAAAAAAGTAGCCGTCATCGGCAGCGGCTTTACCGGAGCGACAACGGCGTTCATCATGGCGCAAAAAGAACTGGCTGACATCGTTTTGGTCGATATTCCGCAGCTTGAGAACCCGACCAAAGGAAAAGCGCTGGACATGATGGAGTCTTCGCCGGTGCTCGGCTTTGATGCCAACATCACCGGAACGTCCGACTACAAGGATATTCAAGGCTCCGATATCGTCATCATTACAGCAGGGATCGCCCGCAAGCCAGGCATGTCCCGCGACGACCTGGTGGCGACGAACGCGGCTATCATGCGTTCGGTAGCGGAGCAAGTGAAAATTTACGCGCCAAACTCCATCGTACTCATCCTGTCCAACCCGGTAGATGCGATGACCTATACGTTCTTCAAAACATCCGGCTTCCCGAAACACCGCGTCATCGGTCAATCCGGTGTGCTCGATACGGCGCGCTTCCGCACGTTTGTCGCCATGGAGCTGAACGTCTCCGTGGAAGACGTGACAGGCTTCGTGCTTGGCGGACACGGTGACGAAATGGTGCCGCTGTTGCGCTACTCCTACGCAGGCGGCATCCCGCTCGACAAATTGATCCCGCAAAATCGCCTCGATGCCATCGTCGAGCGCACGCGCAAAGGCGGCGGCGAGATCGTCGCCCTGCTCGGCAACGGCTCCGCCTACTACGCGCCTGCGGCCGCCCTGGTGGAAATGGCGGAAGCGATTCTGAAAGACAAGAAGCGCATCCTGCCGTCCATCGCTTATCTCGAAGGCGAGTACGGCTACCACGACCTGTACCTCGGCGTGCCTACCTTGTTGGGTGGCAACGGCATCGAGAAAGTCATCGAGCTGGATCTGACTGCCTCCGAGAAGGCAGCGCTGGACAAATCGGCTGACTCTGTTCGTGCTGTATTGAAAGTAGCGATGCAATAACAGCGCGTGATAGAGGGAAGCCCTGCCACCTGCACTTGGCGGGGCTTTTTCTCATGGGCGTGGAATGGGCTTGGGCTAGGCAAAAAATGGGCTGAACAGAAAAAAACGCCTGCTTGTACGGGCGGTTTTTTCTCGTTTCTAGCTCGTTTATTTGGAGATCAACTGCGGCTCTTTTTCGCCCAGCCGAATGGTCGACTCGCTCGGAATCCACATGCCGGTGTTTTCGTCACGGCCTTGCAGGACAACAGTTGGGCTGGCTTTGCCGAGCTGCTCGGCGGCTTTGGCTGCCTGCTGGCCGATTTTGCCGCCTTTGACGCGGTTGACGACCAGGGCGAGCTGTACGCTGTCCAGCTCGGTCATCATCTCAAAATCACCGTTGCTGTCGCCCGCGATAAAGATCGGCCCGTAGCCGTATTTTTTGACCAGCACGCTCTCGATTACTTCTGTTTTGCCGTGCCCGACAGTGATCGGGTAATCTGGCTGGTACACGTTCGTAATCAGCCCGTTTTCCGTTTTCAGCCGCATGCCGATGATGTTTTCCGATGGCAGGTTGTAGCCGTATTTCGGCAGGGTGGCGAAAACGCGCACCACGTCCTCGAGCGAAGCGGACACGACGTAGACGTCAATGCCGTTTGCGCGCAGCGTGTTCATCAGGTTCGCCACTTCCGAAGTCAGGCGCAGCCCGGTTGTGTGGGAAGCTTTTACTACGCCTGCTTTGCCTGCCAAAGCTTTCGGGCTCGTCCAGGTTACTTTTTCAATCGCCATGCCCAGGCTCGCATCGTTGGAAACCTCGGCAAGCTGATGAACCTCGTCGATCGTCATGTTGGTGAACAGGTAGAGCACCCACGGATAGCCGATGGTGTTGCTGTGTGTGTCGTTGATCGCTTCGTAGAGAAAATACAGCTTCGCTCTGAAGTCGGCGAATTGCTCTGTTGCCTTCACTTCCTCCAGCGTTTTGCTGCCTTTGAGCCCTTCGTAATTTTGGTACAGGTAAGTGTAGTCGGCAACCAGGTCGCTTGCGATCGCGTCGAGAGTGACAGGTTTGCCGTCCACGTTTTTATACGCATCGGAAAAAGGCCCTTCCGGCACGTTGGTGCGAATCACCTTGCCGAACTCTTCCGGCGTGAGCTTGTAGGCGAGGTGGTTGATCTGGTAGACAAAGAGGGCTTCTTCCGTATCGTGCATGATGCTGGTGTTGTCCCAGTCAAAGACGACATACGGCTTTTTGGCCGCGTTGTAGGCAGGATTTTTGCTGCCGTTTTTCTCGATCAATGCGTTGACAGCCTGATAGGTGGCAGGTGCCCATTTCCCCTTGTCGAACACTTGTGGAGCTGGTGTTGCCGCGTGCGCCAAGACAGGCAGCGACGCTGCGAGCAGTGCAGCGGCCATCAACAGCGTCAGCGACCAAAAGCTGCGCTTTGCCAGTGTGTGAGACATTGTTGTCATCCCCTTTTCTTTCTGAGATTGTCAGGAACCCCAAATGAAAACGCTCTCATTTTTCGGGAAGTTGGCCCCAGGCAAAAAAACAGGGCCCTTCCCGGCGCTCTATCACAAGCGCAGAAAAAGACCCCGTTGTCTTTTGCGTTTTTATTTGTACATTCATCATACTAAATCCGAAGAAAAAATCAAGAAAATTTCGCCAGTTTCTTCGCGAGCAGGAGTGGCAGCAAAAGAAAGCGAAGACAACATGGTTTGCAGGATCGTGATGGACATAATGATAGAGAGAAAGAGGCAGAGGATGATGAATCGGATGAAGCTGATAGAGACGAGCAAGGCTATTTTGACAAACTGCATGGCACTTCAGGCGAACGAAGCTTTTTTGGTGGTCGCGGACGAGCCTAAGCGAGAGCTTGGCGAAGTGCTCTTCGAGGCTGGCAAGCAGCTCGGGGCAGAGGCGATGCTGATGGTGATGAAAGAGCGGGAAAAATCAGGCCAGGAGCCTCCGGCGGCTGTAGCTGCGGCGATGAAAAGCGCCGATGTGGTCGTGTGCGTGACCGAGCATTCCTTGACGCATACAAAAGCGCGAAAAGAAGCGGCGGCCAACGGCGCAAGACTCGCCACCATGCCGAGTATTACGGCCGACATGTTTTTGGAGGGCGCGATCTCTGCCGACTACGCGCAAGTAAAAGTGCTGACGGAGAAAGTGACCGAACTGCTGACCGCAGCCAGCACCGTTCGCATCGAAAAGGCGGGCAAGTCGCTCACTTTTTCCATCGCTGGACGCAATGGCGTGCCGAGCACAGGCATGTACGTCAATCCAGGCGAATCGGGCAACCTGCCGTCGGGGGAAGCTTACGTGGCGCCGCTGGAGGGCACGGCAGAAGGGCAAATCGTGGTGGACGGCTCGATTTCCGGGATCGGCAAAATCGACTCGCCGCTGCTGCTGACGATTGAAAAAGGGCGGATTACCCACGCCGAAGGCACGTCCGCCGAGCGGCTGTTGCAAATTTTGGGCGACCAGGACGGACGCATGCTCGGCGAATTTGGGATCGGGACGAATGACAAGGCGCGGATTACGGGAGTCGTGCTGGAGGACGAGAAGGTGTACGGAACGATTCACGTGGCCTTCGGCAGCAACAATACGTTCGGCGGAACGATTGTGGCAGGGGTGCACATTGATCTGGTGGTCAAAGAGCCGGATGTTTACTTGGACGATACATGCATCATGAAAAACGGGAAGCTTTTGGGGCAGTAACCGACCCGGTCCGGGGCCCAGGATGAATCCCGGGAGGAAATGGTGTAAAATGGGAGATATCCTGTGAGGGTGGATGTGGTGTGATGTTGTTGCTGGAGCAAATTGTGGCGGTCATTACGATAGGGAATCTGATCTTGGCCGCTGTTCTCATCTTCATGGAGAGGCGCAACATTGCGGCTACCTGGGCCTGGCTGATGGTTCTTCTGTTTTTGCCGGGTATCGGGTTTCTCCTCTATCTGATTTTTGGGCAAAGACTGAGCAAGAAAAAGCTGTATCGGCTGCGCCAGGGAGAGTTTTCCCATTTCCGTGCGGCTGTCGACAAGCAGAAGAAGCTGTTGGAGCAGGGCGAGCTGCAGGTGAACGATCCGGAGATGAAGCGGCATCGCGACATGATTTTCATGAACGTGGTGAGCGACGGCGCCTACTATACACAGGACAATGCCGTCCAGGTGTTCGCCGAAGGGCACAGCTTGTTCGACCTCATGTTCAGGCAGATTGAGGAGGCCAAGGAGCACGTTCATTTACTCTACTATATTTTCAATGATGATGAACTTGGGACGCGGCTGTTGGAGCTGTTGACGAAAAAGGCGCGGGAAGGCGTAGAGGTCAGGCTGCTCTATGATGCGGTCGGATCGGCGGGCGTCTCTTCCCGGTTTTTCCGGCCATTGGTAGAGGCAGGCGGAGAAGTCGTCTCGTTTTTTCCTTCGTCGATTCCGTTCCTCAATTTCCGGGTCAATTTTCGCAACCATCGCAAGCTGACGATCATTGACGGAAAAAGCGGCTATATTGGCGGCTTCAACATCGGCGACGAATATTTGGGCAAGGACAAGAAGCTGGGGTACTGGCGGGATACGCACCTGCAAATTGAGGGGAAAGCCGTTTACATGCTGCAGGCGCGCTTTTTCCTGGACTGGAATTTGTCCGCGCCGAAAAGAATGCAGGAGTCGTTCGACTACTTCCCGGAGATGCCGGAGCCAAAGGGCACAATTGGCTGCCAGATCGTGTCGAGCGGGCCAAATTCGGAAAAGCAGCAGATCAAGCACGCGTTTTTGAAAATGATCTACAAGGCGCGCCACAAGATTTATTTGCAGACCCCGTACTTCATACCGGACGACAGCATGCTGACCGCGTTGAAAATGGCTGCGATGTCCGGGGTGGACGTGCGCGTGATGGTGCCGGGCAGGCCGGACCACCTGATGGTTTTCTGGGCGACGCACTCCTACCTGGGCGAGTTGTTGAAAAGCGGCGTGCGCTGCTATTTGTACGAAAAAGGCTTCATGCACGCCAAGACGATGGTGGTCGACACCCAGCTTTCCTCGGTAGGGACGGCGAACGTCGACATCCGCAGCTTCAAGCTCAATTTTGAAACCAATGTGTTCTTGTACGATTCGCAGATGGCGCGGCAGTTGGAGGAGCTGTTCGTGGCAGACCTCGCCGATTGCCGGGAAATGACGGTGGAAGAGTATTTCAACCGCCCGCTTCGTACGCGTATGCAAGAATCATTGACGCGATTGTTGTCTCCGATTTTATAAACAGAATAAGGACCCTCTGGCCTTGTGGATTTTCGCGGGGCAGAGGGTCCTTTTGCACGTGCATGGTTTAGGCAGGGGCACGGACTGCTGCTTGCGGCAGCCGCCAGCGGGACAGGGCTACGGTTTTTTCGATTCGCGCAGCAGCTTCTTCGCCTGGTCCATCCGGTAGCTGGTCACATATTCAATCGGGCATTTGCCGATGTTCTTTTTGAAAACCTCGGTGTAGTAGCGCGGTGTCAGTCCGGCCTTGTTCGCCAGATCGGCCGGAAGAGAGCGGCGCTGCAAAATTCGCATGGATGTAGGAAAGCGTCTGCTCGATTGCTTTTGCCGAATCGACTGAAGGTTGCGTGCTGGCGGCGCTCCAGATCGTGTGCAGCAGTTGCTGAAAACGGATCTGATTTTGCAGGAGGTCCAGCGGATTTGTGCTCTGCTGGTCGGCCTGCAAGGCGAGGACAAGCTCTGTGCAGCGATGGAGCGAGTGAAGCTGATAGCTGTCTTCGTGCGGCTTCCAGGAGCGGCTGGGCGAGTAGCTGCCGGGCGCGGTTTCATCTGGTTCCAGGACATCGAAAAAGAACGCGAAAAAAGACAGGGATGCTCCGCTGGCGGCTGCGACGGAAGCGACAGCCTCCTCGGCGGCAAAACGACGTGCTGCATGCTTTTCAGGAGGAACAAGGCCGCAGCCAAAAAGGGAGGAGAAGGATTTTTTGCGTGCTGGTCGCCCATGATGACCTCTCCTTTCCAAAAATGATGGCGCATAGGGAAAGCGAGCCGATCAGGAAACCAGCTCAAAAGACTCGGTCACGACGATGCTGCCTTTTACCGACTGGACCATCGGGCAGTTTTTGCTGGCGGCTTCTACAGCTTTTTGCACTCGTTCCTGCTTCAAGTTTTCCCCGGTAATGATGAAGTGCAGGTGAATTTTCTCGACGCGGTTTGCCTCTGCCTCGTTGCGTGTGACATCGGCTGTGATTTTCATATCGGTGCACGGCATTCTCATCTTGTCCAACACTTTGCGCAGCACGCCGCCGCTGCAAGCGGCAATCGAGGAGACCAGCAACTGGTACGGGCGAAAGCCGTATGCTTCATCGCCGGAGACGTGCAGGTCGCCGTACGATAAATGGGTGACGAATCCTTTTTCTTTTGCTTCAAAGTTCATGACGAGTCCTCCTCAGCGATCACTTTTCTTCATTATAAAGAAAAAGCGGGGGGCAAGGCAGAAAAAAAGCGCCGGAAAACAGCAAGGCTCTTACGCGTGAGACGGCAGCCAGCCGCGGCGACGTAAGAACCTTTCTGTTTGGAAGCGGGGAAAAAGCTATCTCATTCCTTTGCCGCCTGCCCATTTTGCAGCAGAGACTGGATGCAGCGAGGCAGCATGTCTTTTAACGTGTCGAATGCGTAGTCCACATCGAGCCGCTCCGTCCATTGATGCGCATCGCGGCCTACAGGGCCGAGGTTCATGACGGGCACGTCAAAAGCTTCCAGCTCCTGTAGCGGGATGGAGTAGCCGTTGTCCCACAGCGGCATGTTGGCGACCAGTGGCTGCATGGAGGCTGCCGGGTATTGCAGTCCGACGTAGCTCAGGTCGGAGATGCCGCCGAAGTAGTTTTGTTTGCGCAAAGTGACCTGGTGCTGTTCCCGCGCATACGCCTCCATCTCGGCCACTGTTTTCTGGATCAGCGGGTGATTGCGCGAGCTGACAGCCGGGTAAAACGGCGGAGCGAAGAACAGGATTATCATCGGAGACAACTCTTTGCAGAGAATCGCCAGTCGATCGACCAGCTCGATGGTCGTGTCGCGATCGTCTTTGTCGTGGCGGTTGGCGATGACGTCTGCCTCGAGCTGGCGCAGCTTGTCCTCGCCGTATGTTTTCAGGGCGTACGTGTACAACTCCTCGTAGGTCATTACGGAGATGGACAGGTCACGCGGGCTAAAAGGAGCAAAATTGGCGAACTGGCTGGCATGGCGAAGGTAGTTTTCCCGGATGCGCTCGGCTACATTTCGCGCTGCGTCCAGGAGCGGCTCCACGACTTCCTCCATCTTCTTTTCCAAAAGGAACAGATTGAACAGCGTCACGGCGCGATGCGGAATTTGCACCGAGTACTCTTTTTTCAAGTCTTTTTGAATCAGGTTGGTAGGAGGCGGGGAAGCTTCCCCCTCGACGACTTCGCAAAAAGAAGTGTTCAGCTCCAGCTCGCACGTAATCTGCGAGGCCATGTAGTTGCCGTTCAGCCCGGCAAACGGCTCGCCCACGTGCGTTTCTTTTCCGTAGCACAAAAAGCCCGGCAGCACCTTGCCGATGGAGCCAGTGTACAAATACTTGTTTTGGTCGCCCGGGAAACGGGTGAACATCGGCTCCGAATTGAGCACAGTCGTGTAGCGCAAATCAAATTCTGCGGCAATTTTCAACAGCTCAGGGACAGCCGCGCGCATGCCGACAGAGTTTACTTCCTCGTCGGGAACGGTCAGCAAGAGCAGGTTGCCGTCAAATTCCCCGGCGCACGCCCGCTCGATCATCGACATGTGCAGGGCGAGCCCGCATTTCATATCCATCGTCCCGCGGCCAAACAGCCAGTTGCCTGTGCGCAAATCTTGCTGAACTTCGGCAGGCATGTCAGCTTGGTTTTGCTGGAAGAGCGGAGTGAGCGTTTTCGGGTCAAAGGCGTGCTTCATCCAGCCGCCGTAATCCTCGACATCGACCACATCGAAGTGGCTGACCAAAATCACGGTGTCGCGCACGCCCGGCTTTTTGACGAGAGCGGTGACAAAGTGCCGTCCATCCCCGGTCGGGTTGGCCCGGACATGGTCGGGATTGGCCTGGTAGTAAGGCAGTGAGCGGAGCTGATCGACGACGTAACCGGGCAAGTCTTTTTCGGCAGGCGATCCGGTCACGCTCGGGATGTTGACCAGGTTGCACAGGAGATCGACGAGTTGTTCTTTTGTCTGCCATTTTTGCATGATAAATGCCTCCGTTTTCCGTATAGTGAAAACCATTTCCGTTTGGTGGGTAAAAAATTAAGGCAATGCGCCGATCTTATGGGAAATTTCCTTGGCGCTTTGTCTGGCCCGCTCAATCAGGGTGGACAAAAGCTCGTCGGTGATGCGATAGCTGGGGACGCCGATGCTCAATGCGCCGACTACCCGCTGATTGTAGCCGATGATGGGAGCCGCGATGGAAGCGGTACCTTCCGTTTTCTCCCCGTAGCTGACAGCGTATCCATTTTGCCTGATTTGCGGCAGCAGCAGAAGCAGTTCGCGGCGGCGCTCGGGTTCCGGGATCAGCGCGGCGACGATCCGTTCGGCTTCCTGTGGCTCCATGTTGGCCAGGATCGTTTTGTTGGCGGCTCCGATATGCAGCGGGATGCGCTCGCCCAAATTGTCGATGCTTCTCACCGTCATGGAGCTTTCCACCCGTTCGAGCACGATGGCGTCATGGCCGTGCGGAATATTCAGATAGACAGACTCGCGCACATCTGCCGCCAATTGCTCCATGACGGTTCTGGCGACTGCCCGCACATCAATTTTGTCCAAAATGCGCAGCCCGATCTCCATCCAGGTCAGGCCGACCTTGTATTGCTTGGTTTCCGGAACCTGCTGGATCAAGCCGTACTTCATCAGGCTGCTAATCAAACGGTGTACCGTACTGAGCGGGAGAGACGTTTTCTCAGCGATTTCCGAGATGGACCAGAGCGTTTTGCTCTCGTCAGATATCAGGACAAAGATGATGCTCATTGCCCGGTCAATCGATTGTACCAACGTGTTTCCCTCCTGGCTTTCTAGTGACGTAGGACTGCTTGCCAGTTGTCTCGCCAGCATTTTATGAGATCAATCTATCAGAATTGTTCAGGCGAATCAACAAGATTTCGAGCAGGTAAAAATTCATTGACAAAAAATTTAAAACTATTTTACATTAAGGGTGTGATTTTGTATTGTAGAAGCGATTCCACGATACGGAATAAAAGGTGGCGGCGTAAGGCAGCAAACGCACTGGCCGATCCAGGCAGAATGGCTTGCAGCCGAGCATGCCGCCGCCAAAGGCACGACGCTATCAGTGGCAGCGCACGGGCAGCAGGGCGCGGGCTTATGCGGAAGCGTTTCCAGGCAAAGCCGGTGCGCCTGAACGGAAGCGGGCACCTGAACGATTTGCAGATCTCAAGAATGATTTCAGAAAAAGAAGGGAGAACGACTATCATGAGATTTTCTCGCGCGATTGTAAGAAAACCGGGGCAAAGCTATGTGAACGGCCTGACGACATCTGATCTCGGAAAGCCGGACTACGCTCTGGCGCTAAAGCAGCATGCTGCTTACATAGAGGCTTTGAAGCAAGCCGGTTTGGAAGTGACCGTGTTGGAAGCGGACGAGCGTTTCCCGGACTCCACATTCGTCGAAGATACGGCTGTCCTGACGGAAAAGTGCGCGGTTATCACCAACCCTGGCGCGGAAAGCCGCAACGGTGAGATCGAGGACATGAAGCAAGTGCTCCCGCGCTTTTTTGACACGATTGAATATATTCAGGCTCCCGGCTTCCTCGATGGCGGCGACGTCATGCAGGTAGAAAACCATTTTTATGTGGGACTGTCCACGCGCACGAACGAGGAAGGCGCGAAGCAGTTCCGGGACATTCTCTCCAAGTACGGCTACGAAGTCACGATCGTTCCGCTGAAGGAGTTTTTCCATCTGAAAACCGGAATCGCCTACCTGGGCAACAACACCTTGGTACTGGCAGGCGAATTTATTGATTCCCCCGTGTTCAAAGACTACAAGCACCTGATCGTGGAAAAAGAAGCGGAGTATTCCGCGAACTGCATCCACATCAACGACTACGTCATCATTCCGAAAGGCTACGACAGCACGAAAAAGCAAATTACGGATGCTGGCTACCAGGTGATCGAGCTGGAGATGTCCGAATTTCAGAAGCAAGACGGAGGATTGAGCTGCCTGTCCCTGCGCTTCTAACGCAGGCAGTTCCTTCCCGGCATCTTATTTTGCCATTCCCGAGCGGGGAAAGAGAGGGATCATATGAACGGTGGGATTCACAAGGACAAAGAGCTGCAGCGCTCGATGAAAAGCCGCCACCTGTTTATGCTGTCTTTGGGTGGGGTCATCGGAACGGGGCTTTTTCTGAACGCAGGCTATACGATCAACCAGGCGGGGCCGGGCGGTGCGCTCGTCGCGTTTCTCGTCGGAGGCATTTTGCTCTACCTGGTCATGACCTGCCTGGGTGAGCTGTCTGTGAAAATGCCTGTAACCGGCTCTTTTCAAACGTATGCGACGAAGTACATTGGCCCGGCCAGCGGCTTTACGCTCGGCTGGATGTACTGGCTCGGCTCTGCGACGACGGCTGGCGTGGAGTTTACCGCCGCCGGGATGGTCATGCAGAGATGGTTCCCGGATACGCCAATCTGGATTTGGTGCGCCCTGTTTATTCTTTTGCTGTTTACCTTCAACGCTTTGACAACGAAAGGATTCGCGGAAACCGAATACTGGTTTGCGGGGATCAAGGTGCTGGCTGTCCTCATCTTCATTATTGTCGGACTAGGTGCTATTTTCGGCATTATCAGTATGGAAGGCCGGGAAGCCCCGTTCTTCACCAACTTTTCAGCGGAGGGCGGTCTGTTTCCGTTCGGGTTTACCATTGTCTTTGTCACGATGATGAACGTCGTGTTTTCCTACCAAGGCTCTGAGCTGATCGGGATTGCTGCGGGTGAAGCCGAGAACCCGCAAAAAAACATCCCGCGAGCGATCCGCAATGTCGTTTTCCGCATCCTCGTGTTCTACGTGGCTTCTGTGACGATCTTGTCCGCTCTGTTCCCGGCAAGCGAGCTGGGGCTGTTGGAGAGTCCGTTCGTGACGGTGTTTGATTCTGTAGGGATTCCGTTTGCGGCAGATATCATGAACTTCGTCATCCTGACGGCGCTGTTGTCTGTCGGCAACTCGTGCCTGTACGCGGCCACGCGCTTGTTGTGGGCCTTGTCGCACAGCGGCATGGCGCATCCTGTATTCGGCAGGCTGACGAAAAGAAGCGTGCCGCTCAACAGCCTGCTGGCGACATTGGCTTTCTCGCTCTTGTCGCTGCTGACCAGCGTGATTGCTGCCGATACCGTTTATGTCCTGCTGATGTCTGTCTCCGGGATCGCGGTCACCTTCACCTGGATGGGCATTGCCCTGTCCCAATTCAACTTCCGCCGGACATATTTGCGGGAGGGCGGCAAGCTGGAGGATTTGCAGTTCGTGGCGCCGTTTTACCCGGTGATGCCGCTGCTGTGCCTGGCGTTGTGCACGTTCATCCTGATTTTCCCGGCGTTCGATCCGACGCAGCGAGTGGGGCTGTTCTACGGACTTGGCGCACTGGCGCTGTTTTATCTCTACTATTATGTGCGCTATGGCCGCGGCAAGAAAAGCAACCCGGACATCCCGACTCAAGGCTAAGCGCCCGACCAGACAAAATGCCCCTGCCACGGCAAATGGCAGGGGCATTTTTGCGTGCGCGGACATGCGAATGGCTCCAGGCGTCAGGAAAGCCCGAACAGCTCGGACAAGTACGGATTGACGAACATGCCGTCGGGATCGAGCCGCGAGCGGATGGCGAGGAAATCAGGCAGGCGCGGGTAGACTTGATGCAGCTCGTCGGCGGTCATGTTGTGCATTTTTCCCCAGTGCGGGCGGCCGCCATAGCGCCGGAAAATTTGCTCCATGCGGGCGAAATACGCTTCATAGGGCATTCCTTTGTACATGTGCACGGCGATAAAGGCACTGTCGCGCTCGTAGGCGGGGCTGAGCCAGATGTCGTCTTTTTTCACGTAGCGGCATTCCAGGGGGAAGTGAACGTTGAAGCGCTCCTGTTCGATGGCCTGGCGCATTTCCCGGATGGCCTCGCCCATATGCTCGGCGGGCAGGTAATATTCCATCTCGTAAAAGCGGACGAGGCGCGGGGTGGCGAACAGCTCGTGGCTGTAGCCGCTTTCGTTGACCGCCGGCACGCTTTGGGCGGACAGCCTGCTCACGGAGCGGGCGAGCGCGGGGCGCAGGCGGCAGCTTTCGGACAGCAGCCAAAACAGCCCGTTTTCCACGACCATTTTTTTCAGGTAGCTCCATTGCTGATTCGCGCTGGAAGGCTCCGAGGTTTCGTTCATGAATTTCACTTGCACGGTGTCGGAGTAAGGGAAGGAGAAAAACTCGAAATGGCGGTGTGATTGCTTGAAAGTATCCAGGGAGGACAAGCATTCGTCCAGCGACATGCGCAGGCTCTGGTAGCGAAGACGGTAGGCGGGAAGAACACGGAGCTTGACGCGGACGATGGAGACGACCTCGTCCAGCGATTGCGGCAGCGCGATTTGCCGCGGCTGGCTTTGCACATTTCCTGTCCAGTTGCGAAAGCGGTTTGCCTTTTTGCTTATAGAAAGCATTGTCCATCCCCCCGATAGGTCGTCATTTCCTCGACAACTTTTCCGCCTGAAACACAGTAGAGCCGTGAAAAGCGTTCGCATAGTTCTCCCGCTTTGGCGTGGCGAAAAAAGACGGGATCGCCCAACTGCAACGTCTCCATGCCGCGATACTGGATGGGCGTCTGCACTTCGCCGGCGCCCTCGTTGGGCATAAGCCGAACGCCCGTTGGCAAATACGGCTTAGGCAAGCGATCCGCCCCTGCGGAACCGGAGGCGATATAGCCGCCGCCCGCGCATGTGTAAATATGCTCGGCAGGCTTGCGAATGATTTCCAGCGCAAATCCGGCAGCCGGCTGAAAATGAAAGTCCTGGTAGTAATCGAACAGGCCGGGCGAAAAAAAGCCGGAGCCGGCTGTCAGCTCGGTAACCGCGTCCTCTCTTCCCGTATGATGCAGGCTGCCCGTTCCGCCGCCGTTGACGAAGCGCAGCGAAATGCCCAGCTCGCCGATCGCCTTCACCAGCTCCGCTCTGCGATGAGCCACCTCCTTGACCGATTGCTGCTTCAGCAGGCGAATCAGGCTGTTTTTGAAAAATTGCCGGGGGTAGCGATCGCCGACGCCTGCGATTTGCGCTTCGTAGCCCATGATGCCGTCCAGTTTGAGGTGTTTGGAGGAAGCGACGCGGGAAGCAAGCGCGACGGCTTGTTCCAGCGAGCGCAGAGGGGAGCGCCACACGCCGAAATGCAGGCCCAATATATCGGACGACATGTCGATGTCCAGGCAGACGGGGAAAATGACGCCTTGCTCGCGGGCGATTTGCTCCAGATGCTCCACGTGCGAGACAGAGTCGATCATGAGGGTGAGGGAGCGCCCTTGCTGGATTTGCTCGCCAAGCGCGATCAGCCAGCTTTTTTCCCAGACAGGATATCCCAGCAGCAAATCGTCAAAGCCCGCCGCGCACAAATGGAGCGCTTCGGGCGCGGAGAAGCACATCAGCCCGGAAAGGCAGTCGTCCAGTTGCAAAAGGTGTTTGAGAATACCGACGCTGCGGATGGATTTGCTGGCAATCCGAATCGGCTTTCCATTGCTTTGCAACCCGATTTGCTCTGCATTTTGCTCCAAAAGATCCAGGTCGACGAAGGCGAACGGCTTTGGAATACCGGCAAAGGCAGACTGGTAATAGCGATAATCCCGCATGGGCAAGCCTCATCCTTTTTGTATGAGAGTAGTAATACGAAAACATTTCTTAAAATTCTATATATTCTCTCTTTTTGTGTCGATTCCTCCCGGGTTTTTCGGAGGGACTCACCGAAAATGACGAACGTTCGGATGTAATGTTCGGATTTTGCTTTGTGAAACCGTTTTTCAATCGTATTTTTTATATTAGACGGATTGTAATATGAAGTGCGACACCAACAGCTAGATAAAAAAATGGCCCATGATTGATTCGTGTAAAATGAAGT